>NZ_JACFTC010000006.1:0-222957 GCF_014281985.1 Flavobacterium sp. GP15
AAAAGTAACAGGTAATCAAATATTTTTATAAATATTATTACGCTCTTGTCTCTAACTTATTTAATACCTAAAAGTTTGAAAAAGTAACAGGTAATCAAATTTTTTTATAAATATTACTTTGCTCTTGTCTCTAACTTATTTAATACCTAAAAGTTTAAATAAGTAATAGGTAATCAAATTTTTTGTAAATATTAATTTGCTCTTGTTTCTTTCTTATTTAATACCTAAAAGTTTGAAAAAGTAACTGGTAAATAAGATTTTATAAATGGTCCTTTATCGTACTGACTTACTAGTTAAGAGTGTGAAAAAGTAAAAAGTGATTACAATTTTTTTGAGATCTGTAATTGAAACGTTACTGTTATTTGGAAACTAAAGCTGAAAATTCGAAAAGGAAGTAATTATTCTTTTTTGAATATTCCATGTAGTTTTAATTAATCCAGAATTGAGTTTTAGATTTAATTAAAAAAAAAAGAGGGTATAGCATATTTATTTTGCTATACCCTCTTAATAATAAAGTGGAATAATTATTTTGATAATTAATTTGCTACATGCATTTATTTATCATTATTTGAAATGTCCTTTTGCAGCTTTTCGTACATAAAAGGTAGTTCTTCTATAATTCTTTTTTTGTTTTGTAATAACTCGAAAGATTCTCGCACACTAGTAATAAAAGCAAACTCATCTTCGAATGCTTTAGATTTATTTGTTATTAATATTGATAGGGCTTCTGATTTATTTCCTTTGAGTTTTTCTTCTGCTAATTCTGAAATTAATAATGAATACGTTTTTGGGATTTTCGAGATTATTTTGTCTTTAATGTCGGAATTTAAATGTAAATTTAATACAAGAACATATAGTGATTTAGGGTCAGATTCAAAATTTAGAAGTGCCACAGTGAATTCAAACCAAAAAGATTCATTTAATGATTCAGTTTCGAATTCCTTTAGCTTTTGCAGTTTTGGCACGAGATAGGACTTAATTATGTCTTTTGCTTTTTTCATTTTTTTTTCACTTAAATAAGCTGTAAAGCTATAGTTCGTAATTTATTTTTACATCTATTTTTTCTTGTTGTAACAACTCCCATATTGGGAAATTCAAAGTGATTTTTAAGATCTTCATTAGAGTAAAATTCGTAAATAGCTTTAGTAAGTAATTCGTAACAAATGCCGTTTGCATTTCTCATAAGTTCTAAAGCGCGACTAATTCTGTTGTATGGTTCATCATTAATTTCGTCTTCTGCTCGTATGCTTAAATTTTCTAAATTAACAACTTCTTTTATTTTAATTTTCTTTTTTGTTTTTCTTTCTTTATTTCTTAGTGCGTTTATTAAACTCATTTTGCAAATAGCTGTAACAAATGTTGATATGCTTGACGACAGTACAAAATTTTCAATAGCAATTTTTTTATAGAATAAATAAACGCTTTCTGAAAAGATGTTAAGTAGGTCATCTTCATTAAGCTTATTTTCTGTGTCCTTTTTTCTTAGAAAATTTATACATTTATCTTTATTCTTTTCAAAAACTACTCCTAAATATAGTTCATTTCTTCTGATATTTTCTATTACTTGTAAATCTTCATCCATATTTTCTTTTGTTAAATTATTATACCATGTTTTCTATAATTTCCAATAGGAACTCATGTAGATTAGTTATGTTCACATTTCCCTCTTCATTATACACAAAATAGTGATACTGATATGAATAGAAAGTTAAAAGCCATTCTGGTCTAATTTTGTTCAAACTATCAATTAAAGTCTCATTACCTTTGTTGTTTTTTAGACCAAGCATCTTGACAATTTTTTTTGAAGGAATAATAGTTAAGTCTTGACTTTCGATTTCGAAACGATCCTCGTATTGTTCGAACTTGATATTGTACTTTAGTAAAGTCTTTGCTACCTTGTGTTTTATGTAAAATTCAGTCATGTTTTTTTTGTGCTAATCCTCTTCGGTTGCGGATAAATTTATTAAACAAACACTTTTACTCATCTTTTTTTATTTGTAATCCTTGCATTAAGTCGCTTACTGTTGTGTTTAGAGCATAAGCTATCCTTACTAGTAAATTGATTGTAATACCTTGTTCCTTTCTTAGCACTCGTCTTATTGTTGTTTCCGTGCAACCGGAAGCTTTTGCAAAAGAAGACTTGTTGTGATCATATTTTGTAATAAAGATTTTATAAATCCGATCAATTAGTTCCGCTTCAATATTTTCAATATCCTTTTGCATTTTTCAAAGAAAAAGAACAGCAGTCATTAATATTCAAATCGATGTCGACTTATAAGTCGAATTTTCCTATCTTTGAATAATTGGATTTTTTAAAAGAATTTTCTTAAAATTTAAAAGAAGAGTATTGCATTTTGTGCATGATAGTCATGCTGGAAAGGCTGAGTGTAGCTCGTAATGTGGTAGTGTAAGAAAATTAGAAATACTAAGTTTTTATTTACGATGATATATAAAAGGTGTTTTCTTTTAAGTAATTATTAAGGCTCTATAATCTAGTAGATTTTATAATCATTTAGTTTGTGATTTAAGCTAATACAAGCTAAGAATTATGTGATTTTAAACTGTATTAGTTTTTGTTGGTAGGACTATTTTTTTTGTTTATGATATGTTTTTTTCGGAAAAAAGTGGTGCATCGCATATAAAAAAAAACACAAGTGGAAATTACATTAAAAGGCATAACGATGAACTAGTATTAAAATGCAATCTTATAAAAATAAAATATGGAAAATTTTTCAACTGAAAGTGAAATTAGAAGCATCGATAGTGTATGCGAAATGTACGATATAAAGCACTATACATTAAATGTAGATGGATCTATTAATGTGGATGGTAATGTTAGTTTCTTTGCGCAAGAATTAAAACAATTACCCTTGAAGTTTAGTAATGTAAGCGGAGATTTTGATTGTAGCTCAAATAAATTAACTACCCTTGAAGGCAGCCCAAAACATGTTGGAGGTAATTTTGATTGCCAGAAAAATCTATTAATAACATTGGAACATAGTCCTGAAAATGTAGAAGGTAATTTTAATTGTAATGATAATCAGATCTCTTCTTTGAAATATTGTACTACTGATGTGGGCGGTTCACTTTTTTTTACTGGAAATGAATTGCCAAAAACATTTGTTGAATCGTTTAGTCTATTAAATGATGAGGAAAAACGAGTGTTTTTAAGGTACCAAGATTATGAAGATATATGGACTGATGGTTTTAGTATAGAAAACTGCGAGGACTTTATTCATGGAAAGGACGGTATCAAAGAAGGTTTACTTTAACTCTACTTATTAATCAATTTTTCGATAAAAAAAATAAAAAGATTTTATGCTGATATCTTTTCAGCAAAAATGCAATTTAAACAAATTCAAAATAATTCATATGCTAAATAGGATTCTAAAAGGAAAAGACAGGAGGTCACAAACTAAACTAGACGAACTAATTTTTAACATCGGTGAAAATCCCAATATATTATGGTATCCGAGCGCAGGAGATGATTTTAGAGATATTATTGAGGCTGAAACCAGGACAGAAATATCACCAGATCTTTACTTTCATACAGATTATTCGAAAAATGTTGCTATAATTTCTGGTACAATATTCAATGATGGAGCAACACAAGTTGAAATTATGGATATTAGTTTTTTAACATCTACTGATGAGATTAACTATTATATCAATCCCGATTTTATTGATTTGCCAGAAAACGTAAATTCTAAACCATCAATTCTATTATTAGATGTATTGGTAACATACAGTGGCGGACAAATTAGAAAGCCAGTTCTATATTGGTATTTTGAAAATGTGAATTTTCTTGATGAAGTTTTACTGAAATTTGATATTCCTGTTAGTCATTTAGTTAAAGTTCGTGAAGGAATGGCTTGGGGCGGAAATAGAAAGAGTATTTCAATAGGTTATGCTTTCTTATCAAGATTAAAGACACGTTATTTGTTAATTGACAATCGAGTAGATGTTGATTTTGAAGTACTAAATAGTATAAGAGAAAAGCATCAGCCAAATTTGAAAAATTTCAAGTTAATTAATGTAGCGCAAAGAAGGAATATTGCAGATTGGAGTGGTCTTAATGTTACAGTGATGGGGGTGGAAATTTTAGACGATGAGCATTGTGATGAAAAATTCACTGCAAATCTTGATATAATCCGGAGTTTATAATGATATTATTGAGATTTATTAATCAAAGATAAATCAAATGACTTCAAGATTTTGTAAAATCTTGAAGTCATTATAAGTTTTATTATTAAAGAATTTCCACTAAAATTTTTTACATGAAAAAGCTAAAAATAGATCTACTTGCTATTAGAAATATTGAGGAATCACCAGTAATTGAAGACACTCTATCTTTATTGAAATATGAGGGAATCTTTAGTGAGATCAATGCTTCAATTTTGATTAAATCTATTTTATTGAAAGAATTAAATCCATTAGTTTATAATTCACTCGACAAAGTGTGGTTGCTAAAAATACCTTGTTTAATTAATCCTTTTTTGATTGGTTTGAAGTTTAAGCAGCCTGCAAATGAAAAAAAAACTAAATTCGAATTTAACCCGGAATTCAGTAAAATATTAACATATAATAAGCCTCTGGAAGTACAATTGAATGAGTGTATAGAAATCGATAATGGTAATATTGAAAATTATGAGTTCGTAATTGATACTAATGCTGAACCTGTTTTAGTTACATTGGATACAGTTTTGGCAGGAACATCATTAATTACTATTGATATAAGTAAACCAAATTTAAGTGGAGTTTTGAAAAGTAACAAAATTAATCCTAGCAACTTAATTAAAACATACCACAAACAAGGAACTGATAATGTCAATACTATTGATCTGAATGATTTGCGTAAAGAATATGTAGATAGAGTTACTTTTTATAAAATTAACGGCTATTTTTTATTGGTGGGTTACTCGAAAAAAGCTAAGGAAAGAAAGCGTATTTTCAATTATAATAATGGATTTGTTAAGTACATTACGTCTTTAGAAGATTTCAATTTTGAAGATATGGTTGACGATGTTTCTAATAATAAATTATCAGTCAATTTAAGCAATAATACAGAAGAGAAAAAGGTAGAAGGGAAGAACAGAAATTTAGCAAATCTTAGTCAGGAAACCATTCTTAATAGAATTTTAGATAAAATAGGTAGAGCTGGAACTAATTCACTAACAGAAAAAGAAAAATTATTTTTGAATAGCTTATAATATTTGTGATTTGTAATTTCAAATTGGAAATATTTGGCGATGCCTTTAGACTAGAGTAACAGAATTGCTTTATTAATTGTGTATAAATTAACTGTTGTTGACTCCTGCGGTTCTTCTTTACTATTGCTACTACTTAAACTATATTTTTCAATTATAAATGCAAATAGCTTTAATGAAAAATGGAAAAATAACTTAATTGATGGTGGTTATGGGTTAGATATTGCAAATAGGGAAGTGAGTGAATATTTAAATCATGAATTTGAAAAAGAAAAAATAGAGAACCCGAATTTTAAATACTTTCAAATTAAAATAAAGTTTGGAAGTTGCAGAGTTTATACTAACAATTATCGTAAAAAAGAGGAATGGGAAAAGGAGATTGAAAGAATAATGAAGTTAGGGTAATCCCCGTATCGACTTATTTCAATGTCAATATTACACTTTTTTATTAATTAAAACACTGATATTAAATATATTGGTTGTGTTGAGTATTGATAAGAAAGATAAATTCACTTTTAAACAGATTTGTAAATTTAATTTCAAATGGTATAGAATTAAAACCTTTATCATTTTTGGTAAAGGTTGTTTTTGGTTGAGAAAATGAGAAAAAAAAGTTTGTTAAATAATATAAATAATGGATGTGGAAACAAACCTCGCATAAAAATTCAAACAACATTTTTAAAATTATTTTTTTAATTGTAGAACTCTTCTAATTACATTGTCAGGAAGTCATTAAAAAGCATTAAGAAATAAACTTTATCGTTTGTTATTGGCTGTTGAATTGTTTTTAATAATTGGTAACTATAAAAATAAATTTTTATTTCTCAATTTTTTATCTATTATCACTAGAACAGGAATATCAATTAAAATATCCTTGTCACATAGTTGCTTTTATTAATGAAGTATTCGTTTTTGATATGTTATTCTACTCTTTAGGTTTCAATTCACATTTGAAATTCTTTTCATTAAAAAAATCAACCATCATTCGATTTGTTCTAATGTAATCACTTTCTTTTACCCTCATGCTGTCGTGTACGGGTATGGTAGGTATATTATTTTTAGTTAATAAGTTGTAAACACCGTCTATCATTAAGTTGCTTTCTGCTTGCTGAAGCATAACCGAGAAGCTTTTATATCCGTTTTTATTTTTATATTCAGCTATTGATTTCATTGTTTTAGGAAAAAGTTTTCTTAACTGCTTTGGATGATTTCTAGTCTTGCCAAATAGTGCAACCATGGTGAAGGCTTTTACTTCTTTTTTGGATTTGCCTATTTCTCTACCAATAGATTCGTATAGTTTTCCATTTTGAGCATAATCAATGAAATTAGAATCTAAGTTTAATGAGGAGATATTCGATAAAAGTGCAAATTGGGCATTAGCAATGTCTACTTCTACTGTTTTTTCACCATCTAAAATGATGAATTGGAATAGTTCTCTTTTTAAAGCAGTTAAATTATGGTCGAGCCGATTATTAGTATTGTTTCTATTAGCATAAAAGTGACCATTTTTAATGTTTTCAATCGAGTAGGTGTATGATATTTCCAATTCAACTCGTTTTCTTTCTCTAAAAGTACTGGCGCTTTCAAGATAGAATTTTCCTTTGAACTTAATCAATGCTATATTGTTTCTTGTAGCATTTGCTAACCAATAATTAATGTGGTTACGTATTTGCTCACCCTTTATTTTAAAGGTTATCATCACATCATCTATCTTATCTCCAATTAAAATTTCACTTAATTCAGATTCAATTAATTTAGGAATGAAATCATATACAGCACTGTCAATTTCTATTGATTCAAGTGTTTTTTTGATCTTTTTAAACTTTACTCTGTCATTAATCTTATTGATGTTTTCAAATTGAGTAAAAGTTCTGTCTGCATGATATATTAATGTGGGATTAAGTATATATGACTTACAGAATGCTTTTCCTTTTCCCTTGCCAGTTGAGTATTTGCCATCAGTTAATAGTATTTCAGCATTTTTTAGCTCTCTTAAAACTGTAGATAATGCACCAGCACCTTTTATAATTTTTTTAAAGTAAGCATTGGGTATTTGCTTAGGTTTTGAGAAATCTAGACAAGTATCATCATTTAAAAAAAGTCTAAAAATGATTTGGGTTAAGTTTCTTGCTTTTGCTCTGTAGGTTTTTACATGAAAAACTATTTTATCGACTGCGTCAATAAGACTGGTTAATATTAATTGCTTGTTCATTGCTTGTTTAGTAATTTTTTTTTTACTTGTATTTTTAAAGAGGTCAAGCAACCTGAGTTAATTACTGCTCAGGAAACCTCTAGTTATTATACTCTTAAAAAACATATTTGTTTAGTCAAAGTGTAATTTCTTATACTATATATTGTTTTTTAAATGCGAGTTTTAGAGGGGTGGATTGTTTATACGAAGTGGCAGGAGTCGTTCCCGCTTTGGCTGCGGTAACTACTATTTTCAATTGTTGTTAAGTCAGTGATAATAAGTGTTGCGCGTAAAAAGAGAGAACATATAATATATAGATTTATATGTCTAATTAAATAATTTATATAGATATATCAGACTAGTTAAGTCAATGATTGAAAAGATTGAGTGTGAAAGAAGAAAGGTATATTCTGTAGAGTTGAATATTTAATTTAATGTAGTAGTTAAGTCAGTGATAATAAGTGCTGAGCGTAAAAAGAGAGAACATATAATATATAGATTTATATGTCTAATTAAATAATTTATATAGATATATCACACTAGTTAAGTCAATGATTGAAAAGATTGAGTGTGAAAGAATATAGGTATATACTATAGAGTTGAATATTTAATTTAATGTAGTAGTTAAGCCATTGATAATAAGTGTTGAGCGTAAAAAGAGAGAACATATAATATATACTTCTATATGTCTAATTAACAAATTTATATAGATATATTAGACTATTTAAGTCAATGATGACAAGAGTTGAGTTTTAAAGAAAAGAATGTATATACTATAGAGTTGAATATTTAATTTAATGTAGTAGTTAAGTCATTGATAATAAGTATTGAGCGTAAAAAGAGAGAACATATAATATATACTTCTATATGTCTAATTAACAAATTTATATAGATATATCAGACTAGTTAAGTCAATGATTGAAAAGATTGAGTGTGAAAGAATAAAGGTATATTATGTTGAGTTGAATATCTAATTTAATAATTTATTTCAATTTAATATGGTATTAAAGTCACCGATAATAAGTGTTGTGTATACAATAGGACAACATGTAATATACTTGCTTAAATCTTTCACTTATTAAATTAATAGATTTATTTATTATAGGTGATAGGTAAAAGATATTAAATGTTGAGAGGTAAAGAAAAGATAGTTAAGTCGAACAGGATTTTAACAAAATGTATATTTTAAAGGTGATTTACAATTAAAAGAATAGATTTTATAGGGCTTGAATGATTATTAGTGACTATTAAAGCTATTGAATTAGTTATTTTGTTTTTTTTCAAAGTCAACCTCATTAATATTCTAATGATAATAAAAGATGTTAAACTTTTTTGCCGACCCCAAGACAGGCAAAAAAAATATTAGTGGTTTTAATTATGTTCAATAATGATTCATTTATAAATATATTTTGAAACGTCATCTCTTGGCAGATATCTCTTGTAGTTTTGGAAAAATTTAAAGAAATATTATGGATAATAACTTAGAAAATTTAAAGAATGGAATTGAAATACCCGAAATTCTAACAGGAATGATAAAGGTAGTAGGAGTTGGTGATAGAGGGGTTTACACGATCAATTACTTACGCAAAACGAGCTGTATAGGACTTGGTATAGCGGTGTTTGACGCAAGTGCAGGCTCTTCGAATAGTGGTCTTAAATCAAACAAAACACAGCTTAATAGCGGTGTGAATAGCTCTGTATTAGAGAACTGCGATTTAAATGGTAAAAAGTATTATGTAGGGGATAATCTTCATGAAATAGTTGATGAAAAAACTAAGATAATCTTTATTATAGCCGAACATACAGATGCTAAAGCTATAGATATAATAGCTGAATTTGCTAAAAATAAAGAGGTTATTAGTTTAGCGATTGTAATTGCAGCTGCAGAGCAAGGAGGTGTAAAAACGTCAAAGCTGGTTTTATGTCAAAATAGTCTACTGCCTAATCCGCTAGATTCTTTGTTAGTTATTAATACTGCTACATTGAAAAAAGTATATGGAAATCTAAGTTTGGAGGAGCAATCATTAAAAATTAATGAAACTATTAAAGAAGCAATTAAAAATATAATTGAAAATGTGATTGTTTTTAGTAGGGTAAATATCGATGATGATAAGGAACCTGATTTTGATGATATAAGAGCAGTATTATGTAATAGTGCTAACGTCTTCGTAGGATCTGCAAAAGCCACAGGACCAAATAGAGCAGAAGCGGCTGTTATTTCAGCATTAAAAGGTTCGCTATTATTAAAAAGTAAAATAGAAGGGGCACAAAATATTCTATTGGCAATTAGTTCTGGAAAAGTGGAAATTACAATTGATGAAATAGGTGAAATAAATGATTATGTCCAAAATGAAACTGGTCATTGTAGTAACATTGTTATGGGAGTTTCTGAGGATCTAACGCTAGAAGATGCTATTGCAGTTAATATTCTTGCGACAGGATTTTGATATCTAAATTTTTATAGAATAAAATTCAAAACAATTGTAAAATAGGAACACTATTTTGATTCACTTCTTACCTGTTTACTTTAAAGTCTTTTTTATGATAATACCTGCAAGGTCTTCAAAAACTTGCAGGAAAACAGTAAATTAAACTTTAAATAACAGCGATACATTCCAGAAAGTGTCGCTGTTAAATGCTGCAATAAATAAATTTAAAAAGACTGAACTCTCAATATTTCGTTGATTATATTTATAACTTCTAGATATTCTTTGCTTTCTTGTCCAGTAGCTACGCTTTTCCAAGTTTCTGCATTATCTGCCCAATCTTTATTTTCAGTATATTTCCAAATCCACCAATCGTTTTCTTTAAACCCATTTTCTTTAAATTTTGTACGAACTTTAATTTTATCAGTAGTATTTAATGCAGGTAGATAGGAGATCCCTACATACAATCCCATATAGTTTTTACTATCAAATATTACACAAATTTGCAAATGATTATCCTCCCAAGATTTGGGCTTAAAAAATAGTCCAAATTCAGAACTTTTATTTTTCCAATTTTCATTGTAGGTCATTTCATTTTTAGTTGCGTAAGCTTTTAAATGCTCGATAAACTCATTATACAATTCACTTTTTAAGGCTTCAATATTTCTTGATATTTCAAAACTGCTGATAATATTGGTTTTCATTGATTCTACTATTTCCTTACTCATTTTATTATTGGTTGATTGGTTAGTTATTTTATTAATTAAATTTAAATATTGTAAAAGAGTTTCCCTTATAATTGGCAGTGAAACCGTTTTCTCAAGACATTTCTCTAGCCATTGTTTTATATCTTTTTCAAACGAGATAGGATAATACAAGCATTGGTGTATATGTGCTTTAGATCTATTTGATTCTAAATGTGATTTATAATCTTGCTTATTTTCATAATGAAAATTATAACCTTCTACATTTACAGCCGCTAAAGATTTATCTTCTAAATAATCATTGTGTGGATATTCAGTTTCGTTACTTAAGAGTTTACCCTCTTTTGTTAAATAAAAAATATAAAATCTTTTACCCCTGTTTTTGGCATAGTTATGATATCTAATTAATTGATAATCTTGATCTTCTGCATTTATTTTTGTTTCAATAATGCAAATTTGCTTTTCATCTTCAAGTATAATATCAATTCTTCCACCTGTTACATCTGCCCAATTATTGTTGAGACTAATAGTTCTTTCGCAAATTCTCTCATTTACTAATTTCCCGAAACTATCTAATTTAATATGTTGATTAGAAGGTGTGTTGAATTTATTTTTTAAATGTTCTATAAACAAATCTAAAAACACACTTCCTTGCCCGTGTGATCCAGCAGGATTCAGTAATTCGGCAATTATAGCGGAGTGCGTTTTTACTTCATCTGTTTCCATATTCATTATAGAGAAAATATTAAATTTTTCCCCTGTAATTCTAGCAAATTCATCATGTTTGTCTTGAATGAATGAAACGTGTTTTAGTAAAATTATTTTATTATCCATAGTTAGTTATTTAGGTTTCTTTATTTTTTTAGTGAAATTGATTTGACGACTAATTTCTTACTCATACAACTTAATCATCTCTACCGCACGACTTTTAATATCATTTCGCAACGATTTGGGTTCGATAATTTTCACTTCTGCACCATATTTCAATAATTCCATGGCGATATCATTAGTAGGATGCAAGAACAATTCAATCACTAATTTATCATCACTATCGCTCATTATTTTTTGTGAAGAATGCAACGGAAATGATTTGATGTAGTTTCCTTGTTGCCAACTAAATTCTAAGATTATTTTCTGTGGTTCTGAATAGGTTTCGACACCAAAAGCATGCTGGTACTTTTCTTCAATATTGACAGTCATTGGTTTGAACTTCGTATCTAAAAAGCGTAGGTTGGTAATACGGTCAAAGCCAAAATTTTTAATCATTTCAGTATTATTATCCCACGCGATTAAATACCAGCGGTGTTGCGATTCTTTGATCGCCAGTGGTTTTACCGTGCGCTCCGTTATTTCCATGTCCCAAAACTTAGTATGTGTAAAACTCAGTTGAAAATGGTTTTGAATTGCATATAGAATGCCGTTCATCAGATGAGTTCCTGACGATTTTCTTTTTTCTAAATAGATGCTGGGCGTAATTTTGGTGCTTTCTTTCATTGCTTGATGGATTGAAAAAGCCTCTATCATTCTGGAAACTGACGGATCTTCTGTTTCTTCATCAATGTGATAAACCTTGTCTTTCCGGTTGAATTTGATATAAATGCCAAACAAATCTGCAATGTCTTTTTTATCCCTGTCAAATGTGCGCGCTGAATATTCAAAATTAGATCCTAAATCATCATTTTCTAATTTTTTCAATACATGCTGATGTAAATCTTTAAAGTTCGTGGGAACCGTATGAAGTCGCTCAATGATGTATAAATACCTTTTGTAAAAACCTACTTTTGCCATGGTTATTGTAATTTTAATCCTGCTAAAATACTATTTAATAGCGACAAAATGCGGCAGAATATACTAGTTTGATGAAATTTATATTATTTCAAAAGCACTTTGATGTGTAATTAAAGTATCACTTTTGATAAATCGTAACTGTTTGTTCTTATAAGTTATATTAGTTAAAATACGATTGTTTTGAAACGAGGAAACTTCGAAGATAAAATCATCTAGATTTAGTTGTTCATCTGAAATCTCTATTGCAATCGAACGCAACAAACCTTTTTCCTTTTTGACGGAATACAAACCAGATTGAAGATCATTTGTACCAAATACAAGATTTTCTTTGGTTTGAAACAAAGGGAATAAAACCATTTCATTGAATAATTCATAGGATTTGAATTTGATCACTTTATGGCGCTTAAACCAAATTTCTATTTGGCTCATAGTTGTGTCTAACATCGCTTTGACCAAGTTAGCATTGATATTTTCCAGAGATTTTATATTTGAATTTCGTAATGCATGATAGAAAAAGGGATCAGTGATTAAGTCCGTAATAACTTTGTTTTTTCGACAGGCGATCTCATTCCATTGTTCCAAAATTTCAGGGTCGAGTAGGAGATGCCTGATTTCGATTCCTTCTCCAAAAATGTTGATTATAATTTGTGGCACAGGCTAGATGTATTAGATGAGTTAATCACTTTTCCTAATAGATACGAATTAAATTATTTTCCAATCGACATCACCCAAATCCAATTCACCATTCATGTCAACCGTTAGCCAAGACATTCCTGGAAAAGCTTCTTTTAAAGTAATCGAAAATCCAGAAAGTGTGCTGTGCTCCATATTTTTACTGGCTTCGCTTTGTATTTTTTGTGTGAACATCTCGTGTTGTTCGTCGGTTAAGTTGATTAGTAGTTGTTTCATAATTATACTTTATTAAATGAATTTATATATAAATCTTCAATGGCATTAATGCCGTTTATAGTAATTTTCCGAATTCCTATACCTGCGAAATTCAAACTCGTAATTTTAGGACATGATTCTAAGATACAGAATTTAGAGTCCGAATAAGACCATTCAAACCAGGCGTCTTGAATTTGGTCAAACACAAAAATCTCTTTTTGGTGATCAATTGCCATTTGAATTGCCCAACCCGTTCCGCCCGAAACACATTCTATATTTTTGAAAATGATTTTACTAACGGCAAAAACTTGGTCGGAATTTTTAATTTGTTGCCAATTACGAGCTAGTAAATTGATATATATGTAATTGATTTTTCTCTGTAGCGTTTTATTAGCTAAATGCACTTTTGCAACACCTACAAGGAAAGATTCCTCATTAATTTCAATTTTATTTTTACTTTGATGTTCAAGTGTTTTATATGAATAAGCCAATGTGATAATACCGTAAGATTCGCCAATAGTTTCAAAAACGGTGTCTGCACCAATTGCACCCCCTGAATGGCATATTATTATAGTTTTTGTGGTTCTTTTCATCTTTTAATACAAATTGGTTAAGTGGCATAATTCAAATTGATACCTCTTTTGTTTTTCTTAAGCTTATTCAATCTTCATAAAATATAATCAATTGTACCATTAATTTTTACTTTGATGTCGTATAATTCCTGTTCTAAAATTTTTATTTTTTCTATAATTTTATCCGCTTTTTGATAGTTAAAACAAACAATTATCGATTTTAAATTTTCCGAAAGTTCTTCCAATTGCACTTCTAATTCAGATTTTCTTTTTTCCAAAGTTGCTTTAACGGTTTCAAAATCCCAACGATAATAATGTAAAATAGACTTCAGTTGGTCTTCTGATTCCTCTGTAAGCAGTTCATTTGGGTTTTGCTGTATGTTGGCATGAAATTCTTTCAATATCAATTTTGATTGTATTTCAATTAGTTCCATCTCTCTATTGCACAAATCTACTTCTTGATCTTGTTCTAATTTCATAAAGTAAACTTGATCTTCATGGAGTGTAGCATGTTTGTCTTTTAAAATATTTAAACAATAGATTGCTGCATTATTTATTTGGGGTTGTAAATGGTATTTTTTTTCTAAAATATCCAGTTTACTAGAGAATAATTTTAGTGCAATATTATTGTCACTTATCGTATTCCGAAAGAGTTTAATATGCTCTTGAATTTGTCTTTTGGCAATTCTTTCTTTTTCTTTCAACTCTTTTCTTTCAAATGTGTTTTTCCTAAAGTGAGCCTGACTCAACTGATGTTGTAAGTATTCTATTTTACGTTCCAAATCATGAACTACAAATGCTAATTCTTCTATTTTATTGATCATAATAAATCGATTTATGAAGCGAAAATAGAATGTAGTTCAGCCAAAATGTGGCGTAGTCAAACAAAAAATCAAAGTTTTATTTTTTTGGGTCCGAAGAACTTCATTTTTATTAAATAAAGAGAATTTACCCTGTTTTTTTTGAGTTATTGTGTAGCGCAATTCAGTTAAATGCTCTAGATTAGCTACCAAAATTCAATTTAAATATACATTCTAAAAGTTAGTTGTGTAACTAGCTTATAAATTAAATTATACACGTTTAATGGCAATCAAAAAATCAGAATTATACAGCTCATTATGGGCAAGTTGCGATGAATTAAGAGGCGGAATGGACGCTTCACAATATAAAGATTACGTACTAACGATGTTATTTGTCAAGTACATTTCAGACAAAGCCAAAAAAGACGACCATTTTGCCATTGAAGTTCCAGCAGGAGCTTCTTTTGATGATATGGTGCAATTGATTGGAACGCCTAACATTGGTGACGACATCAATAAAAAGATTTTGAACCGCATCAAAGAAGAAAATGGCTTAAACGATTTCCCTGATTTTAACGATGAAAACAAACTCGGGAAAGGAAAAGATTTAGTCGATACGGTTTCTAATTTGGTTCGAATATTCAATGACAATTCTTTAGATTTTTCTAAAAATTCTGCCGAAGGCGATGATATTCTTGGTGATGCTTATGAATATTTGATGCGTCATTTTGCTACCGAATCAGGAAAATCAAAAGGTCAATTTTATACACCTGCCGAAGTTTCTCGTATTTTGGCAAAGGTAATTGGGATTTCTCCAAGCAATGCCACGACGCAAACTACGGCATATGATCCGACAGCGGGGAGTGGAAGTTTACTGTTGAAAGTGATGAACGAAGCGGGTAAAGGCATCGATTTGTACGGACAAGAAAAAGAAACTGCGACAGCTAACTTGGCGCACATGAATATGATTCTGCATGGTGCCGAAACAGCAAGTATTGTAGCTGATAATACTTTAACAAGACCTGCTTTTACTGAAGATGGAAAGTTGAAGCGTTTTGATTATGTAGTTGCCAATCCACCATTTTCGTTAAAAAGTTGGAGTAATGGCGTTAATGTAGAAAGTGACGAATACGGTCGTTTTGAATTGGGTGTGCCACCTGAGAAAAATGGTGATTATGCCTTTTTATTGCACATTCTTCAATCGTTGAAATCGACTGGAAAAGCAGCGGTAGTGTTGCCACACGGTGTTTTGTTTAGAGGAAATGCTGAAGGCGAAATCAGAAAAAATATTCTCAAAAAAGGCTATATCAAAGGAATTATTGGTTTGCCTGCCAACTTGTTTTACGGAACAGGAATTCCCGCTTGTATTATTATTTTAGACCGTGAAAATGCCGAACACCGCAAAGGGATTTTTATGATGGATGCCAGCAAAGGTTTTACCAAAGATGGCAACAAAAACCGCTTGCGCGAACAAGATATTCGTAAAATTACCGATGTTTTTACCGAACAAGCTGAAGTTTCAAAATTCAGCCGCATGGTTCCGATTAGTGAAATTGCCGATGCCAAGAACGATTACAACCTGAATATTCCACGCTATATTGATACCCAAGAAGCTGAAGATTTACAAAATATTGAAGCGCACTTACAAGGTGGAATTCCGCTGGTAGATGTAGATGCGTTACAAAACTATTGGAATGTATTCCCTACGTTGCGTAAAACCTTATTCGAAAATCTTCGTGAAGGATTTGTACAAGTGGGCGTTCCTACAAGCGAATTAAAAACTGCCATTTTTGACCACAGCGAGTTTGTGGCTTTCAATACTAATTTGCAGAATACTTTTGACCAATGGATGCAACAACAGCAACAACTTTGGGAAAACCTGAGCGTTGGCGTACATCCTAAAGAAATTATTGCGCAAGCAGGCGAAACCCTTTTGGCTGCTTTTGAAAGCAATGTGTTGGTGAATGGCTATGATATGTACCAACATTTGATGCAATACTGGAACGAAACTATGCAAGACGATGTTTATTCGATTGCTTTAGACGGTTGGAAAGCTGCCAATGAATACCAACGTTTGGTAGTAAAAGGCAAAAAAGGAAAAGACGGCAAAGTTGCCAAAGATAAAGAAATTGGCGGATTAGCAGGTGTGGAAGGCAGAATGATTGCACCACAATTATTAATTGATATTTATTTCTCAAAAGAAAAAAACGCCATTGCTACACAAGAACAAGCGGTAGAAAACGCACAAGCTCGATTGACTGAATTAGAAGAAGAACACACTGGCGAAGAAGGTTTGTTTGCCGATTTAGAAAAAGTAAATGCTACCGAAGTAGCCAAATTGCTGAAAGAAAAGAAATCATTGTCAGTTCGAGCGCAGTCGTTGTCAGTTCGAGCGCAGTCGAGAACCCAACAGTCGATAGACCTTGCTGCCGAACCTGAATCTTCTTACGGTGAAGTGAATGTCACGCTGATCGAAGTCGAAGTGTTAGAAGACTATCTAGAAAACGTAGATGTTATCAAAAAAGCCAATGCCGAAATTAAAAAATTAAACGAAACTTTAGAAAAAGCAGTCGTTGCCAAATACCCAACTTTAACCGAAGCTGAAAGTAAAGACTTGGTTTTAAACCACAAATGGAAAGCGCATTTGCAAAACTGCTTGCAACAAGAACAAGAACGCATTAGCCAAAACTTAACCCAACGCATTAAACTGTTGGCAGAACGTTACGCCACTACTTTAGTAAGTTTAGATACACAAGCCAATGAAGCAGCAACCAAAGTAAAAGCACACTTGCAAAAAATGGGATGGTCATGGTAAAAAGCGGATATAAACAAACGGAAATTGGTGTGATTCCTGAGGATTGGCAGGTAAGAAAATTAGGTGAACTTGCGTACATAACCAAGTTGGCAGGTTATGAATATTCAAAATATTTTAATAGTTATAAAGATGGAGGGAATATAGTTGTTATTAGGGGAACTAATATCACAGATAACAAACTCAATTTAAGTGATGTTAAATATATTCCTGTAAACATTTCTAATTTTTTAGTAAGAAGTAAATTATTTAAGGAGGATTTAGTTTTTGCTTATGTAGGAACTATTGGACCGATTTATAAAGTTGATGAAAATGATAGATTTCACTTAGGTCCAAATACTGCAAAAATTAGAATTGAAGATCAAAATGTCGATTCGAGTTATATCAACAACTATTTTTTAAGCGAATTAATTAAAAAAGAGATTGACGATAGGATTAGTGTTGGTGCACAACCAAGCTTGTCAATGGCAAAAATTAGAGATTTTAACTTTATCCTTCCACCACTTCCAGAACAACAAGCCATAGCCGAAGCTTTAAGCGATGCCGATGCGTGGATAGAAAGTCTGGAACAACTCATTGCCAAAAAACGCCTGCTCAAACAAGGTACCATGCAGGATTTGTTGACACCAAAGGAAGATTGGGAAGTTACGAAGTTGGGTCAAATGACTAATATTTATACAGGTAAAAAAAATAACCAAGATAAAATTGAAAATGGGGCATTTCCTTTTTTTGTTCGTTCCCAAAAAGTAGAAAAGATAAATTCTTATTCATTTGATGGAGAGGCAATATTAGTTCCTGGTGAAGGTAATTTGGGAAGTATTTTTCATTACATAAATGGGAAATTTGATTTTCATCAACGTGTTTATAAAGTAAGTGATTTTAAATCTATTAACGGAAAATATACCTATTGGTATTTTAGAATGTATTTCGGACAACATGCAATGCAAAATACAGTTAAAGCAACTGTAGATTCAATTAGACTTCCTACTTTACAAGATTTTCAAATTTCATTTCCAAAATCCCTTTCCGAACAAACCCGCATTGCGACGATTTTATCGGATATGGATTTGGAGTTAGCAGCATTGGAGAAGCAATTAGAAAAAGCAAAGCAAATTAAGCAAGGAATGATGCAGGAATTGTTGACGGGTAGAATTAGGTTGGTTTAAAAGATAAATTATGATAAAGTACTTATTAGCTAATCCTCAGGTTATAGTTACAGTTTTACTTGGTAGTTTTACTTTAATCATTAGCTGGTGGTTCAATAGAAGTAATCTAAAGATTAATCATCAGAAAATGGAGAAAGAACTATTTAGTGAATTTAATCGACGGTATGATTTACTCAACGACAGTTTAAGCAAATTATCTGGATTAAACACAATTGATGACCTAAAAAATACAAAATCACTTATTGACCAGAAATCAATGTACAATGTGGTGATTGACTATTTTAATTTATGTTCAGAGCAATATTATTGGCATGAAAAAAAACGAATTTCACCTGAGATTTGGGCTTCGTGGAATGCAGGGATGAAGATTTATTATAACAACCATGCAGTACTAAAAATATTATGGAAGGAAGAAATTAAAGATAATGGTCATAAATCCTATTATTTAAAAGAGGATGAAAGTTTTTTTGAGTGTTAAATCGTAAAAGTTGAATTTATAGACAATAAAAGCAGATTAGTATGAAAGGAAGTAAATGCGCAATGGTAAAACTTGTAGAATCAAGTAATTTTCTTGAAGTCATCAATAAACTACTCAAAGAGAGTAATGCTGAAATCAACAACTATGATAACTGGATACCTAAAAGTATTAAGTATGATAAAGAAGCTGAATTAAATGATTTCCTACATTATAATTTTGATCATCAATTACCTAAGGATATAACAAATTGGTGGCTCTATAAAGATGCAACAACACCTAATTGGGATTTAATTTCTACTTGTACCATTAATGGCAAGAGAGGCATCCTTTTGGTTGAAGGCAAGGCACATTATGCTGAATTAGAACAAGAATCTAAAGGTAAAACACTTAAACTTGATGCATCAGATAACTCTAAAAAAAATCATGAACAAATTGCTTTAGCTATTACAGAAGCAAATACAAACATCAAAAATGAAATTGAAGACATTACTTTGTCAAGAGACGCATGTTATCAGTTTTCCAATCGAGTGGCTCATGCTTGGTGGTTATCTAATCAAGGAATACCAGTTGTACTGATGTATTTAGGTTTTTTGAATGTTGAGGACATGAGTGATAACTACAAGATTTTTAAAACTGACAAAGATTGGAAAGATTGTTTTACGGAGCATACAAAGATAGTTGGCTCTGATGCTTTGGTTAATAAAACAATAGAGTGTGGTAAAAGTACATTTACAATGATTTGCAAGTCAGTATAGGTTTAAAAAACATCAATAATTGTAAAATTTATATTAATGGCATCAACAATACACAAAGGTAATTCAAGTAATAGCAGCACCGTCTTATTTACTTTCGATGGAAAACATCTTTTGAAAGGAGATTCAACAAATAGTAGTAATATCCTATACACATTTGATGGTAAGCATCTGTTAAAAGAGAACTCTACTAATAGTAGTAATATCCTATACACGTTTGATGGCAAACATATCTTTAAAGGTAACTCCACTAATAGTAGCAATATTCTCTACACTTTTGACGGCAAGCACATTTATAGAGGGAACTCAACCAACAGCAGCAATATCTTATACACATTTGACGGCAAACATTTCTTTAAAGGTAACTCTACCAATACTAGTAATATCGTATTGACGGTAGTTGGATCTATTTCAATGGCTCTTTTTCCAGTGATTTTATAAAATACATGACTAAAATAGCGAAATATTATATAGGTTGGGATGTAGGCGCTTGGAATTGCGATAAAAATAGATCCAGTAGAGATGCCATCGTGATTATAAAACCCGATGGTACATTTGTTTATGGTAAACGAAATAATGTTAGAGAGTGGTTGAATACTGCCAAAACTACTAAAGAAATAGTAATTATGTTTTTCTATCATTGTGATTTGGAATACAATAATGAAGAAGTTATTATCGCTATTGATACTCCTTTAGGATTTTCTGAAGCCTTTGTTAACTTGGTAAACAATAATATTATTTCAGAACCTATCTCTGATTTTTCATCAAATCCGTATTTGTTTAGAAAAACAGAGCAATTTCTATATACAAAGGGATTTCAACCGCTTTCGGCAGTGAACCACATGATTGGAGCGCAAGCCACAAAGGGGATTCATTTCATTTCCAAGTTTGCTCCAAATAATGAAAGTCTAGGAGTATGGAACAGTGAAGATGAAAAGTTGACGGTAATAGAAACCTATCCAAGTGCTAACAAACGAATTGAAATACCTGCTTCATTGCAAACAGTACATCAAGATATTCAAGATGCTTTTATTTGCGCAGCAATAGCTAAAAGATTTGGTAATGATAGGAATTTGTTTCATCTACCTCTAAAGGAAATCAATGAAAAAGAAGGATGGATTTGGGTGCTGTCGGATTAGTATAAGAATTTAAAACGAATATTGTCTTTGTTGACAATTAATAGCATTGTGACATAGGTTGTCGGGCTATGATTTTAAGTTTGTGACGAATTTATAAAAGTAATTATAATACTAATGTTATGTCGAAAACGGTTCAAATAAACCAAGTGCTTCAGTCTTATTTTGAAGAGAATAAAAGCGTCAAAATTATTCCTGCAAAGGATATGATGCCTTATTTTATTTTGGCAGGTGTTTTTATAAAAGATGAAAAAAACGGTTTGCCGATTAGAAATGTTTTACGACGATTGGATAAAAACAACCAATTGTATTTGATTCCTTATGTATATGCGGAACGAAAAAATGTAAATACGAATTGGTTTTTTCAACGAAGTAATGGTCAAGCGACAGACAAATCTAAACCACCAGAGATAAAGCTTAACTATATAAAAATTAAAGAACCAAAAACGAGTTCCAGAAAAGATAGCGACGAACATTATATTTTGGATTTGTGCGATCAAGTATTGCAACTAAAAGGATTACGGCAACATCGCTTTGATTTTTTGTTAGGTGATGCCAATGCGCAAGGTCGTAAAGCCAAATTACCAGTAGATATTTATTATCCCGAATTGAATTTGGTTATCGAATACAAAGAGCAGCAACACAGCAAAGCGAACAAACATTTTGACAAACCCGATTTATTTACCGTAAGCGGAGTTCATCGTGGCGAACAAAGAAGGATCTACGATCAGAGAAGAAGAGAGGTTTTGCCACTAAACGGTATAAAATTAATTGAAATCGAGTATTCGGATTTCCAGTTTGATAGTAAAGATAAAATTGTTAGGGAATATGAAAGAGACTTGGTGATTGTAGCGAAATTGTTGGAGTTAACGACGTAGTTTGGCGGTGTGGAGAATTAGTTTTGCGTATTAAATAATTAATACTTAGAACAAATGAAATTTATTTTGATTAGAGATGTGCCACAGTCGGAATGCAAATGGCTTAAACGTGATTATCTAAAAGGAGAAGTATTGTACCTGTATGAAGGCGCAACTTATAATTGCATTACTACGAGAGGTCTTCCATTTTCTGAGGAATTTGATGTTACTCCGTTTTTTGAGTTGCCTAGAAATGCAGTTGCTTCTTTAGGGGAGTGATTTTGATAATAAACATATTTAGTTTAAATAATTAAAAATTTAAAAACATGAAAATTACACCTATAAAATTATTAGTTGTTAGAGGAATGACAGAAAATATTTTGCTTACCGTTGAAATTAATGACGCTTTAATATATCATTTAAAACTGGGAATCGAGGCAATGTCAGAGTATGGTCCTAAATATGGTACTAATAGTGTTCATCTTTCAATTGGTTTAGACAGCATTTCTACAATCACAGCTTACAAATTAAAAAGTCATTTTTTAAAGAAATGTGAAAAGGGAAAAATTGAATTTCCTAAAGCTGGAATTGAGTATTTATTGCTTGACAAGGAGGATGATGATTACGTTTTATCAGATGAACAAAAGCAAAATATAAATGCTACAATAGTTTCTTATAATGATGATTATTATGACCAAAGCGAATTCTTAAACTTGTTCGGAAATTTGGAGGAATGTAAGTTGCCAGAATTGAATAACAATTTAATTGTTTACGATGGACAATTTAGCTTTAAACGCTGGAGTTTTGATGAGCAGTTTTTTAGTGAAGAGGTTCGATATGATTTTTTTGCAAAAGCAACGGAAGCTGACTATGATCCGGCGTATAAGCCACAGGAAAGAGAGGTGCCTTTAAGATATGGAATGTTGAAAAATTTATGAAAAAATTTTTTTACTTGTTGAAAGGAATGCTATACCGTTCTTCCGAAAACCCACACGATTTTATTGAAATAAACGAAATTTTCCAGGATGATAATCCTATTGAGGCTAGAGAACGTGCTTTTACAGTTTGTCAGAATTATATAGATGTATTATTGCAAAGCATCGGCGAAGAATACGAAAGTCACGAAAAGGCTAGAGTTGCTTTAAAGAAGTTTTTAGAAGAAAAAGAAAAACCATCAAAGTTGACAGCGTTGATGAACAATGTTGGAGAAGAAGAGGAAGCGCTGTTCAAAATTGAAAATGATTTCGATAAAGGAATAAGTCTTTATATGGTTATGTCCGATTCCAAGACTTTCATTACTCTCGAAGGGGAACTAATTTATGAGGATAAAATCTTGATTCACGATTTGAATAGTGAGTTGACAGGAATTCGAGATCATATAAAAAAGTCTTTAATAAAGGAATTTGAGATGTATAAAAAGTATGAATATGACTGCAAGGATTATGCAATTCAAGTTTCGGGAATTGAGAATGAAATGATATTGAGGACTCCGCTGCTTTTTGGTGGAGTGGTATAGGTTGGTAAATTTTTGGAAAGTACAGTTATAAAAAACAATAATTATTAAAAGTATAAAAATATGAGTCACGAAAGCCAACAAATATTGCTTCGACCGATAAGCGATATCTTGGATTATAAATTCTACGTACCATCTTATCAAAGAGGATACAGATGGACTGCTGTAGAAGTTACCGCCTTATTAGATGATCTATTGGAATTTATAAATGAGAATGAAAATTTAGACAAGAGTGCTTTTTATTGCTTGCAACCTCTTATCGTTTATCAAAAGGATGAAAAGTATCATGTAATTGATGGACAACAAAGGCTAACAACAATTTATATAATCTTGACATACTTAAAAGATGTAGCTGCCATTTTTGGGAAAGGTAAATTTGAATTAAGTTATGAAACAAGACCTGATAGTGAGGAATATCTCAACAATATAGATGAGGAAAAGTCAGATAAGAATGTAGATTATTATCATATCTATACTGCTTATAAAGCTGTTGAAGAATGGTTTACGAGAAGGGATGGGCTAATTAAGGCAAAGATACTAACGACATTAACATCTTCAAATGATGTAGGAAAAAATGTTAAATTTATTTGGTATGTTATTGAGCCCCATCAAGCAGTTGATGTATTTACCAGGATAAATATTGGGAAAATACCATTGACCAATGCTGAACTAATAAAAGCTTTATTAGTCAAAGAGAAAAATTTCACAAAAAATTCGGTGGCTAAAAAAATCGCTATAGCAAGTGAATGGGATGAAATTGAAAAAAAATTATCAGATTCATCTTTTTGGTATTTCCTGTCAGATTCTTACAACTCTAAAAAGTTTGATAATAAAATAGAATATATTTTAAATATAATCTCAGAGAAGAAAAGTGATAGCGAAAAGTTGCACACCTTCTTCTATTTTAACAACTTAATTGAAAGCTATAAGAGGACTTCTCTAGAAGGACAGCATTTTGATATTGATAATGTTTGGGCTATTATAAAAGATATGTTTCAAATTCTTGAGGAGTGGTACAATAATCATCAGCATTACCATTATATCGGTTATCTGTTGTCGACAGGATCTACAATAACAGATGTTCTGATTATTGCTAAAAACAAGAATAAAGATGTGTTTATAGATGAAATTAAGATTAAAATTAAATCTCAATTTAAAAATGTAGAAATTGATCAATTGACTTTTGATAAATCTAAAGATAAAAGGGTTATTAAGAAGGTGCTTTTGCTTCATAATATTGAGACGATTCTTCAATCAAATAAATCTCATGTTAGATTTCCGTTTGATAAATATAAAACAGAAAATTGGGATATAGAACATATTAACCCACAGAACCCATTTGACAAAATTGAGTTTTATAAAGATTGGTGTATTGATTTACTAGAATACGTTACCGGTAACAAATTAAAGATTGAAGATTTAGATAGTAGCAAGGAGGAATTTACAGATTTTTATGAGGATTTAACACATCAATTAGATCATGAAGAGGTTCAAATTCTTGATAGTACTATTGATATACTAAATGACGAAATTGATTATAAAGCAAAAATAGAAGAATTATCATTTACATTATTTAAAAAATATAAAGGGAATGAATCCGATGGCAACAATCACATTTCTAATTTAACCTTGCTTGATGCCGTTACAAATAGATCATATGGTAATAGCTTATTTCCAATTAAAAGAAATACAATTATAAGGAATGATAGTGCGGGAATCTTTACACCAATCTGTACAAAAAATGTGTTTTTAAAATATTACAGTAAAAAACTTTCAGATGTAATGTATTGGAAAGAATCTGATGCGAATGCTTACTTCGAAAATATTAAATTAATTTTATCCTACTACTTAACAAAATAATATATGATGTCAGAAAATTTAGGAAAAAAATATTCGTTTTGTCAACTTCTTAAGAATAGTGACAGCGCTATAGTGATACCTTTGATCCAACGCGATTACGTTCAAGGGAAAAAGAATAAGAAGGAAGTTCGTCAGGACTTTTTAAAGACATTGTTCGATTATTTCGAGAAAGGACAAAATCAAGATTTGGATTTTGTTTATGGTTATAGTAAGGATAATGAATATATACCGCTTGATGGTCAGCAAAGGTTAACAACTTTGTTTTTACTTCACACATATTTAGCAGGGATAAATGGTAATGAAAGTAAGAGTGAGTGGGTTGAATTAGTTAACAGAGATAATCAATTTAAATTCAGGTATGAGGTCAGAAGAAGCTCGACTGAATTTTGTAAAGGATTGGTGAATCAAGGCATTAATTTTGTTGAATTTGAAGAGCGTGAAGATAAAGATATAGGTTTTGAGAAATATGTTCAAAACCTTCATTGGTATAAACTTTCATGGAATTTAGACCCTACAGTTTGCTCTATGATTAATATGTTATTTGAAATTCATATAATGTTCAAAGACAAGCAGCATTTCTATGAGTTATTGTTTTCAGATGAGAATCCAGTTTTAACATTTCAATTTTTAGATCTAGAAAATTTAAAGCAAGGCGATGAGTTATACATAAAAATGAATGCTAGAGGTAAAATGTTGACTTCATTTGAAAATTTTAAAGCAAGATTCGAAGAAAAGATCGGACTTATATTTAAAGATAAGGATGAAAGTAGAACTCTAAGTTATGATGATGTTGTATTGGAATTAAACACAAAAGAGTACTTTTCATTTAAAATTGATTCAGTATGGAGTAACCTTTTTTGGAATTATAGACACTTGGTTGGTGACCCCAATAATTATGACGATGAAATTTTTAATTTCATCAAAGAAATATTACTATACCATTTTTTTAAAAACAATTCAGATTCTGTAATTTTAGATGAAGTTTTTAAATCTAAATTAGAAACTTTTAATCAGCTTAATGATTTTGAGTTAATTAACAAAAGAAGTATAAATTATCTGATTGAAGTTCTAGATGCTTTACAATATGACAATAATGGAATCAAGACGTTTTGTTCAAATAGATACTTTGATGAAGAAAAATTATTTAAATTAATTCTCGAGCGTAAAATTCAAAATCCTGATAGAGTTAAATTCTATGCTTATCTACAATATTTATTGAACAAAGATTTTGAAAAAAGTGGTTTACAAGATTGGATGAGGATAGTTGTGAATCTTGTTGAAAATAAAATAATTAATTCGCAAGATATGATTGTAGCCGCTTTTAAGAGTATTGATAATTTGGTTTTACATGCCGATGTTATAATAGAGTACTTAATCAAAAATCCAAGTATTTCTTTTTTTGAAGCAAATCAGGTCACAGAAGAAAAGATTAAAGCTCAAATATTGAAAGAAAATCCAGATTACTTTCACGATTTATACAGGATCGAACAAAGTACATTCCATGCTGGTCAAATAGGTTATTTATTGGAGGTTTCTGGTGTATTAGATAATTGTGACTTCTTAACGAATTCTCTTGTAGACCCTAGTATTTTAGAAAATATTTTCCAAGATCTAAAGTTATACAGTCAAAAAGCTATTGCTTTATTTAATTTTCTAGACATTAATGAAGATTTCCTATTTGAAAGAGGAATGCTAACCTATGGGAACTATTTAATTAAAAAAGGCGATAACCAATATAATTTTAGTTCTAGTAAAAAAGCAGCAAATTATGAAAGGGATTATAGTTGGAAACGAATTCTAAGTTTAGACTTTAAAAACCTAGCAGGTAGTAGTTGGTCGAAAAAAAGGAAATTATTTTACCAATTATTTGATGACTCAGAATTTGATTTCTCTAATGTAAAGAAATCTTTGAAAAATAGAATTCACAATTATAACCAAGTAGATAATTGGAAATATGATTTTATCAAAGATTCACGTTACATAGAAGCATGCAGACAAGGTTTTATCTATACTAAAAATAAATTTAAAGATATTCAATTATTAAATGCTTCTCAAATGAATCACTTGAGAGTTGATTATCATGTTTTTAAGTTTTGGAATGAAACGGATTTAGGAAATTTTGAAAAGTTTAGCCATTGTCTACAATATGTAAAAGGTAATTACGAGATTCCATGCGTCTCGACAAATGGTATAATGTTGAAAAAGAAGAATTATGCTGTGCAATTTTACAATATGGAAGATAATGATTTCTATGTTAGACTCTATAAGTTTAAGGGCTATAACAGAATAGAAGATTATGATGATGAGTTGAAAGGTCTGTTAATTGATTTAGGATTATTATGGAACGATAGTGAATACAATAAAGGTTTCTCATTTAATTCTTCAAATTATAAAAATGTAACTTTAAAGTATTTACAAATTTTAACAAGTTTTAATTAAACCATGATCAACCCAATAGAACGTATTACCCAAAACCGCATCATCCAATTGTTTACAAAGCAATTGGGCTACACGTATTATGGCAATTGGGAAGAACGTCCCAACAACAGCAATGTAGAGCAAACGTATTTAAAGGTATTCCTGCATAAGCAAGGTTATGCCGAAGCATTGGTCAATAAAGCCATTGCTGAAGTGGCTCAATTAGCTAATTCTAGCAGCGGTAATTTGTATGAACGCAATAAAAAAATGTACAACTTGTTGCGGTATGGTGTAAAAGCGCGTCCAGAATTAGGAGAACAGTTTGATACCGTTTTCCCTATTGACTGGCAAAATTGGGAAAAGAATGATTTTGCCATTGCAGAAGAAGTTACTTTAAATAATACCGAACACAGCCGCAGACCTGATATTGTATTGTACATCAACGGAATTGCCATTGGAATTTTAGAATTAAAACGAGGAACCGTTGATATTGCCGAGAGTATCAGACAGAATATTTCTAACCAACAAGGAAAGTTTTCCGAATGGTTTTTTACTACTACGCAAGTTGTTTTGGCAGGAAACAATACGCAAGGATTACGCTACGGAACCATTGAAACACCAGAGAAGTATTATTTGTCGTGGAAAGAAGACGAACAAGAAAATACCGACTACAAACTGGACAAATACCTCCAAAAACTCTGTAGCAAAGAGCGTTTGTTGGATTTGATTTATAATGGAGTTATTTTCGATGCAGGAGTTAAAAAACTACCTCGTCCGCATCAATATTTTTGTTTAAAAGAAGCGCAAGATTTTGTAAAACGCAGAGAAGGCGGTATTATTTGGCATACACAAGGTTCAGGAAAATCATTGATGATGGTAATGCTGGGCAAATGGATTTTGGAAAACATCCCAAATTCCCGCATTGCAATTATGACCGACAGAACGGAACTTGACGACCAAATAGAACGAGTTTTCAATGATGTTGGTGAAACCGATATTGCAAAAGCCAAATCGGGGAAGGAACTGATGATGTATTTGCAATCGTCGCGACCAAGATTAATTTGTTCGTTGATTCATAAATTTGGATCGAAAGGCGAAACCGATTACGACACCTTTATTAAAGAATTAAAAGACAATCCCATTCAAACGCAAGGCGATATTTTTGTATTTGTAGATGAATGCCACCGTTCGCAAGGCGGAAAATTGAATGAAATCATGAAAGCGGCATTACACAATGCGGTTTTTATTGGCTTTACGGGAACTCCTTTATTAAAACAAGATGCTAAGACTTCACAACAGGTTTTCGGTCGCTACATTCATACCTATAAATTCAACGAAGCTGTTGTCGATGGCGTAGTAAAAGATTTAATGTACGAAGGACGTTCGATTGAACAGAATTTGACTTCTCAAGCAAAAGTGGACCAGTGGTTTGAAGCCAAAACTGCTGCTTTAAACGATTTCCAGAAAAACGAAATCAAAAAGAAATGGGGAACGATGCAAAATGTTTTGAGTTCTAAAAGTAGAATGGAGAAAATTGTTGCCGACATTCTAATGGATTTCAGCACCAAATCACGTTTAAAACACGAAACGGGTAATGCCATTTTAGTTGCTTCTAGTATTTACGAAGCGGCTAAGTATTATGCGTTGTTTCTGAACACAGAATTTAAAAATAAATGTGCAGTCGTTACTTCGTATAATCCAATGGCGCGAGATGTTAGCATTGAAGACACTGGAGCAGATACCGATACCGATAAAGAGTTTATTTATAAAATTTATACCGATTTACTGAAAGACGTCAGTCCAAAGGGTAATAAATCGAAAACAGAAACCTACGAATCAAACGTTAAGGAACAGTTTAGAAAAGAACCAGCACGGATGAAGTTGCTAATTGTAGTTTCAAAATTACTAACTGGTTTTGACGCACCGCCTTGTTCTTATATTTACATTGATAAAAAAATGCAAGATCATACCTTATTCCAAGCTATTTGTCGCGTAAACCGATTGGATACCGATGATAAAGATTATGGTTATATCGTCGATTATATGGAACTGTTTGGCAAAGTAACTGATGCCATTGATGTTTATACTTCCGAATTAGATAGTGAAGGCTTTACCAATGAAGAAGTAAATATTCAGTTAAAAGATCGAATTAAAGCGGCAGCAGATCGATTGGAAGTAGCGATGGAAACGGTGGAAGCTATTTGCGAAAATGTAGATAGTCCAAAAAATGATTTGAATTATATTCGTTTTTTCTGTGGTAATACAGAAATCGCCGAAGAATTAAAAGGCAATGAATACAAGCGTATGGCGCTATATAAAGCCATCGTAGAATATATTAGAGCCTACACAAACATGGCTGCTGATTTTGAAAATGCAGGCTATGATGCTAAAAGTATTCTGAGATTTAAAACCAAATTAGAAGATTATTTAAGTGTCAGAGAGTTGATTAGAAAAGCCAGTGGTGAAACAATTGATTTGAAATCGTTTGAAGCCGATATGCGTTTTTTAATTGACACTTACATTAGAGCCGAAGAATCAGAGAAAATCACGCCTTTTGATGACATTTCCTTGTTAGAATTGATGGAAACGAGTATGACTGATGCAATTGCTTCTATGCCTGCTTCAGTGAGAGGAAACAAGGAAGCTGTTTCTGAAATCATGGAAAATAATGTGCGAAGTAAAATCGTGGAAGACCATTTACTAGATCCTAAGTATTTTGATAAAATGTCACTTTTGCTACAAGAATTAATCGAAGCTCGAAAAAGAGAAATGATAGACTATCAAGAATATCTTATCCGAATGGCTGAACTAACTAAAATGGTTAATAAGGGACAGCAAGAAGATATTCCCAAAGCATTGAATTCAAAAGCAAAAGTTGCGTTGTATCATTTGTTAGAAGATGAGCAACTGGCTATGGTATGTAATGAAGCGGTTCACTATGCCAAACAAGATGGCTTTAGAGAAAATATGATGAAGCAGCGTAAAGTGAAGAAAGCAATCAGTGATATCGTTGCAGACGATGAATTAGCTAGTAAAGTCTACCAAATTATTGAAATTCACAAAGACGAGTATTAATGAGTAGTACTAAAGTAATTATTGGATCAGTTGCCGTTGAGGTTCAGTTTAAACCCATTAAAAATTTACACTTGAGCGTGCATCCACCTTTTGGAAAAGTGACGGTGTCGTCTCCTGATTTTTATGATTTAGAGAAAATTAAAATTTACTTGGCTACTAAATTGGGTTGGATAAAAAGAGAGCAAAGGAAAATTGCCAGTCAAGATCGCGAAACAGAGAAGTTATATCTTACTAAAGAAAGCCATCAGCTTTTTGGAAAGAGATACCTATTGGAAGTCGTAGAAGCAAAAAGATCTAAAATAGTATTACAGCACACCAAAATTATTTTACACGCATTAAAAGACGCTACAGTAGCGCAGAAACAAAAAACACTCTACAATTTCTATCGTAAAGAGTTGCGTTTGAAAATAGAAACCCTAATAGATCTTCACGCAACTAAAATGGAAGTTACTTGCCCGACTTTTAAAATACAAAAAATGAAAACTAAATGGGGTAGTTGCGCTGCTGCATCCAACCGATTGCTGTTTAATATTGAATTGGCTAAAAAGCCTTTGGAATGTGTCGAGTATATAGTAATTCACGAATTAGTTCATTTACTGGAAAGAAAGCACAATAAAAACTTTATTCTATTGATGAATCGATTTATGCCTGACTGGAGAGTGCAGAAGAAAATTTTGAATGAGTTGCCAATTTAGAATTATTACTTCTAAGAAGTAGAAGTTTTTGCATTTTTAAATTTCAAAATTATAATAGACTATGTTTTCACTACGACACACTCTGGCAGTGTGTCGTTTTAGTTTTGCAGTATACTAAAACGCAAAATTATGAAAGTCAAAGAAATTACTATTTTAAAAGCCGTAGAAAAAGTTCATCAAGTTTCAAAACATGGTAAGTTAGATTTTGATAGATATATTGATGTGCTACCCGAAATACGTCATATTTCAGCTTATTTTCAAATTAGCGATATTCAAAGTATCCTTGTTTCTAGTTTTATTAGTTTGTCCTGTTTTGACGAAATTGAGTTGAACGAATTGATTTCTTATTTAGGTGTAGAAAAAATTGGTTTACTAACTCATTTGAGTGATATTGAATTCTTAGTTGACAAAAATATATTAGTTAAGGAGAAGCATAGAAATATGCTTCGTGGTGACTATTGTATAAGGAAAGATTTGTTAGAATTTCTGGTTTCTAATAAAAAAATCCCTACAGAATTGATTTCAATGCAACCTAAAGAAAATACTTTTTATACCTTTTTGAAAGATTTAGATATCTTAAGTGATGCTAAAGACGAAAAAGAAATTCGCTACACTAGTTTTGTATATAGATTCCAAAAATTATTGGAGGATAATCGTAAATTTCCATTAGTTAATTATGCGTTTGAGAATTTAGAAGCTATCGATTCTTTTGTTTTTTTTGATACCATAATTGATGCCATTTCAATAGGTGATAATAATTTTAATACTGCTTTTCAAAAAACGGTGGATGATTTTACCAATAGTAAGAGTGATACATTTAAATATGTTTCTAATTTTATTTTGGGAAAAACCAAGTTGAACAAATTGAATTTGGTAGAAAAAGACAAAAACGAATTTGCCAACAGGCACCACCTAAAGTTATCAGTAAAGACAATAAAAATGCTTCACGATTTAGAAGGTATTGTTTTTCTTCAAAAAAACAGTAACAGTGACAAGCTTATTTATCCAGATATAATTCAAAAAACAAATTTGTTTTACAATCCTTTAGAAAAACAGTTGCTAGAGCCTATTGTAAATAGTATGTCGCATTCGTCATTTTCAAATTTACAAAAACGATTAAAAGACAATCATCTTCCAGTAGGAGTGCCTGTACTTTTTTATGGTGCGCCAGGAACAGGCAAAACAGAAACGGTATATCAAATTGCCAAGAAATACAAAAGACCAATATTTAAAGTAGAAATCTCGGAAACCAAATCGATGTGGTTTGGCGAAAGCCAAAAACTAGTTAAAAAGATATTTACGGATTATTATGATTTCAAGAAACAAGAAAAAGTATGTCCGATACTTCTATTTAATGAAGCCGATGCCGTAATAGGAAAACGAAAAAGTGCTGGTTCTTCCAGTGTTTCCGATACCGAAAATGCCATTCAGAACATTCTCTTAGAGGAACTGGAGAATTTTGATGGAATTCTGTTTGCCACGTCAAATTTGGTTGCTAATTTGGATCCTGCTTTTGAGAGAAGATTTCTTTTCAAGATAAAATTCGATTCACCATCTTTAGAAAACGCTGTTAAAATTTGGAAAAATAAATTACCGACAATAACTTCTAAAGAAGCAATTCATTTGGCTAATAGTTATAATTTCTCAGGTGGTGAAATGGGAAACATTGCCCGTAAATGTATCATGGAAGAAGTGGTCTTGGGTAACAAATTAACTTTCGAAAAAATTATCTCTTTTTGCGATTCCGAGAAATGGGAGAAAAGTAGTGTTACTACTAAAATTGGATTTTAACTGTCGCCTTTTGGTATAGCCTAGCAATATATTTGAATTTTAACCTTTAAAAAAAACAACTACTATGTCACAAATGATTAGCAAAGACGGTGAATTAATTAGAATTTGCCCTAAACAAAGTAATAAAATTGAATACTCAACCACTTAGGGAAGTTCATGGCACACCCGTTATTTTGGATCTTCATATGATCAATTCAATGATTTAACCGATGTGGGAAAATAGCTGTTGGCAAATACCTCCAAAGGGCTTTATTTCTCAACTACTAATGGCAGAAGCTGCCACAAAAGACGATAATTGATTAGTAGGTTTTTGAACCTCTCTTTCTTTTAGAGTTTCTTGGGTATGATTATTAATTTTAAGGAACTGACAATCGCTATCATAAGAACTTTTACTGATATGGAAAACTGAATTTTGTTTACAAAACTTGATATATAATTAGGATTTTAATAGAGTAGATCAGCGCAGATTACTTTTCTTTAACAAAGAATTAATGTACAATAATATACAAAAATGATTTGGATATTAGCCTTTTATGTATACTTTTATATGAATCAAGTAATTTTTTTATACCTCTTAACCTTAGGGAAATCTTAAGGTGTTCTATAATATTTAGATTTTGTTCTTTTTTAGCTTCTGAAATAATTTATTTGAAAAGAAATTGCATTCTTTTGCATATACATGGTGTATAAAAGTATTGCTTGAAATAAATGTGAGTACAGAATATTGAGTAATTCGATGTTTTATTATAATCCAGATAGGAATTGTCTGTGTGTATTCAATCAAAAAAATCCTGAAAAAGTTTTGGTTAGCTACAAAAAATCTGTCTTTAATTGAATTAATATTACTAAAAAAAAACAAGTCTTTAAAACGAAAAACGTCACTCCCCCACGTCACTCCTCTTAGATGAGGTCTAGTTTTTAAGGGAATTTTCTAAAATAAAAAACCCTTAAACAGTTGTTGTTTAAGGGTTTGTTTTCGTAGCGAAGACGGGAGTTGAACCCGTGACCTCAGGGTTATGAATCCTGCGCTCTAACCGACTGAGCTACCTCGCCAAATATTCAAGTTTTGTTGTCCTTGAATGCGGGTGCAAATATATAAATTATATTAGAGCGTGCAAACATATTTTGAAGAAAAAAAAATATTTTTGTAAATGTTTTTTTTTTGTAGTTATATTCTATATATTTCGGAAAAATTAAAAGCATCTCATGGATCAGAAAGTACGTTACGAAATCGAGTTTCCTATAAATTCTTCGCCTCAATTATTGTATCAATATATATCCACTCCTTCAGGTTTGTCGGAATGGTTTGCCGACAATGTTAATTCTCGTGGTGAATTTTTTACTTTTATTTGGAATGATTCTGAGGAAAAGGCTAGATTAGCTTCTAAGAAAACAGGTGAAAAAGTAAAATTTAAGTGGGTAGATGATAAAGGAAAAGATACAGAGTACTTTTTTGAATTGCACATCTTAGTAGATGAGCTTACAAAAGACGTTTCTTTAATGGTAGTCGATTTTGCAGAAAAAGACGAACTCGAAGAAGCTACTTTACTTTGGGAAAATCAAATTTCAGATTTAAAACATCTAATTGGTTCTGTATAGTAAAATCATATTTTATGACTTATATTTGCCCTGAATATTATTTAGGGCTTTTTTTATGATTAATTTTAATGGATCTATTGTATCACAGGATACCAATGTACTAACTCATAACCGTGCTTTTTTATATGGTGACGGTGTGTTCGAAACAGTTAAAATTGTAAACAATAAAATTCTTTTTCTTGAAGATCATTATTTTAGATTAATGGCTTCGATGCGAGTTGTTAGAATGGAGATTCCTATGAATTTTACAATGGAATATTTTGAACAACAAATTCTTTTAACTTCAAGCGAAAATAATTTTGGTAATTCTTCTCGAGCCAGAATTACTGTTTATAGAAATGACGGCGGATATTATTTGCCACAAAATAATACAGTATCCTTTATAATTCATACGTCAGTACTAGAGAATAGGTTATATTTTATCGAAAAAGAGCATTATGAAGTAGATTTGTACAAAGATTTTTATATTACAAAACAGCTACTTTCGTCAATTAAAACAACTAATAAAATCATTAATATTACAGGAAGCATATTTGCTGATGAAAATAGTTTAGATAACTGTTTGTTATTAAATGATAGTAAAAATGTTGTTGAGGCACTACAAGGAAATGTATTTATGGTATTGGGTAATAAGTTGATTACACCGCCAATTTCTGAGGGTTGTTTGAACGGAATTATGAGAAAACAAATACTTGTCTTAGCAAAAAAAATAGAAGGGTTAGAGGTTTTAGAAGAGATTATTTCTCCATTTGATCTACAAAAAGCAGATGAATTATTTGTGACTAATGTTATAAAAGGAATTCAACCGATAACTAAATATCGTAAGAAGAGTTTTGTAATCAATAGAGCAACGCAGTTATTAGGGAAACTTAATGAAATGATAAGCGCTAGTTAATTTAAATAAGGATTTTCAGGCGCATTTAGCCATATAAGATATTCTCCACCCAATTCTTTGATTTGTTCTTTCCAAAAATGAGTCGCAGATTTGCCTATTATTTTATTTTCATATCTATTGGAGTTGATGATCCATGAGTGACTTTCCATTTCGCTTTCTAATTGTTTTTCATGCCATCCTGTATAGCCTAAAAAGAAACGAATATTGTCATTACTGATTTCTCCTCTATTGATAAGTTCTTTGGTAGATTCGAAATCACCTCCCCAATAAATACCATTAGAAATTTCAATACTGTTCGGAATTAAATCTGGAATGTTATGTATAAAATAAAGGTTGTCTTGTTCTACTGGGCCGCCATTATAAATTTTAAAACGCGCATCAATCTCTGGAATTAAATCATGAATGGTATATTTTAAGGGCTTGTTGATTATAAAACCAACAGATCCTTCTTCATTATAGTCAGCTAATAAAATCACTGATCTATTGAATGATAAATCACCTATTATTGTTGGTTCTGCAATAAGTAAGTGGCCTTTTTTTAATTTATCTGTAATCATAGGATTTTATTTTTTAATAAATTTAAGTTTTTTATTATAATACTGCCAAATAAAATCGTTAAAAAGTATAAAAAAACCTTCCATATGGAAGGTTTAGATTATATAGAAGCGAATAGAATTAGTTTACTGCACCTTCTAATTCAGCTCCTGCTTTAAATTTAACTACATTTTTAGCAGCAATTTGAATAGTTTTTCCTGTTTGAGGATTTCTACCATCTCTAGCAGCTCTAGCAGAAACAGACCATGATCCGAAACCTACTAAAGATACTCTTCCACCTTTTTTCAAAGTCTCTCCTACATTTCCTAAAAATGATTCTAAAGCTAATTTTGCTGCAGCTTTTGTAATTCCTGCATCAGCAGCGATAGCATCGATTAATTCTGATTTGTTCATAATAAATAGTTATTAATTGTTGGTTATACAAATTGTTAATACACAAATTTAGTAGGAAATACGTTCCTTGCAAGCGTTTTGTGTTAATTTAATTTATTTTGTTGATAACTTATTTTTTTTGTTGATAAATGAATGCTTTTTTTCTTAATAAAGTTAAAAAAATCCCATTTTTATTGACTTTAGTGCACTTTTGCCTCTTCAGAAAATGATATTCCATTCAGTAATTCTGAAGTGCTCATTTTCTTCTTTCCTGGAAATTGTAATTGTAAAATTTGAATAAATCCATCTTTAACTGCAATTTTCATTTCTTTTTTAGTGCAAATTATGCTTCCGATAGCGTACTGGTGTTCCTCGTTAATAAGATTAGCTTCGTATATTTTTACGTTCCACTCTTCGTTTTTATCTGCAAAAAAGCACCAAGAACTAGGATATGGACTTAAACCTCTAATTAGATTATTAATTTCTAATGCAGATTTTGTCCAATCAATTTTGCAGTTTTCCTTATTGAGTTTGTAGGCTGTTTTAATATCCGAGTCTTCTTTCTGAATGATAGTTGCTACATTTCCTTTTTCAATTAATTTTAAAGTGTCAATAACCGTATGACTTCCTAGTTCCATAAGTCTATCATGCAAATTACCTGCACTTTCTGATTCCTGAATCGCTAATTCGGAACTCAAAATCATTGCGCCAGTATCAATTTTATCATCTATAAAAAAAGTAGTTACTCCAGTTTTTGTTTCACCATTTATAATTGACCAATTTATGGGTGCTGCACCGCGATAATTAGGAAGTAGTGAGGCGTGAAGGTTAAATGTTCCTAGTGAAGGCATTTCCCAAACTACCTTTGGTAACATTCTAAAGGCGACTACAATTTGTAAATTGGCTTGTAGCGCTTTTAATTCGGATAAAAAACCCTCGTCTTTTAAGTTTGTAGGTTGTAATAAAGGGAGGTTATTGGCTAAGGCGTAATCTTTTACTGCTGAATATTTTATTTTTTGTCCACGGCCAGCAGGTTTGTCTGCCGCGGTAATAACCCCTACAACTTCATAGTTGTTTTTAAGTATAGTATCTAGAATTCCTACTGCAAATTCTGGAGTACCCATAAATACAATTCGTAATTTTTCCATTATGATTTTAATGTGTATTTGTTATTTGGCTTTACCAAAATTGTGTTATTTTCTAATAGATCTTGAAGTACAAATATAACTTCCTCTGGACTATTTTTAGTCTTATTTTGAATTTCTCTTGAATTTAAATCTTCCGATTGTAATAATTGAATTATTTCTTTACCAAGAGATGTAAAATCTTTTTTCTGAATTTTCTTAGTGATGCAATACGAGCAAATACCACAATTCACCATTGTTTTTTCTCCAAAATAATCTAAAATCAATTTGTTTTTACAAACTGATTTCTCGTTAATATAATGAACTACCGCTTGAAGTTGCTCTTTTTTTAACTGATTTTGGTTTTCTAAGTGTTTAGAAACCCTACTGATAGTTCTCTCATCTTCTCGAACTTCATTAAACACTATAGTAGCATCATTATTTTTAGAATGAAATGCTATGATATCTTTTTCTTTCAATTTATGTAAAACAGCTAATACTTGAGATTCTTTATGATTCGATTTTTTTGCAATTAATTGTAAGTTAAAAGCCGTTTGCATTTCGTAAATTCCAGGATAGGTTCGTAGAATAGCCAAAATAATTTCTTCATCATTTTGATTTAAACTCATGTATCGAATTACTTCTTTGGACGGAATAAGGAACTGTAAAGTTATTTTTTCTGAAAATTCCTGTGATAAAGTGATGATTCCTTGACGGTCAAGAAATTGCAATGCGTTATAGGTTTTTAGGGTAGGAAATTCATATTTTAAACAAAAGTGATGCAAATTAAAAGTAAACTGCTCATTGATTCCTTCTCCATAAGCAATTTGAAAATAATTGTTAAGCTTGATGTAAACTGAATTTAAAAATTTTTTATCTGGAAGTACATTTATAAATTGACTTTCAGCTTGGATAATATCCGAGGAACTAGTTAGCAATACTGCAAAAGCTCTTTCTCCATTTCGGCCTGCACGTCCTGCTTCTTGGTAATAATTCTCCATATTTTCGGGTAATTGAATATGGATAACTGCTTTTACATTGGCTTTGTCAATCCCCATTCCAAAGGCGTTTGTTGCTACAATAACCTGAACTTCTTCATTCATCCATAATTGCATGTTCTTGTCTTTTTCTTTAGACGAAAGTCCACCGTGATAATAGGTAGCTTTAAATCCTAAAGATTGCAATTGTGAGGAGATGTCTAAACATGATTTTCTGTTTCGAACATAAATTATAGAAGGTTGTGGGTTTTTTTTAAGAATTTGTTCTATCCTAAAAAGTTTATCTTCCACTTCAAAAACCATGTAGGCGATATTCTCTCTTGCAAATGATTTTTCAAATAGTTTTGGCTCGTGTAATCCTAACGCACTGATAATGTCTTTTTTAACTCTTGGAGTTGCGGTTGCTGTAAGGGCTAAAAAAGGTGTTTTTGGAAAATGTTTTTTTAGTGCTGAAATTTTTAAGTAAGCGGGGCGAAAATCATGACCCCATTGTGAAACGCAATGCGCTTCATCAATAGTAATTAGATTTATAGGTAAAGATTTTATACGTTCTAAAATCCAATCTGATTGTAATCTTTCTGGAGATAAATACAAGAATTTATAATTACCAAACTGGCAATTGTCTAGTAAATCGATTAATTCTTCGGAACGTATGGCGCCAGTTAATGCAATTGCTTTTATATTGCGCTTTTGCAAATTTGCAACCTGATCTTTCATCAGCGCAACTAATGGCGAAATGACTAAGCATATTCCATCATTCATTAAAGCCGGAATCTGAAAACAAATAGATTTTCCGCCTCCAGTTGGCATTAAAGCAAAAGTATCATTACCGTCTAAAACAGCTGTGATAATTTCTTTTTGAAGCGATCTAAATTTGTCGTGTTTCCAATACTTTTGGAGTAAGGCTAGTGCTTCGGGCATATAGTACAGATTTCAGTTCCTTTAAAAAAACCTTAAAACATAAATAACTAAGAAAGTTAGATTATTTAGAAATTTCATCTAATATAAAAATAATTCTGTTATCCATGGTGTCTTTTGGAACTTCTATTAATTCATAACCGTAATTTTTATAGGTTTCTATAAGATGGGTATTGATCAATTTTGCCTGTTCAAAGTTTTCATAACGCGCTTCGTCACTGATGTAAATTTCTTCCCATGGTGGAAGAATAAAAATTTTAGAGTAAGTATGTTCTCGGCACGCAGTATCAAAGCTAGCCGGATAACTATCACCGATATAGTGCATGTAGGCCAGCACATCAGGAATTCCTCTGTCTATAAATACCACATCATGCGATTCATTGTAGGCATTTACGAATTGTTTTTTTCTACCCTCCAGCAATAATTCGCTGAATAATAAAGGTTTTTCTAAAAACAACTGTTCAATTCCTTGTTTTTTTGCTTCCAAAGTAACTTCCCGAGAAATTTCGGGATAGCAACAATATCCTTTCGCGACTAATCCGTCGATAATAGTAGATTTACCTGTTCCAGGACCGCCAATAATAACTATGATTTTTGTTTGCACTTTTAAAAAATAAGGCGCAAATTTACTTAAACTAATTGGAATTTGAAAAAATCATTTGTTTTAAATGGGATTAGTTAAAAAATTATATTTCAAAATTCATAATATAGGTTTGAAACAGTATCTTTGCTAATATTTTAAAAACACTATGGATAACAAGACTAAAGAGTTCTATGATAGGTTAAAAGTAGAGTTGGATTTGAGTAATACTTGGCCAGCAATCTATTTATTCAAATTTATTGTACCTACAGAAAATGATAATATAGCGCGTGTAGAAGCTGCTTTTGATTGCATGGGCGCAGTTATCAATACCAAAAAATCTAAAACTGGAAAATTCACTAGTATTTCTGTTGATGTTACTATGAAAGATTCTCAAGAGATAGTAGATAAATATCTAGAAGTTTCAACTATTGAAGGTATCATTTCCCTTTAAATAATTAAGATGATTTAATTGGCATAACCGATTTTAATTCATAAATCGTTTCAAAAGTCAGTTGAATAAAAAACATAAATTCCAATATGAATTCAAAGTACATTAAAGAAAATGCAAATGATATTGTTCATCATTTGGAATACAATGCAGAGCGATCGCATTTAATTATTCCAGAATACGGTAGACATTTGCAAAAATTGATTGATCAAGCAACTCAAATAAAAGATGATGTAGAGCGCAACAAAGCGGCCAAATACATTATACAAGTTATGGGAAGTTTGAATCCTCATTTGCGTGATGTTCTTGATTTTCAGCATAAATTATGGGATCAGCTTTTTATAATGTCTGATTTTAAATTAGTGGCAGATTCTCCTTATCCAATTCCATCTCGTGAAGTTTTACAACTCAAACCAGATGTTTTAAATTACCCACAAAATTTCCCAAAATACAGGTATTATGGTAATAACATAAAATACATGATTGATGTGGCAAATAAATGGGAAGATGGAGATATGAAAAGTGCTTTGGTCAAAGTGATTGCCAATCACATGAAGAAATCTTATTTAAGTTGGAACAAAGACACTGTTAAAGACGATGTGATTTTTGAACATTTATACGAGCTCTCTGATGGGAAATTGAATTTGCTTCAAAGTAGTGAGGAGTTATTGAATACCACAGATTTATTGAGAACTAATAAACGAGTTTCTAATAAAATTTTACCGGTAGGTCAGCCTAAAATTCTAAGTAATAAGAATTCAAAAACGGGTAAACCTAATCCAACGCATAAAAATCAAAATAGAAAACCTTTGTAACACAGTTTAGGCAAAAATCACTCTTAATTTAAGTAGTAATATAATGCCTTAAACAATAAACTCATAACCTTAAAAAAAATGGGAATTTTTAAAATAGAAGGCGGTATTAGTCTAAAAGGTGAAATTACACCACAAGGAGCAAAAAATGAAGCTTTGCAAATATTGTGTGCTGTTCTTTTGACACCTGAGAAAGTAATTATTAATAATATTCCTGATATTATCGATATTAATAAACTAATCACTCTTTTGGGTAATTTGGGCGTTAAAACCCAAAAAAATGGTTCAGGTTCTTATATTTTTCAAGCAGATGAAGTGAATATGAGTTACCTAGAAACAGAAGCATTTAAGAAAGAAGGCGGCTCGTTGAGAGGTTCAATTATGATTGTTGGGCCACTTTTAGCACGTTTCGGTAAAGGATATATTCCAAAACCTGGAGGAGATAAAATTGGTCGCAGAAGATTGGACACCCATTTTGAAGGATTTATTAATCTTGGTGCTAAATTTAGATACAACAGAGAAGATCATTTTTATGGTGTAGAAGCTCCAGAAGGATTAACAGGTGCGAGTATGTTACTCGATGAAGCATCGGTAACTGGAACTGCTAATATTGTTATGGCAGCTGTTCTGGCAAAAGGAATGACTACAGTATATAACGCTGCTTGTGAGCCTTATTTACAACAGTTGTGCAAAATGTTAAATTCTATGGGTGCTAAAATTACTGGCGTAGGATCTAACTTGTTGACAATTGAAGGAGTAGAGCGTTTGGGAGGTTGTGAACACCGAATTCTTCCTGATATGATTGAAATAGGAAGTTGGATTGGTCTAGCAGCTATGACAAAATCAGAAATCACTATCAAAAATGTAAGCTGGGATAATCTAGGATTAATTCCGAATACATTTAGAAAATTAGGGATTACATTAGAACGCAGAGGAGATGATATTTACATTCCTGCTCACGTAAATGGGTATGAAGTAAAAACGGATATTGATGGTTCTATATTAACTATTTCAGATGCACCTTGGCCTGGATTTACGCCAGACTTATTGAGCATAGTTCTTGTAGTAGCAACTCAGGCAAAAGGAGATGTTTTAATTCATCAAAAAATGTTTGAAAGCAGATTGTTTTTCGTTGATAAATTAATTGATATGGGAGCTAAAATTATGTTGTGCGATCCGCATCGTGCTGTAGTTATGGGCCATGATTTTAAATCACAATTAAAAGCAACTACAATGTCATCTCCGGATATTCGCGCTGGGATTTCATTATTAATAGCGGCGCTTTCGGCAAAAGGAACGAGTACTATTCAAAATATTGAACAAATCGATAGAGGATATGAACTAATAGATGAACGATTGAGAGCTATTGGAGCACAGATTATTCGTGCCTAAATAACATTAATTATATAAAATTTCGTTTAAGTAAACCTATAGAATTTGAATTTAAAATCGAATTCGGTTTACTTAAACGATTTTAGTTTTAATACCTCACATAATAAAAGCATGTCAAGCGAACAAACTGCAATAAAGGCTACCTATTTTAGTATCATTGGGAACACTTGTATGGCCATTATTAAAGGTTTGGCTGGTTTTTTTGGAAATTCTTATGCTTTGATTGCAGATGCAATTGAATCAACTACTGATATTTTTGCTTCTTTCTTAGTATTGTTTGGAATTAAATATTCTAGTAGACCAGCAGATAAAAATCATCCGTATGGACACGGAAGGGCAGAGCCACTAATAACTTTTTTGGTAGTCGGTTTTTTAATCACTTCGGCTACAATTATTGCTTACGAAAGCATTATAAACATTCAGACGCCACATGAGTTGCCGAAACCTTGGACGTTAATCGTTCTTGGAGGCATTATTATTTGGAAAGAATATTCTTTTAGAGTAGTCATGAAAAGAAGCGTGCAAACCAATAGTTCGTCTCTTAGAGCTGACGCTTGGCATCATCGTAGTGATGCCATAACTTCTGTGGCAGCTTTTCTAGGAATTTCAATTGCTTTATTTTTAGGTAAAGGATATGAAGCTGCTGATGATTGGGCAGCACTATTTGCATCTGGTTTTATTTTGTATAATAGTTATCAGATATTTAGACCTGCATTAGGCGAAATAATGGATGAGCATTTATATGATGATCTAATTATTCAAATTAGAGCTGTCTCCTTAGAAGTTGAAGGAATTATTGATACTGAAAAGTGTTTTATTAGAAAAGCCGGAATGCAATATCATGTTGATTTGCATGCAACTGTAGATTCTACAATTACGGTTAAAGAAGGGCATTTCCTTGCTCATAAATTAAAAGACACATTACGAGAAAGAATACCAGAATTATGCCATGTGCTAATTCATGTAGAACCTAATGATTAAAGCAAAATTCTACCTTAATTTTGAAAAAAGATCTAATTTTATTTTAATAATTTATTGTATTTTATAAGTAATAATTTATAAAAAAGATTGAATTGCTAATTGGTAACTTTTTAAACCAAAGCCTAGAATAACACCTTTGGCATTTCCAGAAATGTAAGATTGATGTCTGAAGCTTTCGCGAGAAAAAGTATTAGAAATGTGGACTTCTATAACTGGAGTTGTAATTGATTTTACAGCGTCACCTATTCCAATAGAAGTATGGGTATAGGCTCCAGCATTCAGTATAATACCATCAAATGAAAATCCGTACTCTTGAATTTTATCGATCAATTCGCCCTCAATATTACTCTGAAAATAAGAGAAGTCAATAGTTGGAAATTGTATTTGAAGCATTGTAAAATATTCTTCAAAAGTTTGGTTTCCGTAAACGGCTGGCTCGCGTTTTCCTAACAAGTTTAAATTGGGTCCGTTGATAATGCATATTTTCATAGAAAGTGTTTCTTGTAAAAGTAAAAAAAAATATCTTCATTACTAAAAAAAATATTTTTTGAAACATTGATTCCTTAATGAATTAAGTAGCATTTTTAGAATGTTAAATAAAGTTAAGATCTAAATTGTAATCTCTATTAATTGTTCCTGCTTTAATTATGAATAATGTCTAATCTTTTTTTCTTAGGAGGATATTAATTGTTTATATAAAAAAAATCCCGTTCTGAATTTTCAGAACGGGATTTAATATAATGATTGTTAGGACTAGAATTGGTATCCAAGTCTAACTCCACCAAAAACATCAGTAGCTAACGTGTTCCCTTTACTACCTGGAGTAGTTGTAGTGTTTGTAACGTTACCAACTTTTGTTGAATTTTTAGCATCTTTTAAATTTTCAGTCATAAAGCTTAATCCAGCTTCAACTCCTAAGTATACTTTTTTAACGATGTAGTAATCTGCACCAGTAAAAACTGCAACTCCAAATCCTGAACTTTTTTGTTCAGATTTATTGTAGTTCCCATTGTCAAAAATAGCATCTGTAGTGTTTTTTCCAAAACCTAACATTAAATCAGCTCCACCATAAGTAGACAATCTGTTTGTTCCAGCAAAATGCTTTTCAACACCTAATTTTACTGTGTTTGCTGCTGTTTTTTTAGTAGTTGTAAGTGTACCAGCAATAGCTTCAGTTTTTTCATTATCCAAACCTAAACCAACTCTAAAAGCTAAATCATCTTTTAAGAAATATCTGAATTTCACACCACCACCATTTAAATCAAAATTAGCTGCGTTTAATCCACCAGTTAAAAGTACTTCAGTTGTAAGTGTACCAGTTGTTGGTTTGTAAGAAGCATCTTCTTGTGCGTTAGCTGCTTGAAAAGCGAAAAATCCTACTGCGATTAAAAAAATCTTTTTCATCTTAATTATTAATTTTTGTTATTTGATAACTTTTGCTCTGTGCAAAATTTTTGCAAAGGTAGATATAAAGATCTTATTTTTATTACTTTTTAATGTTAAATCTTCAATTTTTTGAAAGTAAAATACTATATTATTTTTAAATCATTGATTTATAACACATAAGGTTACTGGTATTGATTTCTTTTTTAATCTAATTTCATGTTTTTTTTTATTTACACGATTAATCTTTCAAAAAGTAATTCAAATAATTTTTAAATTCATAAATAGTTGCATCCTATAATGTAATTTGAATCATTTTTTTTATATCTGAAATTCCATTTAATCATCAGTATTAAAGAATTAGTTGTATTCTGAAACATACTAAAAACTTGCTTGAAACTATTTTCTAAAAGTTATTCCTTAATTTTTATCAAATTTATTTCATTAAAAAATTACTCTTTAATAAAGAGCATTATTAATAAAATTAGAGGATTATTACTGTTATCGATAAAAAAAAGCCGTTACAAATTATGTAACGGTTTTATCTATATTTAAATATTTTTTATTAGAATTTAAAACCTGCTGAAACTTGAAGTACTGAGTTCTTAACTTGAGCCTCTTTCGAAGCATCTGTAAGTCCTAATACATAACGTCCTTGCAGAAAAAAGTTTTCAGTAATGTTTAAACTTAATCCACCAGCTAAGCCAAAGTCAAAAGTTTCTGCATTTTTTGCATCAAATTTATTTTTTTCACTTACTAAAAATGAAGCTTGTGGACCAAGATCTAAACTAATGGCTTTATTTAAGCTTATTTTAGCCATTACTGGTATAGACAAATAACCTAATTCATTTTTAAAATCTTCAATGGCATTTTTGTAGGTAGCGCCTTCAGTGGAATATAATAATTCTGGCTGTATTGCAAAACCATCTGTTAGTTTTAATTCTACTAGCAAACCTACATGATAAGTAGTTATAGCGTCTGTTTTGTAATTTTTGCTATTTACTGTAATATCACTTCCGGTTTGATTGGCGTAATTCAACCCTGCTTTAAATCCAAATTTGACAGCTTGTGCATGTAAAGCTGTAAAACTGAATGTTAATACAGCTGCTAAGATGATTATTTTTTTCATAATTTGTTTTTTTATTTATTAAAATTTCGATTCGAGATTAAAACTCTATAAACTTAAAATTATTGTGTTTTTTCTATTTCTAAAATCACTATTTTAATGTTGTTTTATCTCTTTTTTATCATAATTTGTTTCAATAGAAAGAATTAGTTTTTTCTTTCTAGGTTTAATAACGATAAAATATAATTATTTTTTAACAGAGTTAATTGAAAAATTAACAAGATTAATTATATATTTGGCCTATTAAATTTAAAAAAAATAAAATGAAAAAAATTATTTTAGCTGCTGTAGCAGTTATGGCATTTGGTTTTGCAAATGCACAAGAAGGTCAGTTTAAGATTGGTGCTCATGTTGGTTTGCCAATGGGGGATATCAAAGATGCGTATTCTTTAAACGTAGGTGCAGATGTTGCTTATTTATGGAATGTAGCAGATGGTTTTAAAGTTGGAGCTACTACTGGTTATAGTGCTTATTTGGGTAAAACAACAACAGTTGATTTGGGCCCATTTGGTTCAATAGAAACAAAAACACCAACTGCTAGTTTTGTACCTGTAGCAGCAACAGCTCAATTTTCTGTAGCTGACAACCTATTTTTAGGTGCAGATTTAGGGTATGCTGTTAATGTTGGTAAAGGTGATGGTAATGGTGGTGTATACTACCAACCAAAATTTGGTTTCCAAACTGAAAAAGTAGAAGTTTATTTAGGATATAAAGGAATTTCTGTTGATGGTGGATCATTTTCTTCACTTAATGTAGGAATGAATTTTAAATTCTAATTTTCCTAGAAATTATTTTAAAAACCTCTCAACTGAGAGGTTTTTTTATGCCTTAAAAAAAGTGTTTCTTTGTATTTATGGATTGGAAAAAGTACATAAAGAAATATCAGTCGTATTTAAGAATCGAAAGAGGTTTGTCTAAAAATACACTTGAAAATTATTCCTATGATATAGAGCGACTTTGTCTTTTTCTAAATCAGAACGAAATCGAAATTTCACCAATTGCAATTAAGGAAGAAACCTTGCAACAATTTATTTATAGTGTTTCAAAAGAAGTTAATCCACGTTCTCAAGCCAGAATAATTTCAGGTCTTAAGAGTTTTTTTGATTACTTAATATTTGAAGATTTGCGAGTTGATAACCCTTTAGAGCTTATAGATTCTCCTAAAACGGGTCGTAAACTTCCAGATACATTAACCGTAGAGGAAATAGATACGCTTATTGAGGCTATTAATCTGAATTCTAATGAAGGAGAGCGCAACCGTGCTATGCTAGAAACTCTTTATGGTTGTGGACTTCGTGTTTCTGAACTTATAACATTAAAAAATTCAGATTTATTTTTTGAAGAAGGTTTTATCAAAATAACGGGTAAAGGAAATAAACAAAGGTTCGTTCCAATAAGTGAAATTACACAAAATTACATTCAGATGTATAGAGAAACGAGTAGAAATCATGTTACTATACAAAAAGGATTTGAGGATACTTTATTTTTAAATCGCAGAGGAAGACAGTTAACGCGTGCTATGATATTTACTATTATTAAAAACTTAGCTGTAGTAGTGAATTTAAATAAAACAATCAGTCCTCATACATTCCGTCATTCTTTTGCTACACATCTTTTAGAAAATGGTGCCGACTTGCGGTCTATTCAATTGATGTTAGGGCATGAGTCTATTACAACTACAGAGATTTATGTGCATCTGGATCGTAGGTTTTTAAAAGAAGTGATGAATACCTATCATCCTAGAAAATAAAAATTCCAAAAACCATTTGACTGGGATTTGGAATTTTTAAGTTTCAATAAATGAAATTATAATTTATTTAGCAATATTCACAGCTCTTGTTTCACGAATTACTGTTACTTTAACCTGCCCTGGATACGTCATTTCTGTTTGTATTTTTTGTGATATATCAAAAGATAAGGTAGCCGCATTATCATCTGAAACTTTTTCGCTTTCTACAATAACACGTAGTTCTCTACCAGCTTGAATTGCATAAGCATTTTTAACGCCGCTAAAACCGTAAGCAACTTCTTCTAAGTCTTTTAAACGTTGAATATAAGAGTCTAAGACTTGTCTTCTTGCGCCTGGTCTTGCTCCAGAAATCGCATCACAAACTTGTACTATTGGTGATAGTAAAGATTTCATTTCGATTTCATCGTGATGCGCTCCAATAGCGTTGCAAACTTCTTCTTTTTCACCATATTTCTCAGCCCATTGCATTCCTAATAAAGCGTGAGGTAAATCACTTTCTGCATCCGGCACTTTACCTATATCGTGCAATAAACCAGCTCTTTTAGCCAGTTTAACGTTTAAACCAAGTTCGGCTGCCATAATTCCACAAAGTTTAGATACTTCGCGAGAGTGTTGTAATAAATTTTGTCCGTAAGATGAACGATATTTCATACGGCCCACTACTTTTATTAATTCGGGATGTAATCCGTGAATTCCTAAATCGATCACAGTACGTTTTCCTACTTCAATAATTTCATCGTCAATTTGTTTAGCCGTTTTAGCAACTACTTCTTCAATTCGCGCTGGGTGAATACGACCATCTGTTACTAATTTGTGTAATGCTAAACGGGCAATTTCTCTACGTACAGGGTCAAAACAAGAAAGGATAATGGCTTCTGGCGTGTCATCAACAATAATTTCTACTCCAGTTGCGGCTTCTAATGCACGAATGTTTCTACCTTCACGGCCAATAATTCGTCCTTTAACATCATCAGATTCTATGTTAAATACAGAAACGCAATTTTCTACCGCTTCTTCTGTACCAACGCGTTGTATGGTATTAATAATGATTTTTTTAGCCTCTTGTTGTGCTGTAAGTTTAGCCTCTTCAATAGTGTCCTGAATATGAGACATTGCAGAGCTTTTAGCTTCAGCTTTCAAACCATCTACTAATTGATTTTTGGCTTCTTCTGCAGACAAACCAGAAATTACTTCTAGTTGTTGCAATTGGCTTTTATGTAAACGATCTACTTCAGCTTGTTTTTTATCTAAATTTTCAATTTTTGCAGTAAACTCAGCAGTTTTAGATTCAAAATCGTCATTTACTTTCTTTGCTTTTGATAATTCATTAGAAATTTGGGATTCCTTATCACGTACTCTTTTTTCTATTTCAGCTACTTTTTTATCGCGGGATAAAATTACTTGTTCGTGTTCAGACTTTAACTCGATAAATTTTTCTTTGGCTTGAAGTATTTTATCTTTCTTTATGTTTTCTGCTTCAAGGTTTGCGTCTCTTAGGATAGATGCTGCTTCTTTTTTAGAATTTTTAATTAAGTTAGAGATATTGCTTTTTTCTATTAATTTGGCGATTGCAAAACCCGCTACAATACCTATAATTCCTGCAATAATAATCGTTAATATGTTGTCCATGTTTGTTAAAATTTATATATAAAAAAAGCCTACATTAATTGCTTGAATAAACTCGAAAAGACAAGTTTTGAGCTAACTCACTGTTCAAGTTTCCTCGCCGAAGCGTGGCATGCTTTAGTAGTGATGATTTGCTCATTCTAAATTGTTAGTGTTGAGTTTACCAAATGTGAACTAATGTAGGCAGTATCTTAGTTTTTGTAAAGAACGTTTATTTGTCGAGATATTGATCTAAAACAGCATTGATTTTTTTAATTCTTTCAATGGTTGCTTCTCCATCAATGGCGTTATCAATTTGTTTTTGTTCTGTTTGTGAAGCAAATTGTAGGGCACACATTGCCAAAACATCTTGTTTATCACGAACAGCGTAATTTTCTTCAAATTGCTTTATCATCTTATCAATTTTTTTAGAAGCACTTCGAAGTCCTTCTTCTTGAGAGGGATCTACCGTTAACGGATAAACCCTGTCGGCTATTGATATTTTAATTTTAAGCTTTTCGTCCATATCTTTTATTAATCTGATAGCTGTGCTATACAGTAATCAATTTCGCGAATTAATGAATTTATTTTAAGCTTTGTATCTCTTTTATTATCGTCACTGCCTAATAATGAATTGGCTATCTTAAGTGTTTCATACTGCTTTTTCAAGGCTTCAATCTCTTCTAATTGAATTTGTATTTGGGATGCATTTTTTATTAATTCCTTTTCTAATTCTTGATTGTTTTGTTCCAAATTTTTCATTTTAATGAAAAGTTTTTCGACTTTATTTTCAAGAGTATCAATAATTTCTGCAATTACACTCATTATATATCTTAATTCATTACATAATCATACAAAGTTAGTATTCCTTTTTAAATTTACAATATTTTATTATTTTTTTTGCATAAAATTAGTTAAACATCAGTATTACAAATAGTTGTATTCTTTTTTTTTTAGTGGGGTTTTGAATACTTTTTTTATCTTAGCAAAAATGTAAAACAATGAAATTTTCTGTATTAATTTTATTTTTTGGTGTCTCTGTTTTTGCACAAGTAGAGTATCCTAAAGACTATTTTAGAGCGCCTTTAGATATTCCGATGCAATTGTCAGGAAACTTCGGTGAATTACGTCCCAATCATTTTCATGCTGGTTTTGATTTAAAAACACAGCAAAAGGAAGGTTTAAATGTATATGCAGTGGCTGATGGTTATATTTCTAGAATTAAGATATCTACTTTTGGAAACGGAAAAGCAATTTATATTAATCATCCCAACGGCTATACCTCTGTTTATGGTCATTTAAAATTAGCGAATGATGAAATAGAAAAATTCATTAAGGCTACACATTACAAAGAAGAAAATTTTGAAATTGAAATGTTTTTAAAGCCTGGTGAACTGCCCGTTAAAAAAGGCCAAATCATTGCTTTCTCGGGTAATACTGGATCTTCAGAAGGACCTCATTTGCATTTTGAATTTCGAGATACAAAAACCGAATTTGTTATTAACCCAATGTTTTTTGGTTTTGATCAATTGACTAAGGATACTAAAAAACCAATAATTTCTAGTGTTTATGTGTATCCTTTAGATTCTAAAACAGCGGTGAATCGGGCTAAAAGGCCTTTATTGCTAAACTTGACTCTTCAAAATGATGGCACTTATTTATCTGAGAAAGTGGTATCCAATGGCGCGATAGGTTTTGGAATTACTACTTATGATACCGATGACGTTTCGTTCAACAATAACGGTGTTTATAAGGTGCAATCTTTTTATAATGGAAAACCTAATTTTGGATATGAATTTAACACCTATTCATTTGATGAAATGCGATATATTAACGCATTGATTGATTATCCAAGATATAAGAAAATGCAACAAAGGGTTCAGAAACTTTTTATGAAAAACCCCTATAATTTAAGTATTATCAAAACGGATGAGAATAAAGGAATTTTACAAGTTTCTCCAAATTTAAACTCCTCGTATCGTATAGAAGTATCCGATTTTTACGGTAATAAAAGAAGTGTTACTATTCCGGTACAATATGATTTATTATCGACTATTATAGACGCAGAACCGTCACAATCTAATTATTACATAAAGGCGAATAAAGATATGAATTTTGCTCTAGGTGGGATGTCCGTGTTTTTTCCTGCTGGAACTTTTTATGATGATTTTGAATTTAATTTTGGGGTAAAAAATGACACTTTAATTTTACACGACGATACTGTTCCCGCTCATACTAATTTTACGGTTAGTATTGAAGACACTAAATCTACAGCACTTCAAAAAGAAAAAATGTTTATTGGTAGAATAGATGGTAATAAAATCAGTTATAATTCGACTTATAAAAAAGACAATGTTTTTAGTGCAAAAGTTAAAACATTAGGTAAATATAAATTGGCAATTGATACTATTGCGCCAAAAATTAGTATAGCAACTCCAATTGAAGGGAAATGGATAAGTGCTCAAAAAACACTGCAGTTATCTATATATGATGAATTGTCTGGTATAAAATCCTATAACGGTTATTTGAACGGAAAGTGGATTTTGATGGAATATGACAATAAAACCAGAAAATTAACTCACTTTTTTGCTGATGGAATCGTTGCCGAAGGTGCAAATGATTTAAAAGTTGTTGTAATAGATAATGTAGGAAATTCGACTACCTTTGAAACGCATTTTTTTAGAAATCAAAAAAAATAATCACTTTTGAGTACAAAACAATTCTTTACTATTTTTTTATTCTCACTAAGTCTGATGATTTTTGGTCAGACAGCTAGGATTAAAGGGATTGTTTTAGATAAAAATAATCATCCAGTAGAGAATGTTAATATTTCTTGTCTTTCAATAACTACAAAATCGAATTATGATGGATTATATGAGCTAAAAGTTCCTGCCAATCAAAAAGTAACAGTTGTTTTTTCTCATGTGTCTTTAAAAAAAGTTACAGTTTATCTTACTTTAGCTACTAACGAAACTAAAGAGTTTAATCCTGTAATGAGTGATCAAGAGGAACAAATGAGTGAAGTTTTGGTTGACGGTAGTTCTAAAAAGTTATTTCAAAATGGGATTGATATTGAGCCAGAAATGCTTAAAAGAATTCCAGGAGCTAACCCAGGAGTCGAAAATATTTTGAAAACTTTACCAGGTGTCAATTCCAATAATGAATTAAGTACTCAATATGCAGTTCGTGGAGGAAACTATGATGAAAATTTAGTTTATGTAAATGAAATTGAAGTCTATCGCCCTTTTCTTATTCGATCTGGTCAACAAGAAGGTCTTAGTTTTACCAATTCTGATTTAGTACAAAATGTAGATTTTTCTGCGGGTGGTTTTCAAGCTAAATTTGGAGATAAATTATCCTCAGTTTTAGATATTACTTATAGAAAACCTATAAAATTCAGCTCTGGTATTGAAGCGAGTTTCCTTGGCGGAAGCGTATTTGTAGATGGTGTTTCTCAAAATAAAAAATGGTCTGTTATTACGGGGGTTAGGTATCGCAATAATAGTCTATTAGTCAAAAGTCAAGAAACACAAACCAATTTTAAACCCTCTTTTGCGGATCTTCAAACAAATATTAATTATTTGGCATCTGCAAAATGGCAATTTAGTTTTTTAGGAAACATTTCTCAAAATAAGTATCAATATCAACCCTTGACGCGACAAACTAATTTTGGAACAATTGATAAACCAATGGTTTTGACTGTATTTTATGATGGTCAAGAAAAGGACAAGTACGATACTTATTTTGGAGCTTTTAAGACCACATACAACGCCAATGATCACTTTACTTTGAAATTTATAGGTTCTATATTTCATACAATTGAACAGGAATATTTTGATGTTTTGGCACAATACAAACTTGGTGAAGTTGATTCGAGTTTGGGTTCGGAAAGTTTTGGGAAAGTGGGTTATACAAGAGGAATTGGTTCGCAGCTCAATCATGCCAGAAATGATCTGGATGCATTAATTGTAAATACAGAAATTAAGGGTTTTCAGGATTGGAAAAATAGTCAATTAGAATGGGGAATTAAATATACTAGAGAGTCCATAAGAGATCGTATCATTGAGTGGGAGGTAATCGATTCAGCAGGTTTTTCTATAAATCCTCCTATGATTAATTTGCCTAAAAATGATCAACCTTATTCTTCCTACACCGGACCACTTATTCCGTATCAAAATGTAAGAGCTACTAATTTTAACTCTATTAATAGATTTTCTGGTTATTTTCAATGGAGTTTAAAAGGATTGATTGGTTCGAATGAAGTTTTTTATAATGCTGGCGTTCGGGCGCAGAGTTGGAATGTTTTAGGAGATAACGAAATAGGGAAATTTCAAACTACTTTTAGTCCAAGGGCACAAATTGCTATAAAACCGAATTGGCAAAAAGATATGGTATTTAGATTATCTGGAGGATTGTATCACCAACCTCCGTTTTACAGAGAATTAAGAAATGCCCAAGCCGTAGTTCAAACCAATACAAAAGCACAACAATCCGTACATATTGTGTTAGCGAATGACTACAGTTTCAAGATGTGGAGCCGTCCTTTTAAACTAGTTTCCGAGTTGTATTATAAATCATTAACCAATGTGAATACCTACACAATAGACAATGTTCGAATTCGATATGCCGCTAATAATGATGCTACAGCTTATGTACAGGGATTAGATTTAAGGTTAAATGGCGAGTTTGTCCCAGGTACGGAATCTTGGATTAGTTTTGGTTATTTAAAAACCCAGGAAAATAGTCAAGAAAAAGGATATATTGCCAGACCTACGGATCAAAGATTAAAATTTGGATTGTTATTTCAAGATTATATGCCAACAATTCCAAGTTTAAAATTATACTTAAATTTAGTTTATAATACAGGATTACCAGGAGGATCACCTTCATACACGGATCCTTATTTATACCAAAATAGATTGAATGACTATCGTAGAGTAGATGTAGGTTTTTCTAAAGTTTTGATTGATTCTAACACTGAAAAAAGAAAAACACTTTGGCTGAATAATTTTAAAGAATTGACTTTAGGTTTAGAGATTTTTAATCTTTTTAACAATCAAAATGCGATTACAAATACTTGGGTAAGGGATGTGTATTCTAAAAATCAATATGCCATTCCAAATTATATGACTACCCGTGTCTTTAATTTAAAATTGACTGCAAAGTTATAATAAAAAGAAAAAGAACGTAAGTTAGCAAGCCGTACAGCTATTTATTAAGTTAAATCAAGTTTTAATGCACGTACCATTTTTTAAAAATGATTACATTTGAATATTAATAGTATTACAATATGAAAAAAATACAATTTACATTTATAGGAATAGCAGTTTTACTTTTAGCAAGTTGTAAGGAAGAGGTAGAAAAGCCTAAAGTAACTTACGATCAAACCGCTAAAGCAAAAGATCCAGTTCGAACAGATTCATCTCAAATTCAAATTGCTGATTTGCCAATACAAATGGATGGAACAGATTACTTATTGCATCCAGTTGCTGATTTAAGCATTCGTGAAAAAGGAATTAAAGCACGCTATGGTTCGTCAAATGTAAATGACTTGAGTTTTACGATTTCTAATTATGGAGAATTTGAAATTACGGGTTATTTACAAAACATTAAATTCCAAAAAATTGATTCTGATTCTATTAGGAAGTTAACTGACAAACCAGTTTTAATACAAACTGCAACTTATTTAAAGTCTGTAGCTGATAAAACTAACAATCATGTCATGGTATATACTATGGTAGATATGGATACTAACAAAGATGGCAAATTAGATACCAGTGATATAAAAGCATTGTATTTGAGTGATATTAGCGGAGAACGATTTACTAAAATATCTACTGATTTTCAGGAATTAATCGATTGGAAATTAATAACTTCTAAAAATCGATTGTATTATAGAACAGTTGAAGACACTAATAAAAATGGTGAATTTGATAAAAATGATGCGGTAAATTACTACTACATTGATCTATCCAATAAAGAATGGAAGATAGTAAGCTACGAACCGGTTTAGAATTAATTCTAAATTAAAATATCACTTTCTAAATCTGATTTTTCTATTGTAAAATCGAAATTTAGCTTTTTTACTAATTGTATAACTAGGTTTTTATACCAGTTTTCAGATTTAGGATGAATGTATATTTTTTCAATGAGCTCGTTAATATTAACATTGATTTTCAATCCTTCATTTATCCTTAATTGATTGTCGCCAATATCAGTAATAACGCGTACTTCACCTTCATATTGAAAGCTTTTACGTTTGAATAAAAAAGGAAAGAACATATCGTCAAAAGGAATATGTTCTTTCTTGTAATCAATATAGTTTACTTCCCCAATGTATTGGTTGAAATTTGTTTCGGGAATAAGCGATTTTTGTAGCCTTCCTATAGTAGATTGTATGGCTAAACCTTCACTGTTTTGAGTGAAAATTTGCCACATAGCAAACGATTCATACTCATTAATATGCCAACTGCTTATGGCTACTTTTTCTCTATGACTTTTATAAAAATCTAAAAAAGAAGGATTGTCAATAGAAAGCTTCTTTATTTCTTCAAACGTAGGCTCGCTGAAAGTACCTTCGTACTGATCTTCAAATTTATCAGATCGAGACATGAATAATTTTTGAGACATCAGTAAATCCAGAAACTTTGACAAATCGAGATACTTCCAAATAATAGTATTTGGATCCTCAGGTAGTTTTATGTTTGGATTATGGATGTACATGGTATTAGATTTTAATTAAATAAAAAAAATACTTCTTAAAAATAAGTTATTCAAAGGATTGCATAGAGACTAACTTGTTATAATTACCATTCATTGCCATAAGTTCGTCATGTTTGCCTTGCTCAACAATTTTTCCTTTTTTCATTACCACAATCAAATCGGCTTTTTGAATGGTCGAAAGTCGGTGCGCAATTACAATAGATGTTCTGTTTTGCATCATATTCTCTAACGCAATTTGAACAAATTTTTCGCTTTCCGTATCCAAGGCTGATGTAGCTTCATCTAAAATCATAATAGGAGGATTTTTCAAAACGGCACGAGCGATAGATAAACGTTGTTTTTGTCCACCCGAAAGTTTGTTTCCGCTATCACCAATATTGGTATGAATTCCAAGAGGTAGGTCTTTTACAAATTCGTAAGCATTAGCAATTTTTAGCGCTTCCATAATTTCATAATCTGTGGCATCGTGCTTTCCTAAAGCAATATTGGCTTTAATAGTGTCATTAAACAAAATGCTATCTTGTGTAACCAGTCCCATTAAATCACGAAGAGAATGTAAATTCATGTCTTTAATATCAACTCCATCAATACAGATAGTCCCTTCATTTACATCGTAAAAGCGGGTTAGTAAATTAGCAATAGTACTTTTTCCGCTACCCGATTGACCTACAAGTGCAATGGTTTGTCCTTTTTTTACTTCTAGTGAAAAATGTTTCAAAACATTCTCATTTTCGTATTTAAAGTTGATGTCTTTGATGACAATATTTGTGTCAAAAGAATCTTTCTTAATCGCATTAACTTTACTAGTAATGGTGTTTTCTTGTTCTAAAATTTCTAAAACTCGCTCTGCAGCTGCGTTTCCTCTTTTTACAGAATATGAAGCCTTAGATATTGATTTTGCTGGTGTAAGAATGTTATAAGCAAGTCCCATGTAAGCAATAAAGGAAGCTCCATTTAAAGTTTTTTCTATCAAAACCATTTGTCCGCCATACCATAATAAGATCGCAATAACCATAATTCCCATAAATTCACTCGCAGGTGAAGCTAGATTCTGACGGTTTCCAATGCTGTTTGATAAATTAAAAAAACGTTGGGTAGATTCTTGAAAAACTTTATAAAAATGATTCTCTGAGTTGTATCCTTTTACGACTTTTAATCCTCCTAAGGTTTCTTCAATTGTAGATAGGAAAATGCCTTGCTCTTGTTGTGCTTTTGTTGATTGTTTTTTTAATTGCTTTCCTATTAATGATATGATATAACCCGAAACTGGAATGAAAATAAATACAAATAAGGTTAATTTTACACTTATTGAAAGCATAGCAATTATGGTAAAAACAATGGTCAGAGGTTCTTTTACAACAAGTTCTAGTATAGACAAAAAGGAAGTTTGCACTTCGTTTACATCAGCAGAAATTCTAGAGATAACATCACCTTTTCTCTTTTCAGAAAAAAAGGATAAGGGTAAATTGATGGTTTTTTTATACATAGCATTTCGCATGTCTTTTAGAATACCATTTCGTAAAAAGGTAATAAAAAACATAGCCAGATAATCAAAAAGATTTTTCAATAAAAAAATCGAAATAATAACCGCAACCATTATAGACAATGTATAACCTACGCCTTGTGTTGCTGTTGTTGTGGTAATAAAGTAACTTAGATAGTTTTCTAAAAAGAGTTTTGTACTTTCAAAATAGAGTTTTATATCCTCAAAAAAATGATTGGTATTTATAAAACCGTTATAAATAGGAGCGATAGTATTTTTTTTTGTTTGGTCAAATAAAACCTGCATCATGGGTATCAATGCCATGAAGGAAAGTGTGCTAAAAAGCGCATACAAAACATTAAAAAATATATTTAAGTAAGCGTATTTTTTATAGGGAATTATAAAAGGAAATATCTTTTTGAAATTGCTCATTGTTTGTTTTTTACCATCAAGACCCGACCTTTTATAGAATGGGTCGGGTCTGTCAGAAAAATTAATATTTTATAATTAATTCAGTTGCATTGCTGCAATAATGTCTTTTATTTTATTGTCTAAGATTTCTTCTACTTCCTTGAAATCTTCTACCGCATGTAATTCCGTGTTTACACTAATGTAAAACTTTATTTTTGGTTCTGTTCCGCTAGGACGGGCACAAATTTTAGAACCGTCTTCGATATAATAGATTAAAACATTTGATTTTGGAATTTGTAATGTAGTGATCTCGTCGTCTAGTAAGTTTTTAGCAGTTGATGACAGATAATCCTCTACCATTATAACGCGTTGTCCGTTGATCTCTTTTATTGGATTCTCTCTCATATCAATCATCATCTGATTGATTTCTTCTAAGCCATGCATTCCTTTTTTGGTCAACGAAACTAAATGCTCTTTGTAGCATCCATTATCTACGTATAATTTGACTAACTCTTTGTAAATGGTACTTCCTTTTGCTTTTGCTTGAGCTGCCATTTCGCAAATTAATAAAGTAGCGGCAACAGCATCTTTATCACGAACAGCATCACCTACCATAAAACCAAAACTTTCTTCACCGCCACCTATGAATTCTAGTTCTGGAAAATCTTTTATCATTTTGGCTATCCATTTAAAGCCAGTCAATCCTATTTTACATTCTACTTCATAATTAGTTGCTAACTCCATCATCATAGGAGTAGAAACGATTGTAGAACCTACAAATTGTTTTCCGTTAATTTTTCCCGCTTTTTTCCATTGTTCTAATAAAAAAGCAGTCATCAAGATCATAGTTTGATTCCCGTTTAACAAAATCATTTGACCCTCATTGTTTCGAACGGCGACGCCCAAACGATCACAATCTGGATCTGTTCCTATAACAATATCCGAATTGGTTTTTTCTGCCAATGCAATCGCCATAGCCAATGCTTCTGGCTCTTCTGGATTTGGAGATTTTACGGTAGGGAAATCGCCATTAGGAACCGCTTGTTCAGGTACGATATGCACATTAGTGTATCCAGCTTGCGCTAAAGTATCAGGAACCAAAGTGATAGAGGTTCCGTGTAAGGAGGTAAAAACGATTTTTAAATTTTCTTTGGCTGCAGCATCCGTGTTAAAGCTCGCATTTTGAATAGATGATTTTATAAAAGCTTTATCGACTTCTGTGTCTATATAATGAATCAAATCTTCGTTAGCTGTAAAGTTGATTTCATTGTAATTTAAATTTTCAATACTCGTAATAATACCTTTGTCTTCTGGAGGTACAATTTGGCCCCCATCTTCCCAATATACTTTGTAACCATTGTATTCAGGCGGATTGTGTGAAGCTGTTAAAACGATTCCTGCTTGGCAACCTAAATATTTTACGGCAAAAGATAATTCTGGCGTAGGTCGTAAATCTGAAAATAAATACACTGAAATTCCATTAGCAGTAAATACATCTGCTACAAGTTTTGCTAAAGATTTACTGTTGTGGCGACAGTCATAAGCAATAGCAACTTTTAATTTTTTGTTAGGAAATACTTCATGCATGTAATTGCAAAGGCCTTGTGTGCTTTTTCCAAGCGTATATTTATTGATACGATTGTTTCCAACTCCCATTACACCACGCATTCCGCCTGTTCCAAATTCTAAATTTTTATAGAAACTCTCTTCTAATTCCGCAGGTGATGTCGTCATTAACTCTTTAATAGCAATGTGAGTTTCATTATCAAATGTTGGTGTAAGCCATTCATTTACTGCGTCTAATATATTTTGTTTAATCTCCATTTTTAATAATTTTTAGTTCAAGAACTATTTGTGATTCCCAAGGTTTTTAGATTTTTCAATCTTTGGTTGAAAAACAGTAAATAGTTTGTTCAAACCAATCAAGACTTGCTAGGCATTTATGAACTTTTTGTATAACTTTTTTTCTCTCTTTATTTTGTTGGTATTGTCTGTGTTGTCAGCAAAATGTTTGTTGATAATTAGATACTGATTTTTAATTATTTGAATATAATACAAGACAAATAGTATTCAAACTTAGATTCAATACTAGCAAAGCTAGAATAGTAATCTAAACCTCTATTTTACACCTGAGGAAAGATATTAGAACAAAATTTTAGCTTTTTATGTAATAGGAAACAATCATCTCTTTAGAAAATATATTACATGCAATCCTATTTTCGATCATTAATAAACGAAATTCTGTATTTTAAAAAAAAACGATAATTTAGTGCTAAATATGCAAAAAACATTTGTTTCTAAGTTTCAGTTGTATGAAATTAACTAAAAATTCACTTCTCTAGATACTTTGTAGCGCTCTTCGTTATTTTTGGTTCGTAATATTATTTCTCCAAGGAAACCAGCTAGGAATAATTGAGTTCCTAAAACCATTGATGTTAATGCAATATAAAACCAAGGATTACTTGTTACAAGGCTGTATTTCATGTCATTGTACATATGGTATAATTTAGAGATACCAATAAATCCTGCTAACATAAATCCAATTATGAACATCAAAGAACCTATAGCACCAAATAAATGCATGGGACGTTTTCCAAACCGAGAAAGAAACCAAATCGTAATTAAATCCAGGAAACCATTGATAAAACGTTCCATGCCAAATTTAGTTTCACCATATTTTCTGGCTTGATGTTGCACTACTTTTTCACCAATTTTTCCAAATCCGGCATTTTTAGCTAAAACAGGAATATAACGGTGCATTTCACCAGAAACTTCGATGTTTTTTACAACAACATTTTTATAAGCTTTTAGCCCACAATTGAAATCATTGAGTTCTACTCCCGACGTTTTTCTTGCAGCCCAATTGAATAATTTTGAGGGTAAGTTTTTGGCAACAACGGAGTCGTAGCGTTTCTTTTTCCAGCCAGAAACCAAATCATACTTACCGTTTACGATCATTTCATATAATCCCGGAATCTCTTCTGGACTATCTTGTAAATCGGCATCCATGGTAATAATTACATCGCCTTTAGCTTTTGCAAAACCAGCATGTAGTGCTTGCGACTTGCCAAAGTTTTTCATGAAACGAACACCTTTTACAAAGTTGTTTTCTTGTGCAAAACCTTCAATAATTGCCCAAGAATTATCCGTACTACCATCGTCTAAGAAAATAATTTCATAGGTGTAGTTGTTTTCTTGCATCACTTTGATGATCCAAGTGTATAATTCTTGTAGCGATTCCTCTTCGTTAAGAAGCGGTATAAGTATGGATAAATTCATTTTTAATTATTCTGTGAAGATCTAGTTTTGAAAAATGCAGCCAAAATTAATCCGAAAATAGAACTGAAAATTATACTGAAAACAGAACCTTTAAGCAATTCTATAGTTGAGTATGGATTAGTTTCTCTCATTTTTGCAAGTGCTTCATTAATTGCAGAAGCAGGTGCGCCAAACTTTTGCATCATATTAGAAGTGATTTTCATAGTTATTTCATGCAAGGTTTCTTTAGCTGATGGATCGATAACATTGAATAAAAGAACATTAAAAAGTACAGAAATTAAAATACCAACTACAGCAGCAATAAAATAGGTAGTAAATGCATCTTTAAATGTAAAAATAGTTTTAATTTCTTTTTTTGTTTTAGAGAGTAAAATAATTCCTAATATTAAATAGATAAGAATACTTGACATACCAATCCACCAAGATGCAAAAAGATTTAAATCAATAGCGTATATCGTTGCTGTAATTAATGCAGAAACTATTCCGATTAATACTCCAAAAGTAATTCCGTTTCTTTTTATGATTTCATTTATCATTATGAAGGTTTTTAGATTAGACCACAAATATAACAATTCCCAATATATGGCGGTGTAAAAATCTCTTTTTACAATTATATAAAAAAAGTCATGCATATAGTTGGTTATTGGAAATAAATTGTAAATTTGCAAACTCAAAATAATATTGTAAAACAAAAAGTTATAATGAGTTTATACCTTTTCTGTTAGAGGAAAAGCTTCAAAACAAGTTGTAGCCAACAAATAAAAAAAGATTAACACGATGAAAAAAGGAACGCACCCAGAAAATTACAGATTAGTTGCATTTAAAGACATGTCGAATGACGAAGTTTTTATCACTAAATCTACTGCAGATACTAAAGAAACAATTACTCACGATGGTGTTGAATACCCAGTAGTGAAAATGGAGATCTCTAGAACTTCTCACCCTTTTTACACAGGTAAATCTAAACTTATCGATACTGCAGGACGTATTGATAAATTTAAAACTAAATACGCTAAGCACGTTAAATAATTTTAATTTGTTTATCTATATAATTAAGCCATGCTGGGAAGCGTGGCTTTTTTTATTAATAATAAGTAATGTGAAGTGAATTTTAGTACTAATTGTATTAAAATTAAGCATTTTTATAATTATTTTTGCATTTAAAAAGTTTAAAACTAAGAAATCTATAAATAAATTCGTTTTATGAATTATATCCTTTTTGACGGACCTGCACGAAATGCCTTATTGCCTTTTACTTTTACAAGACCTGTTGCTGATATTCTTATCGGAATCGTGACCATACGTCAAAAATGGGAAATGCGTTTGGGTTCTACTACAACGACATTAACCGAAGAATACTTGTCTGAAAAATATCCTATGGTAGAGTTAGAAGAAAATGTTATGATAAACGCCTCTTTTCTTCCTAATGATGTTTTGGCTGAAATGGTTAGTAATTTAGAGGTGAATCAAGCTATTTTTAAAGGAGATGAAGTCATTGCTTTTTATACCAGCGAAGAGCAGGAAGAAGTAGATTTTGATACTTACGAAATTATAGAGTATCACGACGAGTGTATTACGATTAAAAATACTTGGGAGATTTTTTCTAAAAATGATTTGGCAATTCAGGAGGATTTTAAATATTTAACAGAAGATAGAAAATCACAACCTATTCCTAGAAGTGTAAATGTGATTGCTCCTGAAAATATATTTATTGAAGAAGGTGCGAAATTAGAATTTGTTACTCTAAATGCCTCTGCGGGACCTATCTATATAGGTAAAGACGCTGAAATTATGGAAGGATCTATGGTTCGTGGTCCTTTTGCGCTTTGTGACAATGCCTCTGTTAAAATGGGATCTAAAGTTTATGGTGCCACAACAGTAGGACCGCATTCAAGAATAGGTGGTGAAGTAAAAAATACCGTTCTTTTTGCACATTCTAATAAAGGACATGAAGGATATTTAGGGGATTCTGTTGTGGGAGAATGGTGTAATTTGGGTGCAGATACTAACAATTCAAACCTAAAAAATAATTACGAAGAAGTAAAATTATGGAGTTATGAAACAGAAGGATTTGCTAAAACGGGTCTTCAATTTTGTGGATTAATGATGGGTGATCATAGTAAATGTGGTATCAATACTATGTTTAACACTGGAACTGTTGTGGGTGTAAGTGCTAATATTTTTGGTACTGGTTTTCCGCGTAATTTTATACCGAGTTTTTCTTGGGGAGGTGCTTCTGGATTTACAACCTATCTTACTAAAAAAGCATTTGAAACTGCTAAATTAGTAATGATTCGTAGAGGTGTTGAATTCGACGAAAGAGAAGCTGCTATTTTAGAGCATGTTTTTGAAGAAAGTAAAAAATGGAGGAAAGACTAATTTAATTTAGAAAACTCATCGATCTAGAACTGCCTTATTTTTGTAAAAGGGGCAGTTTTTTTTTAGTTCATTTTTGCCGATTTAATTTTACATAATGAGTTTTATATGTTAAAAAAACAACTTTAAACTAAAATAAAGGTGATCTATTAGATGTTGATTTATAGAGAATTAATTATTTTTTTAGTTTTATTACTGCACATAGTTAGTTTTTATTGTCTGTATGTTATAGTTTTATCGAAAATTAATAATAAAATCAAACCTTTATTGGTTTTATGATAATTATAAATGAATTAATTATATGGAGAATTTTGTAAGTGTCATCAATGGACTTGTTTGGAGTAATGCATTAATCGCTTTGTGTCTTGGAACAGGACTTTATTTTTCTGTAAGAACGCGTTTTTTACAAGTACGTCATTTCAAAGAAATGTTTCGTTTGTTATTTGATGGTAAGAGCACTGATTCGGGTGTTTCCTCTTTTCAAGCTTTATCAATGTCTTTGGCGGGTAGAGTAGGTACGGGAAATATTGCAGGAGTAGCAACAGCAATTGCTTTTGGAGGTCCAGGAGCCATGTTTTGGATGTGGTTAGTGGCTTTTTTAGGAGCGAGTACAGCGTTTATTGAAGCTACTTTAGCTCAAATTTATAAAGAAAAACATTTAGGTGAATTGCGAGGTGGTCCTGCATTTTATATCGAGCGCGGATTAGGAATTAAATGGTTTGGAGTTTTATTTGCTATTGTTTCTGTAATTTCTGCTGGAGTTCTTTTGCCAGGTGTTCAGGCAAATTCTGTTGCAGACGGAATCAAAAATGCCTTTAACTTAGAAACATGGGTTACTGGTGTTGGTCTTGTTTTGATATTTGCTGCAATTGTTTTTGGAGGTGTAAAAAGGATCGCAAAATTCACTGAATATATTGTTCCTTTCATGGCTATTGGGTATATGTTAATTGCGGTGATAATTATAGTAGTTGATTTCAAGAACCTTCCTGATGTAATTGCCTTAGTTTTTAAAAGTGCCTTTAATATGGAAGCTGGTTTTGGAGCTGTTTTTGGTTTAGCAGTTCAGTGGGGAGTAAAAAGAGGAATTTATTCTAATGAAGCTGGGCAAGGAACAGCTCCACATATTGCAGCGGCTGCCAATGTTTCTCATCCCGCGAAACAAGGTTTAGTTCAGTCCTTCTCTGTTTATATTGATACTTTATTAGTGTGTTCTGCAACAGGATTTATGTTATTAATGACCGGTAAGTACAATGTGCATAATCCAGATTTTGGAATCGCAGGTGCCTCTGAATTCTTATATTCTGGTGCTCAAAATATTGCAGTAGGTCCAGGATACACGCAGAGTGCTATGGATAGCGTTTTTCCAGGTTTTGGTTCTTATTTTGTAGCTATTGCATTGTTTTTCTTCGCGTTTACTACTATTTTGGCTTATTATTATATTGCAGAAACAAATATTTCTTACCTAACAAGAAAATTTGAATCTCCTTTTTTTAATTATGTTCTTAAAATAATTATGATGTTAGTGATCATGTATGGTTCTATAAATCAAGCTAAACTAGCATGGGATATTGGAGATATTGGGGTTGGATTGATGGCATGGTTTAATATTATTGCAATCATTTTACTTCAAAAACCAGCATTAGCAGCGCTAAAAGACTATGAAAAACAGAAAAAGCAAGGTTTAGATCCAGTTTTTAACCCGGAAGATATTGGAGTCACTAATGCGCATATTTGGAACACTATTCAAAAAAACGAGCAAGTCTAAACCTTTTTTTTATTTGCAAAAGCTTCTAAAAATAGTAATTTATTACTGTTCTTAGAAGCTTTTATTTTATAAAAACTAATTACTTATTTACTCTATATTTGCACCTTCAAATTTTAGGCACTATTTTGATTCTATTTTTTGATTTCTAATCTCTAACTTATAAAAATGATTACAGTTAACGATATTTCTGTGCAATTTGGAGGCACAACACTTTTTAGTGATGTTTCTTTTGCTATAAATGAAAATGATAAGATTGCCCTAATGGGTAAAAATGGAGCGGGAAAATCGACGCTGCTTAAAATAATTGCAGGTCAAAGCAAACCATCAACTGGAAATATTTCGGCACCAAAAGAGGCGGTTATCGCTTATTTGCCACAGCATTTATTAACTACAGATGGCGCAAATGTTATGGAAGAAACTTCAAAAGCATTTGGAGAAATTTTTTCTATGAAGTCAGAAATAGATGAAATCAATGAACAATTAACGATTCGTACGGATTACGAAAGTGATGCTTACATGAAATTAATTGAAAGAGTTTCTGATCTAAGTGAGAAATTCTATGCTATCGAAGAGGTAAATTACGAAGCTGAGGTTGAGAAAATATTAATTGGTTTAGGATTTGTTAGAGAAGATTTTAGTCGTCAAACTTCTGAGTTTTCAGGTGGTTGGAGAATGCGAATAGAATTAGCTAAAATCTTGTTGCAAAAACCAGACTTAATTTTGTTAGATGAGCCTACCAATCACATGGATATCGAAAGTATTCAGTGGTTAGAGGATTTCTTGATTAATTCAGCCAAAGCGGTTGTAGTAATCTCGCACGATAGAGCTTTTGTAGATAATATAACCAATCGTACTATTGAAGTGACAATGGGACGTATTTATGATTATAAAGCGAAGTATTCTCATTATTTAGAACTAAGAAAAGACCGTCGCATGCACCAACAAAAAGCATACGATGAACAACAACGTATGATTGCGGATAACAGAACTTTTATTGATCGTTTCAAAGGAACTTTTTCTAAAACAGATGCCGTTCAATCACGTGTAAAAATGTTAGAAAAGTTGGTTATTGTTCAAGTAGACGAGGTTGATACTTCAGCGTTGAAATTAAAATTTCCACCAGCAGTTCGTTCGGGTCAATATCCTGTAATTGTAAAAGATTTATCTAAATCGTATGGCGATCACGTGGTTTTCAAAGATGCTAATATTGTTATCGAAAGAGGCGAGAAAGTAGCATTTGTTGGAAAAAATGGAGAAGGAAAATCGACAATGATAAAAGCAATAATGAAGCAAATCGAAATCGATGGCGGAAGTCTAGAGATTGGTCATAATGCTCAAATTGGCTATTTTGCTCAAAATCAAGCGTCATTATTAAACGAAAATGCTACGATATTTGAAACCATAGATGACATTGCTGTGGGTGATGTTCGAACAAAAATCAAAGACATTTTGGGTGCGTTTATGTTTCATGGCGATGATGTGACCAAGAAAGTGAAAGTACTTTCTGGTGGAGAAAAAACACGTTTGGCGATGATAAAATTATTGTTAGAGCCCGTAAACTTGTTAATTCTGGATGAGCCTTCCAATCACTTGGATATGAAAACTAAAGATATTATCAAAGATGCGTTGCGCGATTTTGATGGAACTTTAATATTAGTTTCTCACGATAGAGATTTTCTTGATGGTTTAGCAACTAAGGTTTTCGAATTTGGAAACAAAAGAGTAGTGGAGCATTTTGAAGATATCACAGGTTTCTTAGCGCACAAGAAAATGGATAGTATGAATGAAATAGAGAAATAATCCTTTAGCTCTAACAGGCAAAGTACAAAAGTAAAAGGCATAAGTTAAATTCTTATGCCTTTTGCTTTTTATATATCAGGATATTAAATTTCTTTTAAAACACTTTTTCTTTTTAAATACAAAGCAATATAGGATAGAATGCTGCAAATTGTTCCAATGATAACCATATTCCAAATGGAACTAGTACTTTGGGATAGCGTTCCGTCTTCAATAATTAAAATGCGAAATGCTTTTAGGAAATGAGTTAGCGGGATACAATTAGCAATGCCTTGAACCCAGACTGGCATTTGACTTAAAGGCCAGGTAAATCCACTCAAAATAAAGCTTGGCGTAGCAATTACCATTAAAATCTCGGTTGCTTTTAACTGGTTTGGAATCATAATACTGACTAAAATTCCGATGAAGCACACAGAAAGTACAAATATTCCTGCCACAAACGTAAGCGGAAGCAGGTTGTCATAGAAGGGAATTCGGAACCAAAAGGCAAATAACCAAAACAATAGCCAAAGTCCGAAACTCATCATTAAATAGGGAATAATTTTAACACTCATCAATTTTAGTAAAGAAGGGCTTTTTTTTACTAATTTTTTGAATGTGCCGTTCTCGTATTCTGACGCAAAAGACAACGCTAAACCCAGCAAAAGAACTTGTTGTAAAACGGCTGCTAATACTCCTGGCCAAAGGAAATACATATAGTTAGTGCTGCGGTTGTTCTTTTTTATAAAGGTTGTTTTAAACGGTTCATATTGTGTCGCTAGTAATTTTTCAGGTATTCCTTGTTTGCGTAATGTTTCCATTTGAACCCCTGCTTTTAATGTTCCAAGACAAAGTTGCAAAGCACCAGAAGCGTAATTAGCCGTTAAAACATTTGAGGTGTTTACGATAGTTACAATTTCTGGATATTTTTTGGTCAACACCATTTTCTCAAAACCCTTTGGAATAATTACAACGCATGCTGCTTCTTTTTCTATGGCAATTTGGGAAAGATTATTTTGGTCGTATAATAATGAGGTGATATTAAGCACTTCATTATCATCAAACATCTGCAATGCTTTTGCGCTCATTTCGCTACGGTCTTCATCCACTACAACGATCGGTAAGTCGGTAACTTTTCCTTTTCCATAAACGTAGCCTAACAAAATACCATAAAGTAACGGTGCTCCAATAAAAAGCAATCGGAGTACTTTATTTTGCCAAAAGAGTTTGAATTCTCTTTTAAGAAGTGACCAGAAATTTTGCATAATTTATAGGGATAAAGTTACGGTGGTTTTTGTAATCAGGTCTTTTGCTTCCTTACTATTCGAAGGCGTTATTTTTATTTCAAACAAGCTTTCCTGCATTTCATAATCGGGATAGGCAGTTGCAATGTTTCCATAGGCGCCCAATTGTTTTACGGTAGTAACAATTCCTTTTATGTCTTTTTTAGTATAGGGGATATGAACTAGTATTTCCTGCCCTTTTTTTATTTTGCCTAATTGGTTTTCTGCAACCGTAAAACGAAAATAAACACTATCGGCAATATAGCCATTAAACAAGGTATATCCAGGCAATGCAAGTTCGCCTAAGTTTAGGGTTATGGTTTCGATGCTCATGTCTTGAGGGGCAATAATGTAACGCTCTTTGTCTGCGGTTTGTACTTCTTGCAATGCGCCAACAGCTCTGTCTTGTTGACCAAGAGCCATCGTTTGTTGCTCGATTCGGCCACCTTTCTTTGCTTCGTTCAATTCTGCCTGAACAGCATTGTATTGTGCTTGTGCTCCTTGATATTTAGCAAATGTTTCATCATAGGTTTGCTGTGAAACTAAGGAATCTTTGAGCATATTACTCAATCTTTTGATGGATTTTTGAGCAAATTCATACTGTTCTTTCAGGCCTTGTTTTTTTGCTTCAAGTTGTTTAATTTGGTTTTCAGTAGCCCCTTTCACAGCCATATTGTACTGTGCTTTTGCCGAAGTAACCGCGCCTTCAGCCTGCTGTTTTTTGGCGTCAACTTCTGGAATATCTAGAATAGCAAGTGTATCTCCTTTTTTTACCAAATCGCCTTCTTTTACAAATAGTTGGACGATTTTTCCAGGAACCTTACTAACTATCGAAATTTGTTCTTTTTCTACTTTCCCTTGAATTTGAGCTTCTTTTTTTGATTTTCCACAGCCAATTAGCAAAACTACGATTGCCACTAAAGTGATTATTTTTTTCATGGATTCTGGCTTTTAATTTGTTATATATTTTGTTAATTCGCCCGTAGCTATAATGGTTTCAATAGCTGATAGACGCTGTTCTATTAGGATATTTATTTTATTTAAAGATGCTTTATAAGAATCGTTTTCGGCTTCTAGACGTTCAGATATGTTTATCAAACCTTCTTTATATTGTTTAATGGCTAAATTCAAATTGTTATGGGCTACTTTCTCTTGTTGTGATGCTATTTCTATTTTTTGATTCAAAACCGAATAATTAACATAATTGTTTTCCAATAGCAATTGTAATTTTTCTTTAGTGTCATCAATTTGGTTTTGTACTTGTTCAATATTTATTTTGGCTTCATGAACTTTATGATTTCTTTCAAAACCGGCAAAAACTTCCCATTTTATTCCTGCACCAATCATCCAATTTGGACTTATCGTGATCTCATTTAACTGTAAATGAAGAGGCGTATTTAGGCCTGGAATTACAGGAGTTGTTGAGTTTGCATCAAATACACTGCTGTGGGTTACGCCCCCAAAAGCACCTAAAGTAGGAAGAAAAGTTCCTTTTTCTTTTTTTAGCAAATATTCATAGGCTACTTTAAATGATTCTAAGGCTTTGATTTCTTTTTTGTTTTCGGTGCTTAAATTCTCTTCCAAAATTAAATAAGGAACTAAATTGTATTGAACATTATTTATTTCTGAATCGGAATAGCCGGTTAAATAGCGTATTTTTCTATATACTAATTTTCGTTTTCCCTCTAGTTCAATTCTTTTAGATTTCAATTCTAATGAGGCCAATTTTATTTTATCTCGATCATAAGGAATAGCAAGACCTTCTTCGATTGCTTTAGAAATTCTTTTGGTTTCTGTTTGCAATCTCTTTTCACTGTCATTCAAAAGTTTTTCAACTTCATTTAATAAAGTGATTTGGTCAAAGGTGTTAATTACGTCTTTTATAATAATGTCCTTCTCAGATTCTTTTAGGTATTCTGTTCCGATTGCTTTTTGCTTCAATGCCTTAGCACCATTAGGAATTTGCATACCGCTAAATAAAACCGTTTTTGCCATTATACTTCCATTAAAAATATTTCCGTAATTATCAAAAGTCGATTTTCCACCAAACACCGGAATGTTAATTATAGGTAGGGTTGTGGCAGGAAGATCAACTGTCAATTTATTGTCAAAATAGGAGTAAATGGCACTAGCTTCTACCGTTGGGATATATTTATTCCAAACGCTTTTTTCCTGAAGTTGCAGTTTTTCAATTTCGAGTTCTTTATTTTTTATCGAACTGTTTTTTTCAATAGCTTTATGAATCGCCTCTTGTAAAGAAGTTGAAATTTCTATTTGCGCATAACCAGTAGCAAATGTAAAAAGCGAAAAAAGGGAAAGTAGTAGATATTTTTTCATCTTATTTTTTTGTTTCTAAATTATTATAAATTTGAAGAAAAGTCTCCTTTACGATTTCGAGCCTTTCTGGTTCAATGTCTCTTATCGCATTTTTAAGAGTTTCATTGACAACAATCATTACTTCCTTTTCAATTGATTTCCCTTTGGGAGTCAAAAAAATTAATTTTAATCGTTTGTCATTTGCGTCAGGATGCCGTTCTACTAAATTTTCTTTTTCCAAATGATCAATTAAACGCGTTATTCCGGGTTTGTCAGTCGAAGTTTGATCTGCTAAGGTTTGTTGTGTACAACCTTCATTTTTCCACAAAACACCTAAAATAGTCCATTGCTCTTTTGTTAGCGAAATATTGTTTTTTCTAAAATTAGTCAACAACGCTCTGTTAAAAGCGGAGTGCGTCCTTCCAGACAAAATAGTATATAAATTTTCTGTTGAAAAAATTGTTCCCATAAATATAGTTGTTTAAACAACTACAAAGGTATTTAAAATTTACTTGTAAATTACAAGTATTATTTTTTATTGTAAAAGAGTGTCTTATTAACGATTTTAGATGTTGATTTTATCAAATAAATAACAGCTACAATGATTTTTCAGCAGCATACAGAATGAACGAACTAAATGGTGCGATAACTGGAACTGATTAGTAAAAAAGGATATTGATTTTGTTTTAAACAATTTATAAAAAAAAGGTGCAGCTCATTCGAACGGCACCTTTTTACTAAAGTCTAATTCCCGGTGGAAGTAATTCTTTATATACTGGGTTTTTCTTGAAGAAAACCACTATTTTTGGAAGAATTGGAACTACTTTGAACTTTCGCTCTATCGCAATTTCCATTATATTTTTTAGAAAATTAGTGATAAACTCTTCATTTTCATACGATTCTGGAGTATTAATTTTCGTTAGAAATATCTTCTTCTCTTGAAAAGAATATTCAACAGTAACTAATCCTTCCTCTACTGTAGTTTCAAATTGTCGTGCAAATGTGTTGTCTTTAATGTCAATAGTGATTAATCCATCCATGATAATTAACGCTAATTCATTGGTACTTCTACCAAAAGTATTTTTGATTTGGAAATAATCTGAATTTCAACGGAATCAAAATCCGTTATTCCCATGGCATCTCTTGCCTTCAAAACTTGGTTATTAATTAGTATTTCGCCTTCAATTAAAAATAAATAAACACCATTTTTAGTAATCCTAACCGAATAATTGGTTGTAGTGTTACTGTCAAAAATTCCTAAATGGAAAAAGGTTTTCTGGTAAACCCAAAGTGCATTGCCATCATTTTGATCGTTTGGCGAAACAATATTTACAAAGGTATTGATTTGATTTTCAATATCAAATGATTTCTGGTCGTATCTTGGAGCTACATTTTCTCGATCAGGAAATACCCATAATTGTAATGTTTTTGCTTCTTCTAATTTGCTTGCGTTCATTTCAGAATGTTCTACGCCAGATCCAGCGCTCATAACCTGAACTTCTCCAAAGCGAATGACTCCTTCATTTCCCATGCTATCTCGATGTTCTAGACCGCCTTCTAAAGGAATAGTTATTATTTCCATGTTAGCGTGACTGTGTGTGCCAAAGCCAGTTCCTCCGTCAATAGTATCGTCATTTAATACGCGTAACATTCCAAATTGTACGCGATCGGCATTGAAATAATTGCCAAAAGAAAAAGAGAAATTTGCCTTTAGCCAACCAAAATTAGCAGTACCTCTTGTGTCTGATTTAAAAAGTTGTGTATTCATAAATTATTGGTAATATAAGGTGTGAAGTGGGATGAATTTAAATAAAAAAATTAATTTTATACAAAAATCGAGATAAAAAATCAGAATGTTGTTATAAAATCGTTAAAACAATTATGAGTAAAATACCTGTTTATCTAATGCCAGGATTGGCTGCAAGTACTTCAATTTTCGAGCGAATTAAGCTTCCAGAAGCTGATTTTGAAATTTACTTATTAGAATGGGAAATCCCATTAGATAATGAAACTTTGTTGGATTATGCTAAACGAATAGCAGCTAAGATAAAGCATCCTGATCCCGTTCTTATTGGTGTTTCATTTGGTGGAATTTTAGTGCAAGAAATGGCTCGTTTTATACAGGCCAAAAAAGTTATTATTATATCGAGTGTCAAAAGTAATTTAGAGTTTCCTCGTAGATTTAAGTTAGCCAAAACGACTAAAGCTTACAAGTTAATTCCAATGAGTTTACTAATGAATCTAGAGAATTTAGCTAAGTTTTCCTTTGGTGAAACTATAAATAAGCGTTTAGAATTGTATGAAAAATTTCTTTCCGTTAGAGATATTCGATATTTACAGTGGTCGGTAGAGCAAGTAATTCTTTGGGATAGAACCGTGGTTGATAAAAATGTGATTCACATTCATGGCGATGCAGATGATGTTTTTCCTATAAAATATATCAAGGATTGTATCGTGGTCAAAGGAGGAACGCATATTATGATTTTAAATAAATACAAATGGCTCAATGAAAATTTACCTGAAATAATATTGAGAACAAAATAGGGTAGCCGTTAATCAGTAATGATAAAACATAGAAAATATGAAAGGAATACACAAAACCATAATAATTGTTGCAGTAATTTTTTTGAGTGGCTTGTTTGTTTTTGCAACAACTAAAAAAACAAATTCTACAGTTGACAGCATTGACACGTCTGCTTTTCCAAGTAAATTAGACTTTGCTGGCGAGCCCACTCCATTGCATATTGCAGATGTTAAAGAGCGATTTGATCGAGAATTATTGGTCAATGTAAACTTACATGCTTCTACAATTTTAGCAATAAAAAGAGCCAATCGTGCTTTTAAAATTATTGAACCTATTTTGAAAAGAAACGGTATTCCTGATGATTTTAAATATTTAGCTGTCATTGAAAGTGGTTTAGTAAATGTGGTTTCGCCAGCTGGAGCGAGAGGAATTTGGCAGTTTATGCCAGAAACAGGCAAAGAACGCGGTATGGAAGTGAATGAGAATGTGGATGAACGTTATGATCTGGCCAAATCTACACAAGCTGCTTGTAGTTATTTTTTGAGTGCCAAAGGTAAATTAGGTACTTGGACTTTGGCTGCTGCTTCCTATAATGGTGGAATGGCAGGTGTTAATAAGCAAATTGCAATTCAGAAAATATCGAATTATTATGACTTGTTACTTACTGAAGAAACTTCTAGATATGTTTTTAGGATCTTAGCTTTAAAAGAAATTATGAATAACCCCTCAAAATATGGATACAACATCGCTTCTGAGGAATTATATACGGTGTTGCCTACTAGAAAAATTGAAATTGATAGTGCAATTACAGACTTAGCTGATTTTGCAAAAGGACAAGGTATCAATTATAAAATTTTGAAAATTCATAATCCTTGGTTGAGAGAAGCAAAATTGATTAATGCGGAGGGCAAAAAATATCAAATAGAAATTCCACTTAGTGGTTATTAATCTTAAATGACATGAAAATGACAATGCAAACTATAGTTTTATTGATGTGTATAGGTTTAGCTGCTGGTATTCTCAGCGGATTAATTGGAATTGGTGGAGGCATAATTATGGTTCCTCTTTTATTACTGATGGGATTTACACAACAACAAGCACAAGGAACGAGTTTAGCGGCTTTATTGCCTCCAGTAACCATGCTTGCAGTGATTAATTATCATAAGGCTGGATATATTGATTGGCGATTTGCAATAATTATTTCGATAGTATTTGTAGTAGGTGGTTATTTTGGAAGTAAATTAGCGATTAACATTGACCAAAAAATATTAAAGAAAGTTTTTGCGGTTACTTTGTTATTTATAGGAGGATTTCTTCTTTTTGATAAGAGCTGAATTAGATTATTTTGCCAATCTAACCAATCTAAGTTTTATTTTTTGTTTTTTTTTATTCCTAGAAAAGAAGGTTTTATAACAAATTATCTGCTGTAGAAGAGGGAAGTAGAAAAGTAGAATGTTGTTAAGTTCTATATTTTAAAACCATTTCGGACATACTAATTTTATTCAAAGACAAATATTTTATCAAGTAATTCTGTTTTTACAATTTTTGCATTTTCTTGATCATAAAAATTTTTCATTCCATTTATCGTAGTAAAACCAAACCATTCTGTAAATCTTTCAAACGTTCTCACAGTATAACAACTATTAAATTGTTTTTCAGGGGAAACGTAATCGTCGTTGAATAGAGTTAAGAATTTTTCAAAAACTTGTAAATATTTTGAAGCATAAAAGCTTGTTGCATTTTCTTTATCTCCAAATATCTTCAATAAGTAGATCGAAAATAAACAGCCATATTGACCAACAGGTTCTTTCGTATAACCATCAATGTAAGCCCAATTAAATTTTTCGGTAAAAATTAAATAAATTACTTTAAATAATTCAACGCGATTTTCAGCTTTCAAACATCTTTCTCCATTTTTTGTCAAGAGTAATTTTCCTTTACTTTTTTTAACAAGATTGGTAGATTCGCAAACTATTCGAGCTGTTTTCAAGGAGATGCATTCGTCCTCTCTATAAAGCTTGTTTATACCAGAGGCTATGTGTTCGTCAGTGATAAAATTGAAATCGTATAATTCTACGAGAATTTTTTTAGGAAGTGCGCCAAGTGGAGTAACTTTTAGGAATCCATCACGTTTAATAATCTTTAAAAGTTCTTCTGCAGTTCTAAAAAAAGGAATTTGGTCTAGAATTTCATTAGTGATGTGTGAACTAAATTTAATACAAGAATTTTCGCCTAATGGATTGTGAATTAATTCATGAGTTTGAGAAGGAGAAAGTCCAGATAATTTTTCTTGTGGAGAATTATTGTATTTGTTAATGGCCTCTTCGGTCTTAAAATGATCCATGTTCAACGTGTTTAAAAGTATTGTGGTGAATTACTATTTTCAGGAAAAAATATGCTAAAAGTAAAAACAGAAAAGGATGCGATATTCTTTATGTGAATTAAAACAAAAAAGGACCAATGAAATGCATTTGGCCCTTTTTGTTATTTAGATCTTTTTCATCTGATCTTTCATCATCGTGATCTGTTCTTTTAACATATTTTGTTTGTCTAGCTTTTTAGCTTCATTCAATAAGGTGGTTGCTTCTAGCTTTCTTCTTCTTGACATGGCTACTCCGGCAAGGTTTAATTTAGCAACAGCTAAATCCATATCCATAGACAATCCCAGTTCGATTGCTTTTTTAAAATATTTCTCCGCTTGATTGATATTTGTTTGTGACAACATGATACCCTGTAAATAATTAAAGTATCCTTGTTGTTTTCTTACCAAAGCCGTATCTGGATTTTTAATGTATGCTAGCCATTTTTTAGCTCCTTCAAAATCTTGTTTTCTTAGTTTTAAGAAGGCTAATAAGATGAATTCATTTTTGAAGTAAAGAAAAATAGGAATTGCACTTAATAGTATAAGGAAAATTCCGTTACCAATATTACTTTCTGTAAATTGCCAAAAGCCAGTAGCAATGATAAGTCCGGCGATAATAAGTTTAATATTTCTGTGAAACATAGTGTGATTATTTTAAGATCACAAATATAGTAAAATGAATTGAAAATATTTTTACAAAACTACTTGCGAGGAAAAAAAGTCTTTGTATATTTGCACTCGGATTTCGGGTAACAGGTATCCGAATTAAGAAAGATATAAATAAGTTTTTAAAGATACAAAGCAATGAGCAAAAGAACGTTTCAACCATCGAAAAGAAAAAGAAGAAATAAGCACGGATTTATGGACAGAATGGCTTCTGCTAATGGAAGAAAAGTTCTTGCGCGTAGAAGAGCTAAAGGAAGACATAAATTGACTGTTTCTTGCGAACCAAGACACAAAAAATAATGTTTGTATAAACATAAATAAGGCGTTACTTTCTTTAGTATCGCCTTTTTTTATACCTAATCGGTAAATAAAGCCTAAAGAGCAGCGTTTAAAGTCGTATAATTTAAGTACTTTAAACCCTTAAAAAATAACTACACAACACAATAATTACTACAAAATGCCAAAAGATACATCGATAAAATCCGTCTTAATAATAGGTTCAGGTCCTATTGTAATTGGTCAAGCGTGCGAATTTGATTATGCAGGATCACAATCTGCTCGTTCTATTCGTGAAGAAGGAATTGAAGTTATTCTAATCAATTCTAATCCTGCAACCATCATGACCGATCCAACTATGGCCGATCATGTTTACTTGAAGCCATTAACGACTAAGTCTATTATTGAAATACTAAAAGAACATCCTCAAATCGATTCTGTTTTACCTACAATGGGTGGACAAACTGCTTTAAACTTGTGTTTAGAGGCGGATGAAAAAGGAATTTGGAAGGATTTTGGTGTAAAAATGATTGGGGTTGATGTAAATGCCATCAATATTACCGAAGACAGAGAGCAGTTCAAACAATTGCTTAAAAAGATAAATGTACCTTCTGCACCTGCAGAAATTTGTACATCATATTTAAGAGGAAAAGAAATCGCACAAGAATTTGGTTTCCCTTTAGTAATTCGTCCTTCATTTACCCTTGGAGGAACTGGAGCTGCAATTGTTTATAAAAAAGAAGAATTTGACGAAAAACTAACCTACGGTTTAGAAATGTCACCTATTCATGAGGTTTTGATTGACAAAGCTTTGATGGGTTGGAAAGAATATGAGTTGGAATTGTTGAGAGATAAAAATGATAATGTGGTAATTATCTGTTCTATCGAAAACATGGATCCAATGGGAATTCATACTGGAGATTCGATTACTGTTGCGCCAGCGATGACTTTATCTGACACGACTTTCCAAAAAATGCGTGACTATGCGATTTTGATGATGCGTAGCATCGGAAACTTTGCTGGAGGTTGTAATGTGCAGTTTGCTGTTTCGCCAGATGATAAAGAAGATATTGTAGCGATTGAAATCAATCCTCGTGTATCTCGTTCTTCTGCTTTAGCATCAAAAGCGACGGGTTACCCAATTGCAAAAATTGCTTCTAAACTAGCTTTAGGATACAATTTAGATGAATTGCAAAATCAAATTACCAAATCGACTTCTGCTTTATTCGAGCCGACTTTGGATTATGTGATTGTGAAAATTCCACGTTGGAACTTTGATAAATTTGAAGGTGCTGACAGAACTTTAGGACTTCAAATGAAATCCGTTGGTGAAGTAATGGGAATTGGACGTTCGTTCCAAGAAGCGTTACACAAAGCGACGCAATCATTAGAAATCAAAAGAAATGGTTTAGGTGCTGACGGAAAAGGATACACGAACTACGAACAAATTATCGAGAAACTGACTTATGCAAGTTGGGATCGTGTTTTTGTGATTTATGACGCAATTGCAATGGGAATTCCTTTGAGTCGTATTCATGAAATCACTAAAATAGATATGTGGTTCTTGAAACAATATGAAGAACTTTATACTTTAGAAAAAGAAATTTCTAATTATAAAGTAGAAACGTTGCCAAGAGAATTGTTGTTAGAAGCCAAACAAAAAGGGTTTGCTGACAGACAAATTGCGCACATGATGGGTTGTTTAGAAAGTCAAGTACACAGTTTGCGTGACGTGATGAACATTAACCGTGTGTTTAAATTAGTAGATACTTGTGCGGCAGAATTTAAAGCAAAAACACCATATTACTATTCTACTTTTGAAGCGGAAATAGAAAAAGCAGACGGAACACGCTACGTAGATAACGAAAGTGTAGTTACAGATAAAAAGAAAATTATCGTTCTTGGATCAGGTCCAAATAGAATTGGTCAAGGAATCGAGTTTGATTATTCTTGTGTACACGGCGTTTTGGCTGCGAAAGAATGTGGTTACGAAACAATTATGATCAACTGTAATCCAGAAACAGTTTCTACTGATTTTGATACAGCAGATAAATTATACTTCGAGCCAGTTTTCTGGGAGCATATTTACGATATTATCCAGCATGAGAAACCAGAAGGGGTTATCGTGCAATTAGGTGGTCAAACGGCTTTGAAATTAGCGGAGAAACTATCTAAATACGGAATAAAAATTATTGGAACTAGCTTTGATGCTTTGGATTTAGCCGAAGATAGAGGACGTTTCTCTGAATTATTAACCGAATTAAACATTCCTTTCCCACAATTTGGAATTGCTGAAACGGCTGACGAAGCTTCTGCTTTAGCGGATGTTTTAGATTTTCCATTATTGATTCGTCCTTCTTATGTGTTGGGTGGTCAAGGAATGAAAATTGTAATCAACAAACAAGAACTGGAAGAGCACGTAATCAATTTATTGAAAACTATTCCAGGGAACAAATTGCTTTTAGACCATTATTTAGATGGTGCAATTGAAGCAGAAGCGGATGCAATTTGTGATGGTGAAAATGTGTATATCATAGGAATTATGGAGCATATCGAACCTTGCGGAGTGCACTCTGGAGATAGTAATGCGACTTTACCACCTTTCAACTTGGGGGAATTTGTAATGCAACAAATAAAAGACCATACTAAAAGAATTGCTTTAGCGCTAAAAACAGTTGGTTTAATCAACATTCAGTTTGCCATTAAAGATGATACAGTTTACATCATCGAAGCGAATCCTAGAGCGTCTCGTACGGTTCCTTTTATCGCAAAAGCATACGGTGAGCCTTATGTGAATTATGCAACTAAAGTAATGTTAGGTCACAATAAAGTAACTGATTTCACTTTTAATCCACAATTGAAAGGATTTGCGATCAAACAACCAGTTTTCTCTTTTAGTAAATTCCAAAATGTAAACAAAGCATTAGGACCAGAAATGAAATCAACCGGAGAAAGCATCTTGTTTATTGACGACTTAAAAGACGATCAATTTTACGAATTGTACTCTAGAAGAAAAATGTATTTGAGTAAGTAATATTTGAATTGTATATATTGAAAAAGCCCCTTTATTGGGGCTTTTCGTTTTTCTAAATCAGTTTTATCTGCGCTGGTATTCTTATTAGGAAGAAGCTATTTATTATTTATGTTCTGTAATTGTCATATTATCTCTTGTGTTTTTTTGAACTGCAATCGCTCCAAAAATCGCCAATAAAAATGCAAAACCATAAAATCCTTTTTCACTTGGTAATAAAGTTGCGTTCCAAAGTCCAACGATTAATAACACGATAGATAAAATTGTTCCAAACCAACAAATACCATAATAAATATCGGTTACAGGAAAGCCTTCAATTCTATCTCTAACACTTTTTTGAAGTGATATTACTGAAAAAAGACCAAACATTAGAACTGTAAAATAGTAGCCTATTTCATTTAGTAACATTTCTGAACGCCATAGTCCAACTAAGTAACCGATCATTCCCGCCCCTAAGGCCACCCAAGAAGCTGCTACGAAAGCATTTGAAGTTTTTTGCATTGTTTTTATTTATTTAATATGTGAATTATTATCTGTTGCTACAATTATTGCAACGCTTAGTTTTTAGTAAATGAGGTTTTTTATCTGTTTCTTTTAAATCTTTTGTTACCTGCTGCATTACATAATTGAATGCAAAAAGATTACTTTGAACTTATAAAAGCAAAAAAGTAAAACCACTTAAAATTTTTCTAAGGCTTATTTTTTGGTTAAATATAGTCGATTTATCGTACAAAAATAAATTTTTAAATAATTTCTTAAAACTCATTGATTTGAATTTATTTATCCAAAAAGTTATAGGCCTAACTTACTTTTAATTCAGAAATTTCATGAGTTATATCATCCTATTTACGCATGTTTTAAAATGTTAACAAAGTACTAGGACCAGAAATGAAATCAACAGGAGAAAGCATCTTTTTTATTGATGACTTAAAAGACGATCAATTCTACGAATTATACTCTAGAAGAAAAATGTATTTGAGTAAATAATACTTGAATTATATATATCGAAAAAGCCCCGTTTGGGGCTTCTTTTGTTGGTTGAAACTATATGATTTTGTTTTATGGCGTATTCAACAGTAGTTTTTAATGAAATAATTATTTAGAACTAATAGCAGTTTTTCAGTTATTTCAGCCAAATAATAGAATTCAATTTATAGGTAAACATTACCCTTAGTTTGTCACGCTGGAAGCGTCTCAACAAACATGAGCAACTTTGCCGCTAAAGCTCTAGCGAAGAAAATTGTACAATGAATTGTTAGTTAGAGTTTTTGCATTATGGTTTTTTACGTCTAATTGCAATACTCTTTTACATTTTTAACCATTAAGTGATTTAAGTAAAATTAAGACTTAAACAAACTTAACTTTGTTATTGCTTTTAAGCACTATTTCCTAGACCGTTCGGTAATGGTCTGTAAGCGTAATAATGCAAGACTTCTTCTATGGCTGTTGCCAAAGCTTGGTTTATAGGAAGTAGTGTAGTAGCGAGTCTATTGTCTATTTGTGACAGTTGCATATAATAATCGGTAAAAACAGGAACGTAAAGTCCTTTGCTGATCGCTACTTCGGCGGTGTTGTAGTTTTCTTGTTGGCCTTCTTTAATTATCTTACAAGTGGCTAAACGGAGCTGTCCATATTTATCTCTACTGGCTGCATATCCAAAAAGTCTACAAATTAATCCCCGATAACGATAGTCGCTACAACTTCCCATACTTCTATCAATAAAAGAATGCGGACGATATAAATGACAGTTGGAGTCTGATTTTTGTTGGAGTTGGAGCAACATATCTTCGGCTTCTCCATTTAAAAATAAATGAAATGCCCAAGGCAAAAACTCTAATGGCGAGGCATCTATTTCTGGAGTAGAACAACACTTACCGCATCCAGCAATACAATGCAAATGCGTTTCTGACTGGAATACAGCAATTTCTTTTTCAAGACGGTCGAACAACTCTTCAACCAATCGAACCTTGTGCTCTATAGCCATTATTTTTTTTGAAAGGTAGTTTATTCTAATTCCTTACAGAGAAAATGAGTTTTTTTGTGATAATTTTATTTTTTGTGGAGAAGATTGGATTTTAAAATTATCCTACAGACATTTTAGCAGATTCCTTCCATAGATAATTTGGAATGGGTTCATTTAATTCCCATTTTATGTTCATTGGTTTTGAACCTTCTGATTCTATAAATTTTGCTTCGCCGATAAAAACGTAACCCATTGTATTGTTAAATTGATTTTTCGACTGTTCCCTAATGAATAATAAAATTATTTTTCCAAGTTTTTGATGATTGATGTAAGTTAATCCTTTACCTAAATCATCTCTCGTTTGATTTTGTGATTGCCAATGAAATAAAATTTCACTAATGGCATAGTAATCATACATCGTTGTTGGAGAGTAATCTTCTTCGGATTTTAATAAATCAACGAAAAGTAATTCTGAATTAATGTTTTCAATGAAAGCAACACCTTCTCTATTAGATGATTTTTTTTCGAAACTACTATCTCCAAATGCGGCTAAAATTTGATCTCTGGTATATCGAGCATGTACTTTTAATGGTTGTTGATAAGGAAGTACGATGTCAATTTCTTTAAAATTAACTTTATCTGTCAAAATCTCTAAAACTTCAATTAATTCTTTAACTAAAACTTTATTTTTACCTATTTGATTGATACTTTCTTCCAAAGATTTAAAGCCAGCAGCACTTTGCCAAACGTCATAATGAAGCATTAGCAACATTTTCAATTCGTTTTCGGAATAATTCTTTAGTTCGATTTTAAAATCTTTCTTTGCTATCTTTAGAATGAAATTGAAATAGCTTGTTGAGTTCGTCGAAAGCCATTTTTTATTGATAGCAGAATAAATTTGTTTTTCATTAAGATTATCAAAATCTTCAATAATTCCCGCTTTTTGGCAAAGTCTTGACCAATTATCTTTTTTATAAATTGCTTCTAATGGAATATGGTTTAAATCTATGAAGTTTTGAAGCGTCAATGGTAACGTTGTTTGAAACTGAAAATTTCTAATTTTTGTAATCAGCTGATTAACATTGAAGGAAGTAGCTTTTCTGATATTCTCTAAAATTGTCTCTTTTGTTCTTTTCTCCAAAACAATAGAACATCCTAAAGGTAAATGAGGAAAGTCAGCTTCAATCTCTTTTTGAACTGAAGTGGTTGTTTTTCCAATTAAAGCTCTAAACTTACTTTCAAAATCATATTCAGGTCTTGAGTTTCCAACAAAATCTAGAACTGTCAAACAATCTTTTCCTTCAGACAATCTTAAACCACGTCCCAATTGCTGAAGAAAAACCGTTAAACTTTCTGTAGGACGAAGAAATAAAACGGTATCAATTTCAGGAATATCGACACCTTCATTAAAAATATCTACAACGAACAAGTAATTAAATTCTTTGTTCTTAAATTGATTTCGAATCAACTCTCGTTCACTTGAGTTTTTACTTGTTAGAAAAGCAGCTTTAATTCCAGCAAGATTAAACTTTTCCGCCATGAAGGTAGCATGCTCAATAGTGACACAAAAACCGATTGCTCTAACATCATGTATGTCATTGGTGTATTTTTGAAGCTGATTAATTATTTCGCCTACACGAACATCGTTCTTGGTATAAATACTTGTCAACTCACTCGCAACATATCTTCCTTTTTCCCATTTTACATTGCTTAAATCGATACTATCTGTTATTCCAAAATATTGAAAAGGAGAAAGTAATTTTTTATTTAAGGCCTCTGGAAGTCTTATTTCTGCAGCAATTCTATTACAAAAATCTTCAAGAATGTTTTCATCATCCATTCTCTCCGGAGTTGCAGTTAATCCTAATAAAACCTTCGGTTTAAAATAATTCAGAATTGGTCTGTATGATGAAGCTGATATGTGGTGAACTTCATCAATGATTATAAAATCATAATATTCAGGAGATAAATTTGATTCCTTTAATCGATTGTTTAAACTTTGAACCGAAGCAAAAACATATTCATTATTTGTCGGTACTAAACCGTCAACCATTAATTCTCCGAAGTTGTTATCTTTTAAAACACCTTGAAAAGTAGCTTTCGCTTGTTGTAATATTTCTTTTCGATGTGCTACAAAAAGAATTTTAGATGACTTATTCTTATCTCTGAAATTCTTATAATCAAACGCTGAAATAACAGTCTTACCAGTACCAGTTGCGGCCACTAATAAATTTCTGTATCGATTATGAATTGTTCGTTCAACTTCTAATTTTTCTAAAATTTCTTTTTGATAAGGATATGGTTTTATATCAAAGAATGTTATTGGTGCAGCATATTCTTTCGAGAACCTCCCTTCTTTTAGAGCGACTACTAATTTTTGAGAATGATTCTCAGTATTAAATAATTCAAAATCTGAATCTTGCCAATAAGCTTCAAAGGTTTTGCGAAATTTATCGATGATATGTGCTACTTCCTTGGTTGTGATTTTTAAATTCCATTCCAAACCATCTGTTAAGGCAGAACGTGAGAAATTAGAAGAACCAATGTACCCAGTATGAAAACCTGTGTTCCGTTCAAATAAATAGGCTTTGGCATGTAATCTTTCATTTTTTGTATTGTAGGACACTTTCACTTCTGTGTTCTCCAGAGATGCAAGGAACTCTACTGCTTTCGAATCTGTTGCTCCAACGTAGGTCGTCGTAATTACTCTTAATTTTCCACCTCGATTTGTAAATTCTCTTAATTCTTTTTCTAAAATTCGAATTCCTTGCCACTTGATAAATGAAACTAATAGATCAACTCTATCCGAAGAAAGAATTTCTTTTCTTAATTCACTTTCAAGGGTTGTTCCAGAATTTCCACCCGTAAAAAGTTCACTGTGAATTAATCTTGTGTAAGGTGTTATTTCTTTTAGATGTAAATCTAAATCAGTAAAATGAGCGTCAACTTTTGTAAAAACTGCTTTTAGTATTTTACCTTCAGTTTCAATTAAATCGTCTTTGAATTCTTCTTTTTTTAATTCATCCTTTAAAAATAAAATTATTTTATTGGCAATTTCAATTTGATGTTCTAATATATTATCTCCTTTTATCAAAGTAAACGCATGATTAATCGTTTTTCCAATGTGATCAGATAATAAATGAGCTGCTTCAGATTTATCAATTGCAGTGGTTTTGAATTGAAAAGTTTCTTGGTCTAACTCATTTAACTTAAACGTTATCAGTTTAGTTACTAACTCTTCGTATAATCCTTGATTCATAACACTATTTTTAATAATTCTTCAACAATTGGTTTGTCTGCTTCCGCCCAATCTAAATTACTTAATTCAGATATATCTAATAGTCTATATTCTTTGTGTTCTGCCAATATAATATCGCCTGAAATAAAATTTGCTATAAATGGAATCAATTTAATTTGGATTGTACCATAATCAAAAATACTATCGGAAAGTTTCTTAACTACGTCAATTTTAATATTGATTTCTTCTAAAATTTCTCTTTTTATACAATTGATTTCACTTTCATTTGGTTCTAATTTACCACCTGGAAATTCCCATTTTAAAGGAAGATTCATTGTTTCACTTCTTTGAGTTACTAGGATTTTATCTTTAAAATAAATTATTGCACAAGCTACATCTATACATTTTTTTTGAGGCATAATTAACTGTTTTTTTGTCCAATAAATGAATATCTTGAATTGTTTCGTGTTTTTATTACAATACTACAGAATCCTTTTGAAAGAAAATACTTAAATCAATAAAAGAATTACATGCAAAATAATTCCTTGAATGTTATAGATTGCATTTGCAACAAATTCCATCTTAATTCCTTTTTTTGGTGCATCAACATTATGCTGAATAATCTTTTTCACCACAATTTTGCGTTAGGGATTAAAGTGAAAATCCTTTTGTTTTTGAGAAAAAACAAAAGATTGTAGCGGAAAGCCCGACCTTTAGGGAACGCCAAAAGAATTTAATCGCAATGTTCTGAGGTCTAACGATTACTTCTTTTTAATCTTCCTCCAAATCATTGTAAATCCTTTTACGACTATAAAAGCGAGTATTCCGCCGATTAATCCGGCTAGAAATTCACCAATTATCGAAGGTAAGTTTTGTAGTAAATGATGTAGTGGTTCTATCTTGTGCATGAATATTCCTCCGGCTACTAGAATCAGCGCGATGGTTCCTATAAATGCCAATCCTTTGATAACCATAGGGAGTAAGCCAATTAACATTTTCCCGATTTTTTTTCCGATTTTAGATTTTTTAGTAAGGAGTAGCATTCCGAAATCGTCCATGCGGACAATGGCTGCAACAATTCCGTAAACGCCAATCGTGGCTACTAATGCAACAAATGAAACTACAATAATTTGGGTAGTGATTGGTTTTCCGACCACGCTGCCTAAAGCAATGATTACAATTTCTATAGAGAGTATAAAGTCGGTTACTATGGCGGCTTTTACTTTTTGTTTTTCTAATACTAAGAGTTCTTCTGGCGTGAGATCAAAATCTTCAGTTGTAGTTTCTTCTTTTGGATGAGGTACAATGTATTCGTATATTTTTTCGGCACCTTCGTAAGCTAAATAGACAGCACCTAATATAAGAACTACCGTAATTAACCAAGGTACAAAATAGCTTAGTAAAAAAGCGAGTGGCAGTATAATTAATTTGTTTAAAAGTGAGCCTTTGGTGATGGCCCATAAAACGGGAATTTCTCGGGAGGAAACAAAACCAGATGCTTTTTCGGCATTTACGGCTAAATCATCGCCTAATATTCCTGCCGTTTTTTTGGTGGCTATTTTACTCATCATTGCAACATCATCCATAATTGCTCCGATATCGTCTAGTAATGCAAAAAATCCTGTAGCCATAATTTATTTCTTATTTAGTTTTTCGTTAAAAAATTGTAATGTTCTTGTCCAAGAGAGTGTTGCGGCTGCTTCATCATATCGAGGTGTGGTGTTATTGTGAAAACCGTGATTGACTTCGGGATAAATATAGGCTGTGTTTTCGACTTGGTTTTTATTGAGAATGGCTTGAAAAGCGGGCAAACCTTCATTTACGCGAGTGTCTAAACCGGCGTAGTGTAGTAGGAGAGGTGTTTTGATATTTTCGGCTTCTTCTGCAGTGGGTTGTCCTCCATAATACGGAACAGCAGCCCCTAATTCTGGGATTTTGACTGCCATCATATTCGCTACCCAACCACCAAAACAAAATCCAACAACGCCAACTTGTCCGTTGCAGTTTTTATGGGATTTTAAATAGTGATAGGCCGCAATAAAATCTTCGAGCATTTCCTCACGAGTACGTTTTTTTTGTAATTCCCTTCCGTCATCATCATTTCCGGGATAACCACCCAAAGGCGATAGTGCATCAGGTGCGAGAGTGATGAATCCTTCAAGAGCTGCTCTACGACCTACATCTTCAATATATGGATTAAGTCCACGGTTTTCATGCACGACTATAATTCCTGGTAATTTATTTTTTGTTTTTGATGATTGTGATAAAAGCCCTTTGATTGAACCACCGCCTTGTGGAGAATCATAAGTTATGAAAGCTGATTTCAATCGAGGATCTTCGGGTTTTATCAAAATAGAATCCAAGTAATTAGGCGTCATAAAACTGAGTAACGAAGGAAGTGTAAGCGTTCCTACAGCAAATAGTGATAGTTTTTCGACAAACTGTCTTCTTCCAATTTTATTGTGCGCGTAATCATCGTATAAATCGAATATTTCCTGACTGATCTCTTCTTTAGTGAGCTTTTTCATGCGGTATTTTTGAGACACCTAATGTAAGAAAAAAAGTTTTTTTTGAAGCAATCTCTCTTTTAATGTTGCAATTAAATTTCATGACTTAATTTGAAATAGTTAATAGCAATTTGGTTTTGGATATTGTTTTTAGTTGAAATTAAAACTACAAATTGCAACTAATTAGAAATGAGTAATTTGTATTTTTTATTTGGTTTTGTTTAACCTTTTTCAAAAAAATAACACATTTTTATAAAGTTTGAGGTGGAATGTGTCGTTTATAAATAAAAATTATTTTACATTTGTTTAATAAATATGAAGTAATGATAAACAATAATATAAAAAACGTGTTCAGTATTAAAGATCTAGAGAATCTTTCTGGTATCAAAGCCCATACCATACGTATTTGGGAGAAAAGATATGATATTTTGCAACCCATGCGTACTGATACTAACATTCGATTATATGATTTGGCGAGTTTACAAAAACTGCTAAACATTACCTTATTGCATGATTATGGTTATAAAATTTCAAAAATAGCTACGTATCCACAAGATAAAATTCCTTCTTTGGTGCGAGAAATAATTTCTAACAAAACTGCCAAAAGCCATGCTATTAGTGAGCTGAAAATGGCAATGATGAATTTTGATCAAGAGCTTTTTTTTAATACTTATAATTGGCTGATTGCTGAAAAGTCATTCAAAGAAATTTTTCATCAAGTTTTCATTCCGCTGATGAATGAGTTGGGATTATTATGGCAATCAGATACGATTACTCCTGCTCACGAACATTTTATAAGTTATTTGATTAAACAAAAATTACTGATAAATACAGAAAAACTACAGGTTTTAAAACCGACCAAATTAAATAAAGTGTTTGTTTTATCACTTCCAATGAATGAGATACATGAGTTGGGTTTGATGTATCTGAATTATGAAATTTTATTGCACGGGTATAAAAGTATTTTCTTAGGAGAAAGTATGCCAATAGACAATTTAAAAGACATGAAAAAGCATTTTGATTCTATCGTTTATGTGTCTTATCTGACAGTACAGCCAGAAAGAGATATTTTAGATTCCTATGTTCAAAAAATGTCAGAAGAATTAGTGGATGATACTACAGAATTGTGGTACATTGGGAGAATGGTAGAGTTTATAAATCGAGAGGGACTTTCGGATACTATTTCTATTTTTAATTCAATCGGTGATTTAGTAGAACAACTTTAACTTTTTTTTTGTCTAATCTTTTTGTATATTTGCTAAACAAATGAAACAAACAATTTCTATTATAGGTTCGGGATTTTCAGCTATGGCAGCATCTTGCTATTTGGCTAAAAGCGGACATCAAGTTACCGTTTACGAAAAAAACAGTAGTATTGGCGGTAGAGCCAGACAGTTAAAAAGAGAAGGATTTACATTTGACATGGGGCCAAGTTGGTACTGGATGCCGGATGTATTCGATCGTTTTTTTGCTGATTTTGGAAAAAAAACAAGCGATTACTATGAGTTAATAAAATTATCACCAGCCTACCGCGTGTATTACGGTATAGACGATTTTATTACTATTGCCGATAATTTAGAAGAAATTGTTGCCTCTTTTGAAGCGATTGAAAAGGGAAGCGGTACGCAATTGAAAAAATTTATGGCTGAGGCCAAAAGTAATTATGATATTGCTATTAAAGAATTGGTGTATCGTCCAGGTGTTTCTCCATTAGAACTGATCACGCCAGAAACGGCTATGAAAGTAGGACAGTTTTTTAGTAACATTAGTAAAGATGTTCGCAAGAAATTCAAAAATAAAAGACTGATTCAAATTCTAGAATTTCCTGTTTTATTTCTTGGAGCAAAGCCATCAGACACGCCTTCTTTTTATAGTTTTATGAACTATGCCGATTTTGGTTTAGGAACTTGGCACCCAAAAACAGGAATGTTTGATGTAGTTCGCGCTATGGAAAGTTTAGCTACAGAATTGGGCGTTCAGTTTGTTACCAATGCCAATATAGAAAAGATTATTGTAGCGGATAAAATTGCCAAAGCAATCGTAGTAAATGGTGAAACTATTTATTCTGATTTAATTTTGAGTGGTGCCGATTACCATCATACCGAAACGCTTTTGGATCAAGAACACCGTGCTTATTCAGAAAAATATTGGGACAGTCGCGTTTTTGCACCTTCGTCCTTATTATTTTACGTAGGATTCAACAAAAAAATAGAAAATATTTCGCATCATGCTTTGTTTTTTGATGTTGATTTTTACCAACATGCAAAGGATATTTATGATGAGCCACAATGGCCTGCGGAGCCCTTGTTTTATGCTAATTTTCCATCTGTTACGGATAAAACAGCTGCTCCTGAAGGAATGGAATCAGGTTTTTTTCTAGTGCCATTAGCACCCGGAATTAATGATACAGAAGCACTTAGAGAAGAATATTTTGATAAAATAATAGATCGTTTTGAGACTTTAACCAAGCAAAGTGTAAAAAATAGTATTATATTTAAGGAGTCGTTTTGCAAAAATGATTTTGTATCTGAATACAATTCTTATAAGGGAAATGCTTATGGCATGGCAAATACGCTATTACAAACTGCATTTTTAAGGCCTAAACTGAAGAGTAAAAAAGTAAAAAACTTATATTTCACTGGACAATTAACAGTTCCAGGACCAGGAGTTCCACCTGCATTAATTTCTGGAAAATTAGTGTCGGAATTAATTAATAAACAATTTTCAGAGCAATAATATGAAGCAATTATTTGATGATGTATCTTTTAAGTGTAGTAAGCTAGTTACTAAAAACTATAGCACTTCTTTTTCTTTGGCGGTTTATATGTTATCGCCAAGCATTAGAGACGCCATCTATAGCATCTATGGATTTGTTCGTTTTGCGGATGAAATCGTAGATAGTTTTCATGGTTTTGATAAGGAAGATCTTATTACTGAATTTGAAGAGGACTACTACAAAGCTTTTGATAGAGGAATCAGTTTAAATCCCATATTAAATTCTTTTCAGCAAACGGTCAAAGAATATAATATCACTGATGATTTGATACAAGCGTTTTTACGCAGCATGAAATTAGATTTGATAAAATCGGATTATCATAGTAAAGAAGAATACGATGCCTACATTTATGGATCAGCAGATGTAGTGGGTCTAATGTGTCTAAAGGTTTTTGTTTCTGGAGATAACGAGCGTTACAATCAGTTAAAAGACGAAGCCATGAGACTCGGTTCTGCTTTCCAAAAAGTGAATTTCCTACGTGACTTAAAGGATGATAATTTGGTTTTAAACCGAAATTATTTTCCTGGCGTAGATTTAAATTCATTTGATGAGAATGCTAAAACGGCTATCATCAACGAAATAAATGAGGATTTTAGAGTCGCTTATGAAGGTATTATCAAACTTCCGCTAGAAGCTAAGTTTGGTGTTTATACTGCTTTTGTTTACTACAAAAAATTGCTAAAAAAGCTAGAAAATACGCCCTATCAAGAGATAGGAAATGCAAGAATTCGGGTTTCAAATTATACAAAAGCAGGATTATTAGCCAAGTCATTCGTGTCTTATAAATTAAATTTAGTTCAATAAAAGACTTGTTATTAAAGGAATTTTTAAATTAAACAGCGCATAAAAATGATATTTTTTTTGATATTTTTCGGTACTTTTCTACTAATGGAATGTGTTACTTGGCTTACCCATAAATACGTAATGCACGGGTCTATGTGGTATTTCCACGCCGATCACCACCAACCTAAATACGCAAATGTTTTCGAACGTAATGATATTTTCTTTGTCATATTTGCCATTCCTAGCATCGTACTTTTTTATTACGGGTTAGAAGGTGGCTTAAACTACTTATTTTTCATAGGCTTGGGAATCATGTTTTATGGAATGTGCTATTTCATGATCCATGATGTATTGATTCACCAACGTTTTAAATGGTTCAAGCACACCAATAATAAATATTTAATTGGACTTAGAAAAGCCCATAAAGTACACCACAAACACCTTGGCAAAGAGCACGGAGAATGTTTCGGAATGCTTTTCGTTCCTTTCAAGTACTATAAAATCTAAACGGTTTTTGAGCTAGTCATTTTAGTATAAATTACAGTTTGTGACTTAATTTGCGCAATTTGTGGTTAAATTATATAGCGAGTTTCGATTTGCAATACTATAAAGTTTTATCAGGGCGTGACCCCGCTTTAACTCCTCGAAAAATCGGGAGTTAAAGCGGGGTCAGGCTATCCGTTCCCGCTTTTTTATACCTGGCAAAAAGCCAGTTATAAAAAGAGCTCCATTACTATCCCTCACGCAAATCGCGTATTTCATCAATATTTTTCTTAAAAATCAATCATGAAAATATACAAACAAGAAACCGTTCAGCATGTAAATGCAAGTCTTGAAGAATGTTGGTCTTTTTTTTCAAGCCCTAAAAATCTTCAAAAAATAACACCAAAAGAAATGGGTTTTCAAATCACCGATTTTGATGATAAAAACATGTATCCAGGTCAAATAATACAGTATAAAGTAACGCCACTTTTAGGGATTTCTTTATCTTGGATGACTGAAATTACGCAAGTCAAAGACCATAGTTACTTTATCGATGAACAGCGTTTTGGTCCGTATAGTTTTTGGCACCACAAACATTTTTTTGAAGCTACACCAACAGGAACTAAAATGACTGATGTGGTACATTACGGATTGCCATTGGGTTTTTTGGGTAGAATCATGAATACTTTAGTAGTACAAAACAAGTTGAAATCTATATTTGAGCACCGTCGTGTAGTCATTGACAAAATGTTTAATTCGAAATAATGAGCAAGCAACCAGTTTCTTTTTTTTGGTTCCGACGTGATTTGCGATTGGAAGATAATGTAGGATTATTTCACGCCTTACAGTCTAAATATCCGGTAATTCCGCTCTTTATTTTTGATGATGCTATTCTGGATAGTCTGCCAAATAATGATCCAAGAGTTGGATTTATACACGAAAATCTTTCTAAAATTAATGCGCAATTACTAGAACAAGGAAGTTCCATTTTAATAAAAAAAGGAAAGACTTTTGAAATTTGGGAAGCTCTTTTAAAAGAATTTGATGGCAAAGAAGTTTTCTTTAATAAAGATTATGAACCGTATGCCATTCAAAGAGATACTGCTATTTACGAACTTTTAGAAAAAAACAATACTATTGCTTATTCCTTTAAAGACCAAGTAATTTTTGAAGAAAAAGAAATCACAAAAGCAGATGGATTGCCTTATACCGTTTATACTCCTTTTAAAAATAAATGGTTAGAAAAATACAAAACTTTAGCTCCTGTTCCTGAATACGACTGTGCTGCTTCGTTTTTTAATTTTTATAAAAGTATTTTTATTTTCCCCACTTTAGAACAAATAGGTTTTCAAGAGAGTACGATAAAAGTAAAGGATCATAATCTCAAATTTATTACCAATTACCAAGATATAAGAGACTATCCCGCTTTAGATCAAACCTCTTATTTATCTCCACATTTGCGTTTTGGAACCGTAAGCATCCGAAAATTAGTGAACTGGGCTTTTCATAAAAACGATGTTTTTTTGAGTGAATTAATCTGGAGAGAGTTTTTTATGCAAATTCTTTTTAGTTTTCCAAAAGTTGTGACTCAAAACTTTAAAGCGGCTTATGACGGAATTCAGTGGCGCAACAATGAGGAAGATTTCAAACGTTGGTGCAACGGAACTACTGGATATCCTATGGTCGATGCAGGAATGCGTCAACTTAATGAAACAGGCTATATGCACAACAGAGTGCGTATGGTGGTGGCTAGCTTTTTATGCAAGCATTTATTGATTCAGTGGCAATGGGGCGAAGCGTATTTTGCTGAAAAACTATTAGATTACGAAATGTCTGCTAACGTAGGAAATTGGCAATGGGCGGCGGGAACAGGTTGCGATGCGGCTCCTTACTTTCGTGTTTTTAATCCTGAAATTCAACAAAAGAAATTTGACGAAAAAGGAATGTATGTTCGTAAATGGATCAAAGAATTCCAATTAGGATACGGAAAACCAATGGTAGAGCACGCTATGGCGAGAGATCGTGCGATTGCCACTTATAAGGCTGGAATTGTAAAGTAGTATTTTTTACTTCAATTATTTTTATCATATAAGTCATTTAAGTTTTTTTACATAATGAGTAAGTTTGTGAAGCAGGATTTAAGAAATATAAGTTTTTTTAAACACGGATTACACGGATTTAAAAGATTACCGCAGATTTTAATGTATTCTTTGGATTAAATAATTCGTAGTTCAAGAAATGATATTTCAAGAATATACTACTTCTCAATTTCAATTTATATTTTTTTCCAAATTAGAGTTAATTAAAATCATCTCTAACGCCCGAGCCTCAAAACTTTTTTAAAAACTTAATTGAACTTTCTTTTTTGGGTGGTAAAAAATGACACTTATGCTTATATGTCTTATATGTTTAATAAATTTTGGCAGATAATTTACCTTTCAATATAATTACTAAATAGGTTTAAGTTTACCACGCAAATAAACCCAATCTTATTCATTGAATTAATTACTTGATTAACTTCTCTAGCATTCCCTTAAAAATAAACCCATGGAAAGGTAACACAGAATACCAATACACTTTTCCCCAAAAACCTCTAGGTCTAAAAGTCGCTGCTTGGTATAAGGTATTGTGAATAATCTTAAATTCTAGCCAAGCTTCGCCTGGCAGTTTCATTTCTGCAAAAAGAATTAATTTGCCTTCTTCTTTATTGGCATATAACACACGCCAAAAATCTAAAGCATCACCAGAATGAATATCGTGTCGGTTTGTTCTTCCTCTTCTTGAACCAACGCCACCATATAATTTATCTATAAATCCTCTTAAATCCCACAACCAGTCGCCATAATACCAACCCGTATCTCCACCAATAGACCAAATTTGGTTAATGGTGAAATCGCGATCTATAATTTCCATTTTGCGACGGTCTATGAAACAGTCTTTTTTAGGAACTTTTAAATATTCCGACATATTACTCGTGAAACGACCGCTTACTAAGGAATCTTTCCAACTCGATGCTACTTTATCTTCATCTACTTTTATCAAAGCACGAGATAGCGCTTGTTTGTATGACATTGGAGTCACCTCCAGTAATTCATTAATTCGGGTATCGCTACAAACTACTTCTACTTTCATACTGCTAACTAATGCGGAAGCTAATCTATAGGAAGTTGAGGTCACAAAATACAGCCAATAGGAAGATAATTTGGGTGTCATTATCGGAACGGTAACAATCCAACGTTTTAGGTTTTTTGCTTCGGCAAAACCAAGCAACATTTCTTTATAAGTCAAAATATCGGGACCACCAATATCAAAACTTTGATTGTAAGTCGCTGGATTAAATAATGATTTAGATAAAAACTGAAGTACATCTGTAATTGCAATAGGTTGGCATCTTGTGTTTAGCCATTTTGGTGTAACCATGACAGGCAATTTGTTTACTAAATCCCGAATGATTTCAAACGAAGCACTTCCTGAACCAACAATGATTCCCGCTCTCAATGTAGTGGTGTCAAATACACCTGAATTTAGTATTTCCTCTACTTTTTTTCTAGAAGATAAATGTTTGGATAATGAGGTATCATTCACAATACCACTCAAGTAAATAACCTGTTTGGCGTTAGTTTCATTCAGTCGGTTTACAAAATTTAATGCAGATTGACTCTCTAACTCATCAAAATTAGAGGCAGAACCAGACATCGAATGAATCAAATAATACGCTGCATCAATACTATCTGGAATGTTGGTTAATGTTTCATGATTTAAAAAATCGACTTCGACAACACTAACTTTATCTTTAAACTCAATAGGGAAATAAAATCTATTTTTATCTCTTACACAACAGATTATATCGTGTCCTTGGGCTACCAATAGTGGTAAAAGTCGCTTTCCGATATAACCTGTTGCGCCTGTTAAGAGAATTTTCATAGTAATTTTATTTTCAATATTGTAAAGCGATTTTTCGATTCTATAAATTACAAATTATCAGTGAGAGATGCTTTGAATCTTTTAAACAAGCAAAAAAAGAGTAATGTTGTGCTACTAAATTAGCTTAATTTATTGGAAATCAAATTTATAAATTCTTTTCTCGTTTTGTTTTTTTCAAACGCACCTGTAAAAGAAGAAGTGGTAGTAACCGAATTTTGTTTCTGAATGCCACGCATTTGCATACACATATGTTGTGCTTCAATGACAACAGCTACTCCAAGAGGATCTAGTGCTTCCTGAATACAATTTTTAATCTGGTCGGTCAATCGTTCTTGTACCTGCATTCTTCTTGCAAACGCATCGACTACTCTTGGTATTTTGCTCAAGCCAACAATTTTACCATTCGGGATGTATGCAACGTGCGCTTTCCCAAAAAAGGGTAACATGTGGTGTTCACACATCGAATATACCTCAATATCTTTAACGATAATCATTTGACGGTGATCTTCTGTGAACATCGCTGATTTTAAAATTTCTAAAGGATCTAAACCATAACCATGTGTAAGATATTGCATTGCTTTGGCGACTCTTTCTGGTGTTTTTTCTAGACCTTCTCTATTTACATCTTCTCCAAGCGTACCAATTACAGTTTTATAATTGCTGGCCAATGCTTCTGTTACTTCAGTATCGTATTGCTCTATTTTTTCGTAGCTTTTCATTTCTTTAATCATGGTTTTATTTTTTATTTTTAATGTGGTTTATTTAGATTTTGAAGGTTACAATTCCGTAATCCATTTCAAATACTTGTCCTGAAATTGATTTTGCATTTTCTGATATAAGAAAGTTTGCCATATTAGCTACTTCTTCGGGTTTTAAATACCCTTTCATCGGATGGCGTTCTACCATATTTTCTTTCATGCGATCGTTTCTCAGAATTCCTGCAGCCAGAGAAGTTTCTGTGATTGTTGGTGCAATGGCATTGATACGAACCACCGAAGCTAATTCTGCTCCTAATGACTTTACCAATCCTTCTACACCCGCTTTTGCAGTAGCAATACTGGCATGAAAAGGCATTCCTAATTTGGCCGCTACGGTGCTGAATAAAACAATAGACGGATTATTTCCTTTTTTTAAAACAGGTAAATATTTCTGAATCGTCTTTACCGCTCCAATGACATTAATTTCAAAGTCCGTTCTAAAATCATCAATACTTAGACTTCCTATTGGTTTTAAATTAATAGAACCAGGACAATAAATCAAAGTGTCTATGTTTTCAATCTCCGGAAGTGTGTCTTTCAAAACATCTAAAGAGAAGTGTTTTAAATTAGGATGTGTTATTTCTGGCGCATTTCTACTGATGTTAAACACTTTATTGCTTTCTAATTGTTGCAACAAAATGGCACTTCCAATTCCTTTGCTTCCGCCAATGATTACTATGTTTTTCATCTTTATTAAAATAGTTATTATAAATATAATTTGGTTTTATTAGTAGTTTCCAGAAGTTTAGCGCTTAGCAATCTTATTGTTATTAATTTGTCTTTGCATACTACACTTAAAACGTCCTTCTCTAAAATCTCTTAATTTTCCATGTTTTGTTTTACGTCCTTGAACGCGTTCGCGCCACATTCTAAAACTCGATGGTTTCATTTCCGTACGCATCAAATCGATTACTTCTTGCTCTTTTAAACCAAATTGTAGCAAAATAGCATCAAATGTGGTTCGGTCTTCCCAAGCCATTTCTATAACTCGGTCTTTTTCTAAATCAGTTAGTTGTTTCTTTTCTGTCACAATTTCCTTTTTTTATTTAAAATGTATTTTTATATCTCTGTAAAATCTATTCGCTATCTCCAATATCAGCCATGGTATGTAATTTTAATATGCGCAAACCTTCTTCTTTTACTAATGGATTTTTTTTCATACTCCATAAAAAATCACTTGCATATTTTCTAGTTCTTTCCATATTTACGATCGGTTTTGGATAATTTATACCTATTTCAAAATCATTAAATTTTTGATCTAAATAAGTCATTTTATAGGGTTCGTGTACAAATGCTCTAGGCAAGTTTTGTAATTCAGGAACCCATTTTTTTATAAATTCTCCTTCGGGATCGTGTTCGTAACTGTTTTTTATTGGATTGTATATACGTAACATATTAATTCCGGTTTCTCCTGCCTGCATTTGCAATTGCGGAAAATGAATTCCGGGTTCAAAATCCAAAAACATTTGTGATAAATGCGACGTAGCTTCTTGCCACGGTTGCCATAAATTATGGGTAAAAAAGGACACTAACATCGCTCGCATTCTAAAGTTCAAATAGCCCGTTTCATTTAAACAGCGCATCGAAGCATCGATCAACGGAAATCCAGTTTGCCCTTTTTGCCAAGCTTCAATGTAATTTTCGTTGGGTTTCTTTTTTAGAGAATGAAAACCTTTGTTAACACTTTCAAATTCCATGATTTCTTCCATTTCAAATTTTTGAATGAAATGGGCTTGCCAAGTCAATCTAGATACAAAGGAATCGATCTGTTTTTTATCACTACAAGTCAATCGGAAAGTAGCTGCTTTTTGTAAAACTTGTCTAGTAGATACATTTCCCCAAGCAATATAAGGAGACAATCTGCTACAACTTTTTCTGGCTAATAAAGGTTTAGATATATGATAACTATATTGATGATAGCGTTCATCAAGAAAAGTTTTTAAATATTTTCCAGCCATGGTTGAACCACCTTTTTGAAAAATAGTATCTGGAATCGTTTCCAGATCACTTTTATCTAACATTTTTTCCAATTCAGAAATTTCACTGTTGTTTACAAATTGTTCCTCTTTTGGATGAAAAACAAAAACCGGTTCGTTCATGTAATTCTCCCAACTCGTTACCCAATTAGTTCTGTTTTTTAACGCTCTAAAAATGCCATTGTTAATATTCTCTATCCAACTAATTTGGTTGTTTTTGCAAAATCTTTTGAAGGTTTTATCTCTTTCGTACGTAATTTTTAAACCTGTTTCTTGATGCGAATAAACAGTTTCAATACGATATACTTCTTCAATAATATTAAATACTTGAATAACTTCTGAGGAAACACACAAAACTCTAGTGTTGTAATTTTCCAATTGTTTGTTCATGTCAACTAACGATTGCTTGATGAAATTCCAATGTCTTTCACTATAATGTGCATCGTTTTCTAAAGACTTTTCGAATACATAAAGTAATAAAGTAGGCGTTGCTGATTTTGTTGCATTGTAGATCGCCTCGTTGTCTTGTAAACGAAGGTCTCTCTTAAACCAAACTACATTTATACTTTTCTTATTCGTGTTCATATCTCTTTAAAATAACTGTTGTTGCAACCATAATTTCCTAAACTTAGATTCTCCGTCATAATTTGAAGCTTGTAAAGCAATATTGAATTTTCGATCTCTAGGATCGTTACCCACACCAGCAACATACATCCAATTTCCATAATTGCTGTGTACGTCATAATCAATAAGCATCGATTCAAAATAAGCCGCTCCGATGCGCCAATCTAAATGTAAATTCTTAGCAAAATAAGATCCTACATTTTGCCTTCCTCTATTGCTCATCCATCCCGTTTGTTGCAGCTCGATCATATTGGCATTTACAAAAGGTTCTGCTGTTGTTCCGTTTATCCAACTTTTAATTTGATTTTGATTCGATTTCCATTCGTAATCTTTGTCTAAAATTCCTCCGATTTTAAAAATGGAACTGCCATTTTTTAACGAAATATATTTAAAATAATCCCTCCAAATCAATTCGAAAACTAACCAATAAGTCGAATCATTTTTTTGGACTTGTTGTTCATAATTAATAATTTCCCAATAAATCGTTTTTGCCGAAATACTACCATTGGCTAACCAAGGTGAAAATTTAGAGCTAAAATCTGTTCCTATTAATCCGTTGCGAGTCAATTTGTAAACGCCGAGTTTATTCGTTTCCCAAAAATAATGTTCTATCCTTTTTAAGGCTTCATTTTCGCCACCCTTAAAAGGGAAAGCCGTTCTAGAATCAATATCAAAAACAGTAAATCCTAAATCTTTAAGAGTCGGAATCTGAGTTTTATTTTCTTCTAAATTTTCTTTTGGCATGGCTTGAACTACAAATTCTGTTCTAACCTTACTGTATTTTTCACACTTCGTTCGGAATTGTGTAAAAACGTTTGGAATAAACTCGATCTCAAAAGGAACATCTTCTGGATGGTATAAAAACTGGTTGAAAGTTGCTTTAAATTCTATTGTTATAGGAACTTTTAACTTTAAGTTTTCCAAAACTGCTGTTTCTTCAGTTGTCCATTCTTGTTGAAAATAAATAGTTTGAATTTCATTTTCAATAACTATTTTCGCAATACAATCTTCCGGCATTTGATGATAAACCAAAAGTGGAATATTTAGTTTTTCTAGATTTTGTTTTAATTCGGTTACTGTTTCAATTAAAAATTGAGCTCTGTATTTTTCTGTTTTTTTAAATCCGAATTTCGTGGTTTCAAAATGGCGAGGATCAAAATAATAGATACCAATTACATTTTCATTTTCCGCTATTGCCTTGGTCAATGATTCATTATCATTGACTCTCAAATCATTTCTAAACCAAACTAACCCTTTTTGTTTCTTTTGCATTTTTCACTACAATATTTGACTTCGTCCCAAACTTTTTCCCACTTTTTCCGCCAAGTAAATGGTCGGTTGCAAACCAAACACATTTTAGAGGGCAGATTTTCCTTTTTCACTATCTGTATTTTTCAAACTCATTTACCACAATCTTGGCTTTCAAGTCAAAAAGCAAATTGTATAATCCAAAGAAAGTTCGGTTCATGTAAATAAAATGTTTCGAACCTCTATTACCATTCATTTTTCTCAAATTGGTATCTTTAGAAAAACGTTCTCCTAATTGAGCAATACTTTCAAAAAAACTTTCGTCTGAAAAATCAAAATTTTCTTCTTGAAAAGGCTTCGTAAACAAAGACAATAAATCGTAGAACATTTCGGTGAAATAAGCAATTTCTTCTTTAGAATCATCGGTTCTCAAAATCTCCAATTCAAATAATTTTGTATTGAATAATTCTGCATTATTGATTACTTTTTTGTCGATTAATTCAAAATAAGGAATGTAAAAATCGGTTGGAATTGTTTTCATACAACCAAAATCCAATGCAACTAATTCGTTGTTATCATTTACTAAGAAATTTCCAGGATGCGGATCGGCATGTACTTTTTTCAAAATATGAATTTGGTACATATAAAAATCCCATAAGGCTTGTCCCAATTTGTCAGACACTTCTTGATTGGTGTTTTTCTTGGTGAATTCAGAAAGGTGAAGGCCTGTCATCCAATCCATGGTAATGATTTTCTCTGATGAAAATTCAGGATAGTATTCTGGAAAAACGAGGTTTTTTATTTTTTTGCAAGCAGCAACCACCTCTTGACTTTGCTCTAATTCCAGTAAATAATTGGTTTCTTCAATTAATTTATCCTCAACTTCTTTGAAATACTTATCAGAATCCTTTCCTTGCAAATTAAACATTCTAATTGCGATAGGTTTTACCATCGCTAAATCAGACGATATGCTATTAGCCACGCCAGGATATTGAATTTTTACCGCTAATTTTTTACCATTTTTTGTTGCTACATGCACTTGACCAATACTGGCCGCATTTACCGATGTGGCATTAAATTCATCAAAAATCTCGTAAGGAGTTTTTCCGAAATTATTTTTGAAGGTTTTTAATACGAGCGGAGCAGAAAGTGGTGGTACAGAAAATTGCGAAAGCGAAAATTTTTCTACGTAAGCTTGCGGCAAGAAACTTTTGTCCATACTTAGCATCTGTGCCACTTTTAGCGCACTTCCTTTCAGGCTTTTTAAACCATCATAAATGTCCTCAGCATTGTCCTCGTTGAGTTTGTCTCTAGTCAAATCAGAATTGACCATTTTCTCACCGTAATATTTCAAGTAATTTACGCCCACTTTTGCACCAGTTTGCACCAGTTTTGTAGCTCTTTCAATTTTTGACGTTGGTATGTAGTCTATCGTTTTCATTATTTGTTGTATATTTTTTCTTTGAAAATAAATTTTCCAAAGTCGATTAAGCTATCTATAGGAGTAATATTCATTAGTTCAAAAGTCGCTTTGACTGATTTTTCAATATAGATGTCTGTTTTTTCAAAAGAAGGGGAAGCATCTTCTATCCAGAATTTTAGGGCTAATAAAAGCTGAATCCAGGAAGCTTCTTGAAATGCTTTCTCTTGAAAGTTTTGTAGTTTTTCTTGTTGTGTTCTAAAATCATCAGTAATGATTTCTGTTAAATAATTTTTAAAACTATTTCTTAATCCAGAAAGCTGCATCAGTTTTTTTAGTTGATCGCCTTGATTTTTTAGAACGAGAACGACATAACTTCTGTTAGCGGTTAATATTTCGAAGAATGTAAAGTAAAAGCTTAGCATTTTGCTTTTCATATCATAGTTTTCGTAATCTGCATTTTTAGAAAGTAACTCCACTGTTTTTTCAACAAACATTTTGAAGATTTCTTTTTCGATACTTTCTATTGTACCAAAAAAAGCGTAAAACTCTGTTTCTGTAAAATCATTCATTTTTGTAAAATGATAAACTGATTTTGGTTTTTCGCTATGCTCCAATACGTAATCCATGTACATTGAAACTATTTTGTCTTTTGTAAGTATTGTTTTTTTAGTAGCCATATTTTTTGTGTTTCAAATTAAAGTATAAAGGTAATAAATGTTTAACTATATTTTAATAAAGTTAAACAAAATTTAATATAATTTTATAGTATTAAAAATCAGACGCTATATATTGGTATAAAATGGGCATAACATCCTATTTATTTTGTTCAGAAATGAAGTGTTGTGAATTAGTAAAAGCCAATTAAAAGCAATAAATTGCTAAATATGAAAAAGAACGTTTTAATAAGTGGTGGTTCAGGATTTATAGGAACTCATTTGACAGCATTATTACTAAGTAAAGGATATACTGTTTCGATATTGAGCCGAAGTGAAAAGCAAAACAAAACAGATGTGTTTTATTATAAATGGGATGTAGCAACTCAGTTTATTGAAGAAGAGGCCGTTTTGAAAGCCGATTATATTATTCATTTAGCAGGAGAGAATATTGGTGAGAAAAGATGGACTGCGAAACGAAAAGCTGCTATCATCGATAGTAGAGAAAAATCATCTCAACTCCTATATATGGTTCTTAAAAAACACTACAAAAAGTTAGATGCTTTTATTTCTGCTTCTGCCGTTGGAATATATGGAGCCGTAAATGGAGAAGAAATTTGTACTGAAAACGATGCGCCAGCTAATGACTTTTTAGGATATGTTTGCCAAAAATGGGAAGATTCTATCGATTTTATAGAGAATTTAAATATTCGTACTGTAAAAATTAGAACGGGATTAGTGTTGGGAAAAAATGAGGGTTTCTTACAAAAACTGATTCCTCTTTTTAAATATAGATTGGGTTCTGCAATAGGTTCTGGAAAACAATATATGCCTTGGATTCATGTAGATGATTTGTGTACTATTTATTTGCAAGCCATACAGAATGCTGAAATGTCTGGTCCTTACAATGCTGCAGTTACCGATAATACAAATAATACTATTTTTTCTAAAACCTTGGCTCGTATTTTTGGTTATTCTATTTGGTTGCCGAATGTTCCAGCTATTGTATTAAAAATGGTTTTGGGTGAAATGTCAATAATTGTACTAACAGGTAGAAGAGTTTCATCAGAAAAAATACTTCAGACGGGTTTTAATTTCAAATTTAAAAATTTAGAGCAGGCCTTGAAAGATTGTTTGTAAATGAAAATTTATTTAAAAACACAAGCAATTTGCGTATTTACGGTTTTTGAAATTTTTGTACGCACGACAAATGGAATTTCTATATTAAAATCATCGGTGTTTAGAGGAAAAGATGATATAAGTTCGATACCATTTTCGGTTCTTTTTAATGTGCCTTTGATTAGGATTTTTTTAGACAAACCACGTATAGTTATTTTGCCATTTATTTGATAAGTAGTTCGATCGGTGTTTACGTTTTTTAAATCAAATTTTTCAATTTTACCTTTGAATGTTGCTCTTGGATACCTATCACTTTCAATATAATTAGTATTGAAGTGCTCTTCCATTAAATTTCTTTTAAATTTAAAATCTTTGATCGAAACCAAACACATAATTTCTCCTGTTTTAGTAATTAAAACACAAGTTGTTTTATTATTGGTTGCTTTAACTTCTTCAAATAAAGGTATTGAAGCTTCGAAATTTATGATTCCATCATAGGAAAACATTTTTTCTTGTCCTGATGTTACTGTTGCAATGAGTAATAATGCTAGTATGGTAATTTTTCTCATAACAATCTATGATTTAGATTAATTAAAGTTACGAAAAATTAACTAATAGTATGTAATTACAACTTGATTTCTAGCACGTTATTGTACTGATGATTCAATTTGAACGTTGTAGTTTTTTAAACTTTCTATAGATTCTTTTGAGTTGTAATCAAATGCTTCCTCATGAAGATTTTGTTCTTTTTTAAGTCCAATTTGTTTGATACAATTGATAAATCGTCTGATGTCATTTTTGTGAGATAAAATTAAACCAGGAACTGGTATATTTAAGCCTTGTTTATCTTTTGCAACCATCGTAAAATAGGAAGAATTACAATGTTTAATTGCTCCGGTTTGTATATTTTCTGCTTCGACTCTAATGCCAATAATCATCGAACTTTTGCCCACATAATTTACGCTCGCTCTCATGGTTACTAATTCGCCAACTTCAATGGGTTTTAAAAAGTTAACAGTATCTACTGAAGCCGTAACGCAATAATTACCTGAAAATTTAGACGCACAAGCAAAGGCAATCTGATCCAATAAAGATAAAATATAGCCACCGTGAATTTTGCCACTAAAGTTAGAATGGCTTGGTAACATCAATTGCGAAATACTAATATGCGAAGAGGCAACTGTTTTGAATAATGGATTCATTTATTTTATTTTAAAAGGAGAATTAACTTTCTTAACTGAGGTGATAAAAAACCTGGAATCTCCCCACCAAGGAAAAGTCTTGTAGAGTTCTTTATAGCTGACCTGAACATATTGACCTTCCATTTGATTCAAATCGGCAATTACTTGTTTTTCGCTATCCATTACAGAAAACGAAAAAATTTGCGCCCCAGAAATACCTTGACTAATTTCGCCTTCCCATGTTTTAAAGAGGATTCCTTTATGACTTACTCTAATTAATTCTCCAGAACGAACGCCTTCGCTATAATTAGTATTGTGTAAAAATCCAAAATAGGATGCTGTAATTAAAACCGCTATTGCGACTACTATTAATAGAAATTTTTTCATTTCGTCTTTAATTTAAAAGTTGGTTTTCATCTATTTCAGCTCTGTTTATAATACTTTCCGGAAGTGCTTTTTTAGCTTTAGCCCCCATTTTTTTTAGTTTTTCGACACTTACAATTAGGTTTCCTTTTCCTTCTACTAATTTGTTCATAGCGCCACTATATTCTGTTTTAGTTTCATCAATTTTTTTTCCTATCCGAATCAAATCATTTACAAAACCTTCAAATTTGTCGTATAAAGCTCCCGCTTGTCTTGCAATTTCCAAAGCGTTTTCTTGTTGTTTTTGGTTGGTCCACATACTATCAATCGTTCGTAAAGTAGCCAACAAAGTTGCTGGAGTAACAATGACTATGTTTTTTTCGAAGGCTTTATTGTATAAAGTAGTGTCTTCATTAAGCGCCATTGCAAACGCGGGCTCAATAGGAATAAATAAAAGTACAAAATCTGGACTTTCAATTTGGTATAAATCGTGGTAATTTTTGTTGCCTAATTGCTCTACGTGGCGTTTTATAGAAAGAACATGTTCCTTTAAATACCCTGTTTTTAGACTATCATCCTCTTCATTGATGTATTTTTCATAAGCAGTCAATGAAACTTTAGAATCGACAATCATTTTTTTACCGTCGGGCAAATTGATTACCACATCTGGGAAAACACGATTTCCATCTGCTGTTGTAAAAGCTTGTTGCACTTCGTATTCACGCCCTTTTTCTAATCCCGATTTTTCTAAAACACGTTCTAAAACTAATTCTCCCCAGTTTCCTTGCATTTTACTATCGCCTTTTAACGCTTTGGTTAAGTTGATTGTTTCTTTGCTCATTTGAATATTCATTTCGCGTAAACCAAGAATTTGTTGGCGCAAAGCAGCATGATAATCTATACTTTCTTTGTGTGTATCCTCGACTTTTTTCTCGAATAACTGAATTTTATCTTGCAATGGAGTCAAGATGTTTTTCATATTTTCCTTATTCTGCTCCGTAAATTTATTCGATTTTTCTTCTAGTATTTTATTAGCTAAATTCTCGAATTCTTTTGTGAATTTTTCCTGTAGCTTTTCGACTTCTTCTTTTTGTTCTTTATTGCGTTCCCAAAGATTCTCAAAATCAACTTCTTTTTTAGAAAGCTGAATGGCTAAACTGTCTTTTTCAGTTCTAATAGTTTCTTTTTCTAGAATACTGTTTTCCAGCTGTTTTTGAAATACTATTTTTTCATTTGTAAGTTGTTCTCTCAATTGATTGATTTGTGAATTTGCAGCAATCAATTTTTCTTCCAAACTGATTTTTTCAGATTGAAATCGAGCGGCAAATATCAATTTTCCAATGAAAATGCCTAAAAAAAGTGCAATTATAAAAAGAAGTAAAAAGGGGATTAGAGTTGACATGAAAATAAATTTGAAAAGTAAAAGTAAGGAATAAAATGAATTATAGGATTTCTATAAAATAAGATTAATAGCTTTCGCTTTAAATAAAGTTCAAATTTGGACTTCATTAGTTTTAGAGTCATTTAAATTTGACTTCATAAACCTAATTAATATTGTTTTATGTAATTATCAAAAAAAAAAGCCAATAAAAATTTTTATCTCTATTGGCTCGTAATACAAAATATCAAAAGTTATTCGTCTAACTTTATATTTCCTCTATCTTCATGATTGTCTGGATGTGAATTGGGATAACGATGTGCAGTAATGTCCGAATTTAAATCTTTATTTTCTACTGTTTTCATGGCTTCCTCTTCAGTAGAAACACCACGGCTTAAACTTTCATTTTCATTCCAAGTTCTTTCTTCTTCGTCTGGCAATGGCGCAATACTACCATCTACATTGCGCGCTCTTTGAACAATTTTTTGATTGCCATCTGCGTCAATTTCTACTTCTTCTTTAAGAATTGGTGCAGCAGGATTATAATCTTCTGGCAGGTTTTCCCCACTAAATCCTTCATTTGTATTTTGCTTATTATTGGTCTTTTTAGATCCTAAATTGTTATTTTCCATACTATTTGATTTTAATGAATATCATTTTAATTAGTATAATATTACAAATTTTAGCTCGCTTTTGTTCATTATTTAACATCCTTTTGTGGTAAAATCATCAAATGTATAGCCATAGAACTTTAAATTCAGTCAAAACAAAACTATCTTTGTGGGCATTCCAAAAACAATACAATGTCGCATTCTCATTTCATTATTCACAAACCCTACGGTTATTTAAGTCAGTTCATTTATGAATTAAAACGCAAAAAAAAACTGTTAGGAGAATTGTATGATTTTCCAAAAGGTACTATGGCAATTGGGAGATTGGATGAAGATTCAGAAGGACTTTTGTTATTAACTACTGATGGAATGATGAGTGAAATCATTAGAAGTAAAAAAGTAGATAAAGAATATTATGTGCAAGTTGATGGAATCATCAATCAGGAAGCCATTGAAAAACTGAAAATAGGAGTAGAGATTGGTTTTAATGGAACTAAATATATTACGAAACCTTGTGATGCGAGATTAATTACTGAAATCCCTGCTTTTGGTGCTCGTGGAAAAAAAATACGAGACGAACGTCACGGACCAACTTCTTGGGCTTCAATTACTGTGAATGAAGGAAAGTTTCGTCAAGTACGCAAAATGACTGCTGCAGTTGGATTTCCAACCTTACGTTTAGTTCGTGTGAGAATAGGTAATGTACATCTTAATGACTTACAAGCTGGCGAAGTGATAGAATTGGAGGATTTTAATGATAATATCAAAAATCAAGGGAACCAACTCTATCAAGAATCAGAAAGCGTTAATCAAAAATATAAATGTTAAATATCGTTTTAGTAGAACCTGAAATCCCTAATAATACTGGGAATATTGGTCGTTTGTGCGTGGGAACCGGAAGTCGTTTGCACTTAATTCATCCTTTTGGATTTGTGATAAATGATAAAAACTTAAAGCGTTCCGGATTGGATTATTGGGTACATCTTGACGTAACAGAATATCAAAATGTAGCCGAATGGAAAGCACAAATACCAGATTTATCGCGTGTTTTCCTAATGAGTTCTCATGCTAATACATCGTATTTAGAAACGGAATTCCAAGAAGGTGATTGGTTGGTTTTTGGTAAAGAAAGCAAAGGTTTAAGTGAGGAAGTTTTATCTCAATTTGAGCATCATCTTACTATTCCAATGTCAAATTTAATCAGAAGTTTTAATATTGCTAATTCTGTTGCTTTTGTAATTGGCGAAGCAAAACGTCAAATTTCATTGAAAAACTAATTTTTAAACAATTAAAAATTTTCCTTTTTCTTGATCAAAAATAATATGTTCATCATTGAATAAATTGTTAAAACTTCCTTTTGAAATAAAGTTGCAAGGTTCGTCTTGAATCACAGTTTCAGGAGTCATAATAATCATTTCGTCACTTAATTGTATCGCCATATCAATATCGTGAGTAGAAAAAAGGATGCATTTCTCAGTTTCTTGTGTTAGTTTTTTTAGCAGTTTAAAAAGAGAAACTTTATGTAATAAATCGAGATGCGTGGTGGGCTCGTCCAGTATGATTAAAGGCGTGTCTTGTGCTAAAGCTCTTGCTATGAGAACCTTTTGCAATTGACCATCACTGATTTCGAAATGTTTTTTAGTGGCTAAATGACAAATTTGAGTGAGTTGCATCGCTTCCTCTACTTTTGCTATATCAAGATCTGTTAATTTTCCTATCCAATTGGTGTAAGGTTGTCTTCCCAAGGCAACCAATTCAAAAACAGTAAGATTGCTTGGTGGTAATTTTTCTGTAAGAACGACACTGAGATTTTGGGCTAATATTAAAGAATCTAGATTGTGAATACTAGTACCATTTAATAAAACAGTTCCTGTAATAGTTTTTTGAATCCCCGTTATTATTTTTAACAAAGTAGATTTTCCAATTCCGTTAGCCCCAATTAAAGCGATTAATTTCCCTTTTCGCAAAGATAAATCAATGTTCGAGGCAATAATTGTTTTTTCTTTTTTATGAGAATATCCAATGCTAATTTTTGAAGCTTGTAAGATGATTTCGTTTTTCATTAGTTCATCATTTTACGTTTTCTAATTAATAACCAAATTACGATAGGCGCACCAAAGATAGAGGTAACCGCATTAATTGGTAATGTAATATCACTTCCAGGAAGTTGGGAAATACTATCGCAAATTAACATAATTAATGCTCCAAAAAGAATAGTGCCCCAAAATAAAATAGTGTGATTGCTCGTTTGAAAAACTAATTTTGCAATATGAGGAACCGCTAATCCAATAAAGGCGACTGGTCCGGCAAAAGCAGTAATACTTCCTGCCAATATACTGGTAGCGAAAATTATAATGAGTCTCGCTTTTTTATAATTCATACCTAAACTTTTTGCGTAATTTTCGCCAAGAAGTAACGAATTCAGTGGTTTCACACTAATAAGACTGAGTACTAATCCTATCAAAACGCAACTGGATAAAATAGAGATAGCCGTCCAAGATAAATTACCGAGATTTCCTAAAGACCAAAAAGTAAATTTTTGTAATTGCTCTGCAGTACTAAAATAAGTCAGTGTTCCTACGATTGCACTGGTGAGACTACCAAACATAAGACCAACAATTAAGATCGCCATAGTATCACGCAAGCGATGTGAAACCGTTAAAACAGCTAATAAAACAGCAAAACTGCCTAAGCTAGAAGCTAAAACAATTCCGTAGGAGGAGACTAAAAAGGTTGCTAAAAATGGAGGCATTAGTGCAGCGCCTAATATGACTATTGCAACTCCTAAACTCGCACCTGAACTGAGTCCTAAAACATAAGGACCCGCTAACGGATTTCTAAATAGGGTTTGCATTAATAAACCACTTATTGACAAACCCATTCCAACTAAAACCGCTGTAATCGCTTTAGGCATTCGGTAATTAATGATAATGTATTCCCAAGTGGATTTGCTTGCCTGTCCACCGGTTAAGCTTTTATATACTTCCTTCAAAGGAATGTTTATTGATCCAAAACTGATGTTTATAAAAAACAAAATGATGAATCCTAAACCCAGTAAGGAAAATAAAATAATATTACGTTGTTTATTGGCCAATTTAGTTCAGTTTTTGTGCAAAGGTAAAAGTATAATTGGGAAGTAATTCAGGATGGAAGATTTTGATGTAATCTTTTAGTACTAAATCAGGTCGGCTAGGTGCCGATTCATAATAAATTGTTCCTCCTGTTGCTCCTATTTTACCCTCAAAAGTATACACTTGTTTGGTTTTGAAAGCATCAAATTGACTGTAATGCGGATTGATATTTTCTAATTCAGCCACTGTTTTAAAAGGACCTGTAGCAATCCAAAAATTGGCGTTTTTTGCTTTTTCTAATACTTTTTCGAATGATAATCCAATGCTACCTGTTCCTTCGGTATCTGCCCAAAGGTAATTTGCCTTGGCATCTTTTAAAAATTGTGCAACCCAACTGTTGGCTTTAGCTACATACCATTGGTCTTGGTACATCGAGCCATATAATACGTTTGCTGTTGGTTTTTTGGTGGAAACTAAATTCATAGCTTCTTTGTAATTTTTTATAATATCGTCAAATTGAGTTTTGGCTTCTTTTTCTTTTCCGAAAAGAGCTCCGTACAATTTTATCCATTCTGCTTTTCCAAGCGGTGATTGTTCCATCCAGTCAGCTTGAATCAATACTTTTAAGCCACTTTTCTGCAGATTGTCGATCATTGGATTGTTATTGTCAATGCCAAAAGTGACAATAAGTTCTGGACTCATTTCGATCAATTGCTCCATGTTTAATTTTTCGTTTTGACCTACATTTTTGACCGACCCATTGTCAATTAATTTTCGAGTTTTTGACGAAGAAATATAATCAGTATGTGGGAATCCAACCAAATGATTTTCAACTCCAAGCATTTCTAAATAAGGAATAATAGTAGTTGAGGTAACAACTATGGATTGTAAAGGAACTTGAATTGTATTGTATTTTTGTAAGCTATCAGGAACTACAACGTTCTTCTCTTTTAAGATGTAAGTAAAGTCTTTATCAGCATTGGGCCAAGGGTTGATTATCTTTACTATCGAATAACCTTCCTGTTTGAATATAGCTAAGTTACTGGCGTATTCTATTTCGTTTTTTGCGTTTGAAAATAATTTGCTTTCTGATTTTTCGGTTTTTTTACAACTAACAAAGGTTGAAAGAACAAGTAGTAAAAGAATTTTATAAGAAGTAAGCTTCATGATGCCATTTTATGATTAAGACAAAGGTAAAAGAAATTACAAAAAAATCTTGTTTATTTTTTAGCCTAAAAAAATCAACAAATACTATCTTTACAACATGAATGGTAGTAAAGAAAAACAGTGTTCAAGGTGCGGCGTCGACTTTGGTTGTGGGGATACAGTTGAAGGGAGTAGCTGTTGGTGTAATGATTTTCCGCCTTTATTTGTTCCTACAACTGCAATTGATTGTCTTTGTCCTATTTGTTTCAAGCAATCCTGCTCAGAAAAAATTGATGAGTATATAACGACATTGAATCCGGAGACCGTTTTCCATAATAAAGCGGCATTGTTGCCTAAATCCAATAATTTGATTGAAGGAATTGATTACTATTTAGAGAAAGGGAATTATGTTTTTAAAGCTTTCTTTCATTTGAAAAGAGGAAACTGCTGTGGTAACGGTTGTAGACATTGTCCGTATGATTTTAAAAACGATAAACCACAGAATAAGAACCTATCACAGGGATAAAAATCTATTGAATAATTAATAATTATTAACTATAATGATATATCTGATAACCGGCGGAGAGCGCTCAGGAAAAAGCAGTTATGCCGAGAATTTGGCAAAAGAATTATCGGCTAAGCCAATGTATGTAGCAACAGCGAGAAAATGGGATGATGATTTTCAAAAAAGAATTGATCGTCATCAAAAGGATCGTGACGAACGCTGGATAAACATTGAAAAAGAAAAGCACCTGAGTGAAATTGATTTCTCCGGAAATGTTGCCATAGTTGATTGTGTTACGCTTTGGTTGACTAACTTTTTTATAGATACTAAAAATGATGTTGCTTTGTGTTTAGAACAAGCCAAAGCAGAATTTGACCAAATCGTAAATCAAGAAAACGCTACTATTATTATTGTTACCAATGAAATAGGAATGGGTGTTCATGCTGAAACGCACATTGGACGAAAATTTACCGAATTACAAGGTTGGATGAATCAGTATATTGCTAAAAGAGCGGAGAAAGTGGTGTTAATGGTTTCAGGAATTCCTGTAACAATAAAAGGATAATAATGAATTTTTTGACTTCTTGGAGTGGTGGAAAAGACAGTTGCTATGCCATGATACAGGCAGTTAATACAGGCTTAGTCCCTAAAGTATTGCTGAATATGATGAACGAAAATGGTCAAATATCCCATTCTCATTGATTGCCTTTGTCAATTTTGAATCAACAAGCCCAAAAAATGCAATTGCCTCTGGAAGGCATTCCCACAACTTGGGGCGATTATGAAGCAAAGTTTATCAGTACTTTAAAAACGCATAAAATAAAATATGATTTGGATGCCGCTGTTTTTGGCGATATCGATTTACAAGCTCATAAGGATTGGGAAGATAAAGTATGTCAAGCAGCTTGTCTAAAAGCAATTTTGCCTTTGTGGCAGCAAGATCGGATTAAATTGGTTAACGAAATGATCGAAAACGGTATCGAAACGATGATTGTTTCTTGCAATACAATAATGGGCGAAAGCTATTTGGGGAAAATCTTAACCAAGGAATTGGCATTAGAACTAAAAGAAAAAGGAATTGATCCTTGTGGGGAGAACGGAGAATTTCATACTTTGGTTCTCAATTGCTCTCTTTTTTCAGAAAGGATCACCCTTCCGAAGTTTTCGATTAAAACTTACAACGACTACTGTTTTGTAGTTTGGGAAGATTTCGTTTAGAAATTTAATGAATAATTGAGTATAAAAAAATTACGATGACCTATTTAGATGAAATTTTAAAATCCCGTCGCGACACTCGACATTTTACTACTGATAAAGTTCCTGATGCCGTTATCCAAAAAGCGCTTCATGCAGGACATTTGGCACCTTCTGTGGGTTTGACAGATGCTACTAAATATTATCTGATTAAGTCGGACGAAATTAAGAAAGCTGTCAAAGAATTGTTTTTGGACTATGATACTAAAGCAGCAAATCAAACGGATAGCGCACAACAAAAGGAAGATTATAAGGCATTAAAATTAGAAGCAATTCAAGAAGCTCCGCTTGGACTTGTAATTTGTTACGATCGTTCGGTTTTGAATGATTTTACCATTGGAACCGTAGGAAGTAATGAAGCAATTAAATTTAGTTCGGTTTGTGCTGCTCAAAATATATGGTTGTCTTTGACAGAACAAGGTTATTCGATGGGATGGATTTCGATTTTAAACTACTATCATTTCAAGCAGTTATTAGGATTGCCAGAACATATAGAACCGCTAGGATATTTTTGCGTAGGCAAACCTGCAACAGATTATGATAATCAACCGATGTTACAACAACTGAATTGGAAACAAAAATCAAAAGCTCCTTTTGTAGAAGAGATTTTAGTTCCAGTGAACTATCCAGAGTCATTGCGAGTAACTAAGCAAACTCACAAAGAGTCTAGATCAATAAAGGATGCATTACAACATAAAATTGACCATAAAACCAAGCCTTTAGGTTCATTAGGGATTCTTGAAAAACTAGCCCAACAAATAGGAGAGCTGTTTCAAACTCTGGAACCAAAAATAATTCAACCCAATATTGTTGTCTTTGCCGCTGATCACGGAATCGCAGTACATGGTGTGAGTGCGTATCCACAGGATGTAACGCGTCAAATGGTGACTAATTTTCTTGAAGGTGGAGCGGCAATAAATGTTTTTTGCAAACAAAATAATATCAAGTTATCGATTGTGGATGCTGGCGTGAATTATGATTTTCCGCCGAATGCCGATCTGATAACAACTAAAATTGCTAAAGGAACCCAGTCCTTTTTACACGGACCGGCAATGAGTGCGTCTGAATTGCGTTTGTGTTTTTCTAAAGGAGCAGAGGTAGTGGATGCTATTGCAAAAACAGGTAGTAACTGTATTGGTTTTGGAGAAATGGGTATTGGAAATACCTCGACAGCTTCGGTTTTAATGAGTATAATTACAAACATTCCACTTCAAGATTGCGTAGGATTAGGAACAGGAGTAAGTGATGAGAAGCTAATTCAGAAACAAAAAATACTACAAGCAGCGGTAGCTAATTATTCAGGACCCGAAGAAATAGAGGAAAAATTGGCTTATTTTGGGGGATTTGAAATTATACAAATGGCTTCTGGTATGTTAGCGGCTCATGAAAATAATATGCTAATTCTAGTGGATGGATTTATTTGCAGTGTAGCATTTTTAATTGCTCATCAAAAAAATCCAGAGATAAGCAAAAATGCTGTTTTCTGTCATTGTTCTGCTGAACAAGCCCATGTTAAATTACTGGATTATCTAGGAGTTCAGCCCGTTTTACAATTGGGATTGCGTTTAGGTGAAGGCACTGGTTGTGCTATTGCATTTCCAATTATCCAGTCGGCGATCGCTTTTTTGAATGAAATGGCTAGTTTTGAAACTGCTGGAGTGAATAACAAATAATTTAGGATAAGATGAAATTTGTTCAAAGCTATATTAAAAAATAAATTAAGAGTCGTCCCAATAAATCTGGAGGTAAATTAAAAATAATAAAACTGCTAACATCTTTATATGTTGCATTATAAATAGAAAATTTAATTGGCTTTAGCCAAAAAGCAAAGAGATTTTTATACTAATATGAAAAAAGAGATACACATATTTTTTACAGCATTGATGTTTTACACCCGAATTCCTTGCCCCAAAAAAATAGATCATAATCCAGATTATTTAAACAAAGCTTCTCGCTATTTTCCTATTATTGGATGGATTGTTGGCGCTGTGGCATTTGGTGTTTTTAGCTTGTTTAATTATTTAATGACTGTAGAAATAGCGGTGATTTTTTCTATGATTGCCTCTATTTTAGTTACAGGTGCTTTTCATGAAGACGGTTTTGCTGATGTTTGTGATGGTTTTGGTGGCGGATGGACTAAAGAAAAGATACTCTTAATCATGAAAGACAGTGCCATTGGGGCTTATGGAGCGATTGGGGTAGTTTTATTGTTTTTACTCAAGTTTAAAACTTTGTCTGATATAGTTTCTTCTGTAGAGATCATCAACACTAAATATCAAATCCTAATTCTGTTGATTTTTGTTTCGGCTCATTCTTTGAGTAGATTAGCAGCAATTTCTATTGTTTTTACTCATGAATATTCGCGAGAGGATGCTACAAGTAAAAGCAAACCTATAGCACAAAATTATACTTGGCGTGAAGTGGTAGGTGCTTTCTTTTTTGGTTTATTACCACTTATTCTATTAGCTTATTTTCAATGGCAATTCTTATTGGTTTTAGTTCCTATTTTCATCACTCGTTTTTTCATGGCGCGTTATTTTCAAAAATGGATTGATGGCTATACAGGAGATTGTCTTGGAGCCACCCAACAAGTTTGTGAAGTAGTATTTTATATTTCAATTATTGTCTTATGGAAGTTTATTTAGTACGCCACACCGAAACGGTTTGTGAAAAAGGAATTTGTTATGGGCAATCCGATGTTCATATTTTAGAACCGTATTTAGAATTATTCGAATCAATAAAAAATCAAATTCCAGCCGGTGCAGTTGTCTATTCTAGTCCGCTGTTTCGTTGTACGGAATTGGCTAAATACCTTTCGAATGTTATAATTACAGATGATCGATTGATGGAAATGAATTTTGGGGATTGGGAAATGAAAAATTGGGATGCTATTCCTCCAGATAATTTTGCACCCTGGATGAACGATTTTGTCAATGTAACTGTTCCAAACGGAGAATCTTTTGTGGATTTATACAATCGGGTTAATGATTTTTTAGAAAAAGAACTTCAAAGAAAATACAATGCACCAGTTGTTATTGTTACCCATGCGGGTGTTATTAGAAGTATTCTTTGTAAAATAGCTAGTTTACCACTAAAAGAGGCGTTTAATAACAAAGTTAGTTTTGGTGATGTGATAAAAATAGAATTGTAATTTACTGAAAATCAGTAATTAACAATATAACCTTTAGTTTCATTTAAATAACCAGTCAATAGTTTCTACAAATTTGTTTTAAAACTGAATTAAATTTTACCTTTGTTGCCGTATTAAGGTTGTGTATTTGCTTTTTGTGAAACACATTAAAAGGGAATCAAGTGATTGAAGATTAGCGATTTTAGATTTCAGAATTATTCTGTAATCAAAAAATTGCAATCATAAAATAAAAATCTTGAGCTGTTCCCGCAACTGTAAGCTATAAAGCTTGTTGTTATCTACAAACCACTGTTCGCTTGTGCGAATGGGAAGGTAAACAACAAGACGCAAGCCAGGAGACCTGCCTTTTTTCATAACTAATATCGAACTTTCGGGAAAAAGGTTCAGGAATTATGGCAACTAAAAAATTTCGTTTACTTTCTATTATAATGTTGAGCCAATTCCTTTTGGCTCAAAATAAAACGGCAATACCTCTCAACGAAGTAGTGGTTTCTGATACGCAACTTAAAAACTTTTCAAGTTCCCAGTCCGTTTTAAAATTGAACGATTCTATTATTAGTAAAAATCAATCTTCATTAACCTCTCTTTTAAATTATAATTCAGTTATTTATTTCAAAGAAAATGGTTTAGGAATGGTTTCATCGCCATCTTTTCGAGGAACAACTGCGCAACAAACTGCCGTGGTCTGGAATGGTATTAATATTAATTCTCAGTTATTAGGTCAAACAGATTTTAACACTGTGTCTACAAGAGGCTATAATTCAATTGATGTAAAAGCGGGCGGAGGTAGTGTTGTTTATGGCAGTGGTGCAATAGGAGGCACAATTCACTTAAATAATGATTTGAAATTTAGAAACACTTTCAAAAATAACTTAGAAGTATATTATGGTGATTTTAATACACTAAGCACTATTTATGCGGTTACCGCAGCAACAAACCAATGGAGTACTAATGCTAGTTTTACCAGAAATAGTTCTGATAATGATTATAAATTTATTGGAAAACAAGGTAAAAATAGTAACGGAGAGTTCTATAATACTAATTTTAGCACTGCCATTGGTTATAAGTTGGATGCTAAAAATACCATTAAATTGTACAGTGAGAGTTATGATGGGGAACGTCATTTTTCTATAACCTCACCAAATGCTACTAAAACAAAATACCAAGATTTTAATACCAGAAATTTATTGGCGTGGACTAGTATTTTTGGCAAATCAGTTTCTAATATGAAACTCGCCTACATTACAGAGCATTATAAGTATTTTGATGATATCGAAGAGGAAGACTTTACTTCCGGAGGAGTAAAAAGTTTTATTGCAAAATATGATTTTGTATATGTATTTTCTTCTAAAATAAATTTAAATACGCTACTCGATTACAATAAAAGTAACGCATTTGGATCTGGAGTCGGTAATAATAGTAGACAAGTAGGAGGTATTAGTGTTTTAATTAAACAATACATTACTGAGAAATGGAATTATGAATTGAGTGCTCGAAAAGAGATTTCGGATGTTTATAAAAGTCCTTTGCTTTTTTCAGCGGGTACAACTATCGATTTCTCTTCTCTTTACCAGTTTAAGTTTAATATTTCTCGCAATTTTAGGGTGCCTACTTTTAATGACTTTTATTGGGAAACGGGTGGTAATCTTGATTTAAAGCCGGAGAATTCCTATCAGTTAGAATTGGGTAATAATTTTAGATACAAAGATTTTAATGTAAGTGCTACTTTTTACGCTTCAAAAATTACGGACATGATTCGCTGGTTGCCCACTAACACCGGAAACTGGTCTCCTTTTAATACCGATAATGTTTCTATTTATGGATTTGAAACTTTGGGATCCTGGAAAAAGAACTTCAATAGTCACAACTTTGGGATTAACGCAACTTATTCTTACACTGTTTCGTTAGATGATAAAAATAACAATCAACTTTTTTATGTTCCCTATCATAAAGCTACCGCTGCTGGTTCATATTCCTACAAGAGGTTTAATTACTATTATCAATTTATGTTTGTAGGTGCTGTTTTTACTACTTCTGATAATGATCCAAAAAATATTTTAAGCGATTATACTATTTCTAATTTAGGAATGGATTATAATTTCAGTAAAAAAAATGTCTTTAAAATTGGCTTTAGAGTGGCTAATCTTTGGAATGAAATATATGAATCTTTACCAAGCCGATTGATGCCTGGAAGGAATTTAACTCTTTATTTAACCCTTAATTATTAAAAAATGAATTTTAAAAATGCTTTTCTTGGAATTTTCGCAAGTGCTTTATTATTAGCTTCTTGTAGTAATGATGACACAACTGAAAATAAAATGCCTTTAGGCGCTTATGACAAAGGTGTTATTGTATTAAATGAAGGTAATTTTGGTACACCAAATGGTTCTGTATCTTTTATCTCTAATGAATATGCTGTTATAAACAATATTTTTGGGATAGAAAACAGCAACAAACCTTTAGGAGATGTTGTACAATCCTTAAGTTTTTCTGAGGATAAAGCATTTATTGTTGTAAACAATTCAAATACTGTTGAAGTAGTCAATAGATATACCTTTAAAAGCATTGCAACTATAACTGACCAAATAAAAAACCCTCGTTATAGTGTTGTTTTAAACGGAAAATTATATGTTACGAATGCAAAAACGAAGTCAGTAAACGTTTATGATGCTAAAACATATAATTTTTTAGAAGTTATTGCTGTAAATAAAGTGGTAGAGAAAATAATTACTGCAAATGGTAAATTATACATTACTAATGGTGCATACGGAAGTGGTACTAGTGTAACAGTTATTAATCCTCAAATTAATAATGCAATGAGTACTATTACGGTTGAAAACGGAGTAAACGCTATTGAGGAAAAAAGTGGATCTGTATATGTTTTATCTGGAAATGCTGAAAAAAGTAAGTTGTATAAAATTAATACTACTAATGATACAGCAACTGCTATTGAATCTACTGTGTTAAAAAACGCAAAAAATATGGATATTGATGGAGAAAAAATATATTATACTGTAGGTAATAATGCGTATGTAATGGCTTTGAATGCTACAAGTTTTAGTGAAGCTCCGTTATTTTCAATTCCTGATGGCGGTTATTTTACTTTTTATGCTTTTAATGTTATTGATGGTAAAATTTATTCTGCTAATGTAAACGGATTTACAGCAGCAGGAACAGTAAAAATATTTTCTTCTACAGGTGCCGAATTAAAATCAGTTACTGTTGGTATGGGCCCTAATGGATTTTATTCAAACAATTAATCCAATTATCTAAGCTAATATTCAAACTAAAAAAACACCTCTTTTTCAGTAGAAAAAGAGGTGTTTTTAGTTTGAATTTTAAAACAATTTAAATAATAAATAGCTGTTAATTATTTTCTTTATTGTCTTATTAATTTTGTTCCAATGCTTTCAAAAGTCCTTCTGGAGCTTTGTCAATATACATTTGGTTTTGAAATCTATTTAATGATTTAGAATCATTGATATATTTAAATGGATCCACTTTATTTTGATTGATCATTCTACCTGTTCCTGTAATTTTATTTATAGCTACACTTAATAAAGGTTCCGTACTTTCGCCCAAACTTCCTAAAGTACTTACTGTTTCTATTACTTTAAAATTAGGTACTAAGCCCGTAAAGTAATCTCCAAACCCTTCAGAATTTACGATTTTTAACACAATTGGTTGCATAGCATAACGGTGTTTTGGGTTTCTGTTTTTATCAGTAAAAGTAGGGGAATCATATAAAGTTACCGAACCTACATTTTTACCAACAGTTATATCGCCAATTTGAACAACAGTAAGATGAGGTTTTAATCCATTTATGACCAATTCACTCGCAGAGGCCGTATTATTAGAGGTCAAAATATATACTTTATTAAGATCTAGACAATTAATAGGAGTATCTTCTATTTTGTCGGTAAAATAATTAAACAAGGCATCAGGATTTTCAGCTTCAAAATAAGAATTGATTTTTGTATTCCATTGTTGTTTTGCAAATACTTCTTTTTCTTTAGTTTTCTTTTTAATCATACTCGCTAATCGAGTGGCTGTTTGCACAGATCCACCTCTATTGTATCTTAGGTCAAGAACTAAATCTGTTACTCCTTGTGCTTTTAGTTCACCAAAAGCTTCATTTAACTTGATGTCATAATCGCCATAAAAACCATTATACATTAAATAACCTATCTTATGTGCTCCTGAAGTAATCACTTTATTAACTAAAATTGGATTTTCAGACAATACCGTTTTTGTCAAAGAAACTGATTTTCCGTTGGGAATTATGGTGTTTCCATTCAACGTAGCCATGCTAAGAACGTAAGTTTCATTAGAACCGTATAGTAAGGATAAATAATTGTTGTTGTTCAGCGGAGTACCATTCACAGCAGTGAAAATATCACCTCGTTTAATATCTTTATTCGATGCATCTGAATTATTTATTACATAGCGAACGTATCCAAATACTTCCGTACTGCTTCCTGCTTTGTAACTTAACCCAAATTCTAGTCCGTTATTTTTTGTGGTTCCTTGCAGTTGGCCTTCTAATTCTAAATAATCATCTACAATCCAACTAAAACGATCGATCGTTTTATCTACACGAAGCGCATTAAATAAGTCTTCGGGGTTTTGATAATTGCTTAGAAAACTGTTTAATTCCTTTTGGTTAGCAAAACGATTGTCATTTAAATTAGGAACATATTCTTGCCATAAATAATATTGATTAAGTCCTTTCCAGATAAAATCTTGGATTTCTAAGCTCGCTGGCGGAGCAATATCGTCATTGTCTTGACAACTATTAAAACTAATTACGGCTATAAATAGTAGGAGTGTAAGTAGGACTGTTTTTTTCATATTGGGGATATCGATATCAATTATAAACGTAAAAATACTAACTTTAGTTTTATTTTCTCTTCTTTGTAACAAAAAGAAGTGCAAATCGTCTTGAATGTAAAACCTCTCTAATAATTATCTTTTATGGATCAAAACGAGTTTGTTCTGATAACGACACCGTTTAAAGACAAAATCTTCCGACTAGCAAAGCGATTACTCGTAAGCACAGAAGAAGCAGAAGATGCAACTCAGGAAGTTTTATTTAAGTTATGGAGCAAGAGTTCAAGTGTATCGACTTATAGAAATGTAGAAGCATTTGCTATGACTTTGACAAAAAATTATTGTTTGGATCAATTAAAATCTAAGAGAGCGACTAATGTTCCGTTAAATTCTGATCATGACAAGGATTTTGATTCGGAATTAGGTAAGAATATTGAAGATTTAGACAGTTTAAATTGGGTTGAGAAATGCATCGCTCAATTACCAGAACAGCAGCAAATAATTATTCAATTGCGCGATATTGAACAATACGAATATGAAGAAATAGCGAAAATTGTAGCAGTAAGTGAAAACACAGTTAGAGTGACACTTTCTAGAGCTAGAAAAACAATAAGAGAATTTATGAAAAATGTACATGATTATGGAATTAAGTAGAATAGAAAGAATAGTAGATAAATATTTTGAGGGTGAAACTACTATTGAAGAAGAAAAAGAATTGCAAAATTATTTTTCTTCTACCGAAGTAGCTCCTCATTTAATGCAATATGTTTCGATATTTAAACATTTTGAAGCGGCAAGAAAGGAACATTCTAATTTAGAAACACCTATCTTTAAAAATCCTAAAACTCAAAAAAGAATTGGTAAAAATAATTTTTATTGGGTATCTATAGCGGCTTCAATAGTAGTTGTTTTAGGAATTGGTTTGTTTTATATGTTTGGAACTGAATCCTCAATCAAAAACAATGAATTGGGAACTTATGACGATCCTAAACAAGCTTTTGAAGCGACTCAGAATGCTTTGAATTTGTTATCAAATAATGTAAATGTTGGCATAGAAAGTGTACAGTATATTGACGAGTATGAAAAAACCAAAAACAGAATATTTAGGACGGTTCCCAATCCTACTTCTGAGTTTTAAATTTTAGAAAACCATTACAATTAATTTTAAATAAAATAAATAATGAAATCAAATAATATAATTACAAACTTTTCTGTAACAGCAGAATACAACAAAAAAGAACGTCATTTAACTAGAGTAAAAAACGGTTTACTTACTATTGCTTTTGTTTTTATTTCTAGTTCGATTTTTTCGCAAGCCGCTTTTGATAAATTTGACGGTCAAGAAGATGTAACGTCAATTATTGTTAATAAAAAAATGTTTGATTTAATGAGTAAAGTAAAAGTGGATGCTTCTGATAAAGAAACCCAACAATACTTAAACTTGATTAAAAAACTGGATAATCTTAAAGTCTTTACTACAAAAAGCGCTAAAGTAGAAGGAGATATGAGGTTGACCGCTGAAAAGTATATTAAAACAGCTGGTTTAGAGGAATTGATGCGAGTAAATGAAAATGGAAAGAATATTAAGATTTTAGTAAAATCGAGCACTACAGATTCTCAAATAAGAGAATTGCTGATGTTTATTGAAGGCGCTAAAAATGCTGATACTGTTTTGATGTCGTTGACAGGTAATTTTGATTTAAACGAAATTTCTATTCTTACAGACAAAATGAGAATTCCAGGAGGTGATGATTTGAAAAGAGCTACTAAAGGAAAGAAATAAGTAAAAATTACACACTTTGGCTTACAATTTTGCTCTTGTAATATGTTAAAAAGGAAGAGCTGCATCCTTAAAATAATTTTGTAAAAAAGCGTCTTGATTGATTTCAAAACGCTTTTTTTTTGATGTAGTTTCTTTTAAAAACAGTTTTTAATGATAAACTTGAATTTATATATTAAAATAAACAATTCTTGTATTGCAATAATTAGAACGATATAATACCGTTTATTGGTTGTAATAGATGAAATTTGTAAAAATATAAAGATACAAACATGACTGTTTTTAAACGTTTTTTGCTGTGCTTATTATTAATTTCCTTAAATGGGTTTTCTCAGAAAACACAGCATGCATCTTTCAAAGTAGTTCCTCTTGGAGTTAAAGGAGGAATAGATGAGAAAAATTTATCGGCTTATTTAATTGCTCCAGAAAACACGAACGATTACATCAGTCTGGATGCGGGAACATTACACTCTGGAATCGAAAAAGCAATTAAAAATAACGTTTTTAAAGTTTCCTCGAGTCAAGTTTTAAGGAAATATATAAAAGGATACTTTATTTCTCATGCGCATTTAGATCATGTTTCTGGTTTGATTATTAATTCGGCTGCAGACTCTTCAAAAACAGTTTACGCTACAAATAGGTGCATGAAAATGATGCAAAATCATTATTTTAATGATGAAACATGGATCAATTTTGGAGATGATGGTCCAGGAAAACCATTAAAAATGTATCATTTTCAAACTTTAGATATTGGTAAAGAAATACCAATAACAAATACTAGTATGACAGTAAAAGCATTTCCTTTAAGTCACGTTAATCCTTTTGAAAGTACTGCTTTTTTAATTAAAAATGCAGATAGTTATGCTTTGTATTTGGGAGATACTGGACCCGATGTAATTGAAAAAAGTGATAATCTGAGTAATTTATGGTTGGCAATTGCACCTTTGGTTAAGAGCAAACAATTGAAAGGAATGTTTATCGAAGTTTCTTTCCCAAATGAACAACCAGATCAATTTTTATTCGGCCATTTGACTCCTAATTATTTAATGAATGAATTGCATAAACTGGAAGAATTGTCTGGAAAAGATAGTTTGAAAGGGTTTAAAATCATTATTACTCACCTAAAACCGCCAGCAAAAAACATCTTAAAAATTAAAGAACAAATCAAAAAACAAAATGATTTAGGATTGAAGATCATTTTTCCAGAACAAGGAAAACAATTTAAATTGTAAAAGATTTCGATGTAATTTTTTGTGCTAATGAATTATTTTAAATAATTTTCTTCACTTATTGACTTCTATTCTATTGCTTTTGTGTTATTGTCTTTCTTGAAAAATGAATTTATAATCTTTTAGATCTATTCACTTTAGTGTTTGCAAATTCACTAATTGCAATTTTTACAAATTCGTCTGAAGGATATGTCGAGTAATCGTTTTCTATAAATCCTCCTAATAAATACAAATTGTCCTCTGCATAATATAAAGTAGACCCTTTTAGTGGTAAGTTAATTAAAAATTCTTTTAATACCTTAGTTTTGATATCGTAAGTACTTATTTTACCATTTTCGTAGATGAAAATTGTGTCCTCATAAAAAGTAAGTGCTGGATTCTGAATTCCATAAAATAAATCGCCTTCTTTTTGCCATTTTCCGGTAATCAAATCATAGGTTTCAATTTCTGTTAGAGGTTTGTTCTTATAACCTCCTACTAAATATATTTTGTCTCCTATCAGTACTCCAGTTGTTTCTTTTGCTGTTGGCATAGTGCCAATCTCATACCAATATCCTGTTTTTAAGTCGTAAGAATGTATTTTGTTGGAATATACTTTCTGTTTCTGATCATTTGATTTTGTAGAACCTCCCATCACAATAATATTATTGGTATAGGTAAAGGAAACAAAATTAACGGCTTGGTGCGGATTGGCTTTGTCGAGAGTAATTGTATTATTGCTGGTGTCAAAAACTTCAATGGTGTTTTCTAAATATTCAAATTTACCGTTGGTAGAGACTCTTTTTCCTCCCAAAACATAAATTTTATTGTCAAAATAATTTAAATGATGATACGATCTTTTGTGAAATTTTAGATCAGGGATTTCCCAATTGTCTCTTTTAATATCATAAATGAGTAAATTATCTTTGTATATATTATTAGAGAATTGATACTTTAGCTCATTCAAATAATCATCTATTGTAAAATCTGGTTTTTCAGATTTTACTTTTTTCCAGGCATCTTTTTGAAAGGAGCCGTCACCACCAATTATATAAATTTTATCATTTAATAATAAAGAACCAAACGAACTAATTTTATTCTTAAGTGGTTTTAATTTTGTGAAATGAATTTGTGGATGTAAAACCTTGTGGCTATAAACGATCAGTTCATTCATTTTTTCCACATCCGTAGCTAGAAAAAGAGTAAAATTGTTTTCTTTTAATTTATTGAATACGATTGCTTGGGTTTTGTATCCAATATGAGAAAAGTAAACGGTGTCTTTTTTGTGATTACCAGAAGGAGTTATTAAATTATAATTTCCATTTTTATCACTAATTTCTAGAGGAGAGGATTTACTAAAGTAAACACTAACCCCTTCTACAGGTAAATTATTTTCTTGATCTAGTATGATTCCTTTGTGTTGTGCGAATAAAGAAAAAGTTGAAAATATAAATAATAAAAGTAATTTTTTCAATGGTTAAGCTTTAAGTTTTGCATTTGAGAAAAGTTCTATTTCTTTGTCTAATGTAGTTTTAATTTTGGGATCTCCACAGGTTTTCTTTATGATCCCCTAAATATTCCATAATAATGTGTTTTTTAAAACAAGAAATGCTCTTAAAATAATTCAAGTAAACTTGATTTTTTAAGAGCATTTTAAATTATTCGTGACCACGGTGGGATTTGAACCCACACGCCCTTGCGAGCACCAGCCCCTCAAGCTGGCAAGTCTACCGTTTCTCCACGTGGCCGAAAAATAAAAAAGGTCATTCGCATAGCGAACAACCTTTTGTGACCCGACTGGGGCTCGAACCCAGGACCCCATCATTAAAAGTGATGTGCTCTACCAACTGAGCTATCGAGTCAATGCATTCAAGAAAATATGTTTTGATCACTTAATTGTGACCCGACTGGGGCTCGAACCCAGGACCCCATCATTAAAAGTGATGTGCTCTACCAACTGAGCTATCGAGTCATATAATCTTTGCTTGAATGCGGGTGCAAATATAAGGACTTTATTTGAAGTTTTCCAAGGATTTTTATCATAAATTTGACTTTTTTTTACATTAATTTTTAACGTCTTAGTTTTTAGGGTTTTATTGCATGAGAAAAATTATATTATTAGGGTATATGGGCTGCGGAAAGTCGACTATTGCCAAGAAATTGTCTAAAGATAGCGGAATCGCATTTATTGATTTAGATGAATATATTGAGAAAAAAGCAAATCTTTCTATAAATACAATCTTTGAGAAGCACGGAGAAATTTATTTTAGAAAATTAGAACATCAATTATTTGTGGAGTTATTGCATTCGCCCGAAGAAATTATAATAGGTCTGGGTGGAGGAACGCCGTGTTATGCAAATAATCATACACTATTAATAGGAGAGGGTGTGGTTTCTATTTATTTGAAGGCTTCAATCGATACATTATATGATAGACTTTCTTCTAATAAAAGCAAAAGACCCCTTATCGCCAACAAAAGTGATGTGGAAATGAAGGAGTTTATTGCAATGCATCTCTTTGAAAGAAGTTTTTACTACAATCAAGCAAATTATAAGGTTGTAGTAGATAATAAAACCATTGATCAGGTTGTGCTTGATGTAATGTGTGTGTTAGCTTAAGTAAGCGTGACTACTACCGTCTTCGTCAAATACTACTTGTACGTGTTCTAATAATGAAGTTGATAAAGATATTCCTTTAAAATCTGCCTTTACAGGATATTTTTTGTGATTTCTATCTACTAAAACTGCAGTTTTAAATTTCTTTAAAGGAACGTCTATAAAGTGTCTTACTGCATATATTAAGGTAGTTCCTGAGTTGAGTACATCATCAACTAGTATTAGTCCTTTATTGGCATATTCTTGTTGTGTTAAGGAGGTTTCAATAGGCAATTGTGGGTTTTGCTTATTAATTTGCACTTTGCATATTGAAACTTTTATAGGAGAAATGGCTTCTAAAGCTGTGGCTATCTTTTTTGCAAATATATAACCGTTACTCGCAATTCCTGCAATAACAATTTCTTCTTCATCTACAAAGGTTTCGTAAATTTGGTAGGCAATTCTTCTTATTTTATGTTCTATTTCCTGGTGTGTTAAAATAATATTTTTGCTCATTATATTTTTTCTTTGATGTTTTTTTAAAAATTAGAACTTAGACTTAATCTTCTTCCTCGGTAATAATTTCATTTCCAAATTCGTCTATATCTCTTCGGTCTTTTTTTGTTGGTCTACCAGTTCCATTTTTACGATAATGTTCTTTGGATAATTTAAGAAGCTCTAAATGCTGATAAACTTCTGGAGGTGTATCATTTCTTCTATACATATCTACTAGTTTTGCTCCTAGACGATTTTCAGGAATATCCAATACGGTGATAATTTGTGTGATTTGATCCTTTCTAAAAGTAATTTTGTCCGTAGGAAACACTTCTTTTGATGGTTTGGCGACGAGTCCATTTACGGTTACATGATTCTTTTTGCAAGCTTCAGTTACCATGTTTCTGGTCTTGTAGTACCGAACACACCATAAATATTTATCTATTCTCATAAATTTTCTAAAATCCGAGTTAAATAGTTTACAAAAATCAATCAATATTGTATCTTGCGCACTTAAAAAAATTAGCTATAATGAACAAATTTAAGTATTATTTTATTTTATTAATTACAACCGTGTCTTTATTTTCATGTTCTAAGGATAATAATAGTAATCCTGAAATAATACCTCCTCGAGATTATGCAAAGCAGTATGCGACTGAACTAAATGATATTGAGAAATATTTAAAAGAGAATTATATAGAGGTTACAGTAGATCAAGACGTAACAATAAAAAAGATCCCAGCAGGAGTTGCACAACCTTCTATATGGTCGTATAAAGATAATGCCTCTTTTCCTAAATTACTTAATCGCGAAGTGAAATTACATAATATCGTGTATAAGCTGTATTACTTAGTTTTAAGAGAGGGTGTTGGCGAATCTCCAACAAATGTGGATGAGGTATTTACCACTTATAGAGGAGAATATTTAGGGAATGATGTCGTAAATGGTGTTACAAATCAAACGTCAACTAAATTTGAAGAATTTATATACGAACCGCAACGAGCTAATTTATTTGGTTACATTAGAGGTTGGAAAGAAGTTTTTCCGCAATTTAAAACAGGTAATAGTGCCCTTAAAGATGATGGTACTGTCACATATTCTGATTTTGGTGCAGGGGTAATGTTTATACCTTCTGGTTTGGCTTATTATAATTCAGCAAATGCTAGTATTCCAGCTTATTCTCCGTTAGTATTTAGTTTTAAACTTTTAGGAATGCAACGTTTGGATCATGAATATCAAAATATTGGTCAAGTTGCTGTTCCTATACCTGACGGAATTATGTCTTTTCAGGAAGACTTAGATGGGGATGGTTATATGTGGACTAAAGCAGAATTACCTGATGGTGCTATAAATCCTGATGATACTGATAAAGATGGAATACCTGACTTTTTAGATACCGATGATGATGGCGACGGAATTAGTACTCGCAAAGAGATAACAGATCCTTCTGGTAAATTATATTCTTTTAATTTAATTCCTGGTTGTGATGGAAAGGCAACTGATCCAGCAAGAATAAAAAGACATTTGATAAAATGTAATTAATTAATAAGGTAATAGTAAACAAAAAATCCAGTTCGTAAGAACTGGATTTTTTTTGTTTTAAGATGAAAAAATTATTTTCTTTTCATTACTTTTTCTACAGCTTCAACAATTGCTTGATTGTTCAATTTGTATTTTTCCATTAATTGTTCTGGTGTTCCAGATTCTCCAAAACTATCATTTACAGCAACAAACTCTTGTGGAGCTGGGTCGTTTAATGCTAATACTCTAGAGATGCTTTCGCCAAGACCACCAAGAATGTTGTGCTCTTCAGCAGTAACAATACATTTTGTTTTAGCTAATGATTTTAGAATTGCTTCTTCATCAAGTGGTTTAATGGTGTGAATATTAATTACTTCAGCAGAAATTCCTTGTACTTCTAATGCTTCAGCTGCAATTAATGCTTCCCAAACTAAATGACCTGTTGCAACAATAGTTACATCTGTTCCTTCTGTTAAAACAATTGCTTTTCCAATTACAAAAGGTTCGTCTGATGGCATGAAATTAGGTACTACAGGACGTCCAAAACGCAAGTAGGCTGGACCATGATGATCTGCAAGTGCAAGCGTTGCTGCTTTGGTTTGATTGTAATCGCAAGTATTGATTACAGTCATTCCTGGTAACATTTTCATTAATCCGATATCTTCAAGAATTTGATGAGTTGCACCATCTTCTCCTAATGTTAATCCTGCGTGTGACGCACAAATTTTCACATTTTTTTCTGAATAGGCTATTGATTGACGAATTTGGTCATAGACTCTTCCTGTAGAAAAGTTAGCGAAAGTTCCAGTAAATGGAATTTTACCACCAATGGTTAATCCTGCTGCGATTCCAATCATATTTGCTTCTGCAATTCCAATTTGGAAAAAACGCTCTGGATGATTTTTCTTGAAATCATCAAATTTTAATGATCCAATTAAATCGGCACAAAGTGCTACCACATTTTCGTTTTTCTGACCTAATTCTGTCATTCCCGCGCCAAAACCTGAACGCGTATCTTTACTTCCTGTATTTGTATATTTTTTCATTTTTCCTCCCTTAAACCCCGCCGTGGCAGGGGATTCCTATTTAGGGTAAATAGGGTTTTATATTTTTAAGTAATTTTTTTTTATTCCTCTCGCCGTAGCGGAAGGCTAAAAGGGGATTCTAATAATCTGAATTGCCTCCAACATTATAGTTTTGAGCTAAAGCAATTTCTAGTTGTGTATCATTGGGTGCTTTACCATGCCAAGCATGAGTATTCATCATAAAATCTACTCCATTACCCATTTCAGTATGCAATAAAATACAAACTGGTTTTCCTTTTCCAGTTCTTGATTTTGCATCGTTCAAACCAGCAATAATAGCCTCTATATCGTTTCCTTTTTTAATTTCTAAAACATCCCAGTCAAAAGCTTCAAATTTAGCTCTGATACTTCCCATGGCTAAAACTTCGTCAGTAGGACCGTCAATTTGTTTTCCGTTTAAATCAATTGTAGCGATTAGATTGTCTACTTTTTTTGCAGAAGCATACATAATTGCTTCCCAGTTTTGACCTTCTTGTAATTCACCATCACCAAGTAGCGTGTAAATGATATGGTTGTCACCATTTAGTTTTTTAGCTTGTGCAGCTCCAATAGAAACTGACAATCCTTGTCCAAGAGAACCAGAAGCCATTCTTATTCCTGGTAAACTGTCATGAGTAGTTGGATGACCTTGTAATCTTGAATTGATCAAACGAAAAGTGGCTAATTCAGAAACTGGAAAATATCCGCTTCTTGCTAAAACACTGTAAAATACAGGAGATATATGCCCGTTTGAAAGAAAGAAAAGATCTTCTCCAATACCATCCATTTCAAAACCTTCCTTGCGCTCCATTATATTTTGATATAAGGTTACAAGAAATTCAGTACAGCCTAGTGAACCACCTGGGTGACCTGAGTTGACTGCGTGTACCATTCGAAGAATATCTCTTCGTACTTGGATAGTTAAATCGTTTAATTGTTGTGTGTTCGGTTTCATTTGTGTGTTAAAAATTAGACTTGACAAAGATAATCAGATATTTTGATTTATGGATATTTCCATTTTTAGATTTATGAATAGTTATTAAAGGTTTTACTTTTTTTGATATTAATATTTTGATAAGGCTCTAGAGTATTTACTATCTTGCCGCTATGTTTGAACAATTATTCAAAAGTATTCAGGAAAAAGTTACGTTGACGCAGGACGAAATGGAGGTTTGTAAAACTTTTTTCATCCCTAAGAAGTTGCGTAAAAAACAAACTTTATTGCAAGAAGGTGATATCTGTATTTACAATGCGTTTGTAGAAAAAGGAATTATGCGCTCCTTTTTTATAGATGAAAAAGGAAACGAACATATTGTTCAGTTTGCTATTGAAGGTTGGTGGATTACAGATTTATCTAGTTTTTTGACGAATACGAATTCTATTTATACTATCGAAGCGCTTGAGGACTGTGAACTGCTTTTATTTACTACCGAAGCAAGAGAAGCGTTAATGGAGAAAATCCCAATGTTTGAAAGATACCAACGCTTGTTGTTGCAAAATGCCTATATCGCTAATCAAGCAAGAATAAACTCGGCATTAACTGAAACTGCCGAAGAAAAATACATTAAATTAGGAATCGCTTATCCTGGAATAATCAAAAGAGTTCCGCAACACATGATTGCTTCTTATCTTGGGTTAAAACCAGAAACATTGAGTCGGGTAAGAAAACAAATTAGCAATCGATTGTAATTTTCTTGACTTAAATCAATAGAATTTCTTGTGTTAGATCAACGTAAAGTATACTGCAACAGTCCTAAATTTGTACTGTAAATTGCAGCCGATGCCACAAAGAAAAACAGTTGCAGTAATAGGACTTTCAAAAGCTAATATTATTTTATTAGCAACAAAAATTGCGCAGTATCACACCGTACTACTTTTTGATACTGATGCTATTTTGTTAAATGAAGTCTATTTAAAAATGCATTCAGAAAATCCTAACAGTACTATAGAAATAGTAAATTGTCCTATCGATGCGAGTTGGGAAGCAGATGTTATTTTATTTTCGGACTCTTTTTTTTATGAAGAGGAGTTGATCCAAAAAATTAAGAAAGTGACAACTGGTAAAGTCATACTAATTTTATGGTCTCAAAATATGGATTTAGCAGTCGATATGGATCAAGCTAAGATAAGAAATTTGTTTCCTTTCTCTAAAGTGTTCTCAATTGCGGTAAAATCAGATAATTATGACGATTTCTTTCTAAAAGATAAGGATAATGAAGACATTCAGTCTGTTATGGCTTTTCTTAGCGCTAATTGCTAAAAAAAAAACATATAAATCATTAATTTTTAATTAAAAAAAACATGAGCAAATCAATTTTATTTCAACCTTACACGTTAGGGAATATCGTTTTGAATAATCGAATAGTAATGGCGCCAATGACTCGAAGTCGTTCTAATAATGAAGGAAACGTTGCTACCGCACTTACTGCAAAATATTACGAACAAAGAGCAACAGCGGGATTAATTATAACCGAAGGAACTTTTGTAAGCACCAAAGCGGTTGGCTTTATTAATGTACCTGGAATCTATAGCGAAGCACAAACTGAAGGCTGGAAATTAGTTACCAAAGCGGTACATGATAAAGGAGGAAAAATATTTGCTCAACTTTGGCATACCGGAAGGCTATCACATCCAGATTTGCATGATGGCGAATTACCACATGCTCCTTCTGCTATTAATCCATTTGCAAAAGCATATACAAACGATGGTTTTGTAGATACCGTTGTGCCAAAAGAAATGACGATTGAAGATATTAAGCAAACTGTTTTAGATTTTGCAAATGGCGCAAAAAATGCTATGAGTGCAGGTTTTGATGGTGTAGAATTGCATGCTGCAAACGGATATTTATTACATCAGTTTTTTAACGGATATTCTAATCATCGTACAGATAATTATGGCGGTTCGATGGAAAATAAAGCCCGAATTTTATTTGATATTTTAGATGCATTTAAAGGGGTTATCGACTATACTAAAGTTGGAGTTCGACTCAATCCTAGCTTACACAATGCGCAAGGAATGATGTTGGATAAAGATACTATTCCAACACACGAATATATTGTGAATCGCTTGAACGATTACGGCTTAGCTTACGTTCATTTGACGGAACCATTTACACCTGTAGAAGACGTTCCTTATGCAGTCAATGAAGTCGCAAAACATTTCAGACCTTTTTATAACGGGACCTTAATTATTAATAAAGGTTTTACAAAAGAAACAGGTAGTAAAGTTCTTGAAGAAGGATATGCTGATCTTGTTGCTTATGGAGTTCCGTTCATCGCTAATCCAGACTTAGTCGCTCGTTTTGAAAACGATGCTCCGTTAAGTACAGCGGATCAAAATACTTTTTATACGCCGACAGAAAAGGGATATACAGATTATCCTACTATGGAATAATTAATAAAAGTAATATTTATTTTAGAGATAATTATAATTCATAAATAAGCCCGCATTTTGCGGGCTTATTTATAAACCAAATAGGTAATTTAATTATATAGTAAGGTAATGTGATTTATTTATCTTCCAATTTTATTATTCAAACTGCTCCATCCGCCACCATTATAAACAGAGGTGTAGCCATTTGATTTCAAGATACTTTTTGCGGAGGCACTTCGCATTCCTGAAGCACAACACGTAATAATAGTTTGGTTTTTATCTTTTAATTTTGCCAAATTATTCTTTAGAGTATCTACAGATATATTTACTGATCCATTAATATGGCCTCCAGAATATTCCCCTTTGCTACGAACGTCTAGAATAATAGCGCCAGCTTTTATTAATTCATCATAGTTTACACTTGGTCCAAATCCTAATATTTTTTTTATAACATTAATCATGATATTTTAGCTTGTTTGTGATTGATAATAATTAACATCTAACCAAGAGCCACCGTTGTAGCAATCAATTCCTTTTTGAGAAAGAAAGTGTTGTGCTTGTCCGCTTCTATTTCCTGAAGCACAGCAAAGGATTAATGGTGCTTTAAGATTTTCTAATTCTTCCATTCTTTCTTGAATTTCTCCTAAGGGTATATTGATGGAATCTACTACATGACCACCCATAAATTCTTCATGCGTGCGCACATCCACAATAGTGCCTGCTTTTTCTTTAATTAAATTTTCGATTGTCATTATTTTTTCTTTTGTAAGTTATTTTATAAAATCCAGCCATTCTATTTTAATACTACAAAAGTAATACATGATAGAGTGATGTTGAGTAACTTTTGTTACATAACAAAAATTATATTTCAGTTTGTTTTAGCTGACTTATATCGCATTAAAAAGAATGTTTTATTCATTTATTTTTCAAAGCTTATAAGAGGAGAATTTTAATAGACTATTTTTTAATGGTATATTCGTAAAAAAAAATATATGCGTTTTTCTATAGCTATCATCATTTTATTTAGTGCTTTTCTTTTGGTTAATTGTAGTTCGAAAAAAAATGCAAATATTTCCTATTTGCAATCTTCAGACGAAAACAATGCAATACCAAAAATGAATATTTTTGTTCCTCGAAAGGCGAACGCAAAGCCACTTCCTGTTTTAATTTTCATACATGGCGGAAATTGGAATAGCGGCAGGAAAGGAACATATGATTTGCTAGGTAGAAACTTTGCTAGTAAAGACATAATTACAGTAATTCCAGATTATACCTTAAGTCCAGCAGCTAGTTATGATGGTATGACAACTCAAATAGCGGAGGTTATAAAATGGGTTCAAAAGAATATTTCAGAATACAATGGAAACCCAAACCAACTCTATATTACTGGGCATTCTGCCGGCGGTCATCTAGGTGCTTTGGCTGTTATGAATCCAAAATATGGAATAGATTCTAAAAGTATTTCCGGAATTATCCTTAACGATGCAGCAGGATTAGATATGAAAAACTATTTAGAAGGAAATCCTCCAACTACAAAAGATGATTATATCGCTACTTGGACCTCCGATCCTATAAAATGGAAAGATGCTTCTCCTATTTATTTTCTAGACAAAAATTTCCCACCATTTTTAATTTACGTGGGAGATAAAACGTACAATTCTATTAAAATTGCTAATAGTCGTTTTGTAAAAGCTTTAACACTTTTTCAGCCGGATGTTTCACCAATACATCTGAATAAGAAACATGTACCAATGGTTTTACAATATTTTAACCCTTATTCTGATCGCTTTGATGAAATTATTTCGTTTATAAAACAGCACAATTAATAAAACCTTAAAAACACTTGTTAACCAATTCTTTTAAGGTTTTATAAACTAGAATTTTATATTTTTAATAGCTTAAATTATCTTTTTCTGTTCAAGAGACTATCAATTGCATATTTGCCACTTCCTAACAAAAATAGTGCGCAGTAACCAAATAAGTACATAAATGCTGGTTCTTTTGTTCCTAAATCATCATTGATGTGAACAATAAATAACGCTACGATCATGGTGAAAATTAAGGGAATTAATGCTAACCTTGTCCATAATCCAAAAAGGAGTAGTAAAGAGCAAAAAACTTCTGCAAAAACAGTCAAAGTCAATGATGCAGGAATTCCTATTCCTATTGGATCGCCAAATTGCATATCTCCATTCATTAAATTCATCAATTTAGGAATGCCGTGACTTAACATTAATAAACCTAAAAAAATTCTCAGAAGGAGGGAAGCAAAGTCGGTTGCATTTGTAGACCAAACATTTGGTGAGAGCAGTTTTTTTATCGTGACATGAATTTTAGGTTAATAGATACGCAAACATAAGTTATTTTTACATTGATTATTTTTTTGAAAATTCCTTTTCGACTGTTTTATTCAAAAGAAAAGAAGATTATCAAAAGCACTTAAAATAAGCGTAAAATGGTAGTTCAGAATCTTATTTTAAAAGTAAATCCCAATTCTTGATTAAATTTTCTGTTATCTAATTTCCCAATTGTCTAATTAACCTATCTTTGCGCTCCCGAAAGGTCGGGAAAAAAAGAATTTAGGATAAGAGTAGAGAATATACCTAATGAAAATAGGGTATTATTAACTATTTCAATCTAAACATAAGAAATAATAAGAGAGATAGATGAATTTTGATTTATTAAAAAAAGACCCATTATCGAAAGCTAGAGCGGGAACTATTACTACTGATCACGGGGTTATTGAAACGCCAATTTTTATGCCAGTTGGTACTGTTGCTTCTGTTAAAGGAGTGCATCAAAGAGAATTAAAAGAAGATATAAATCCAGATATAATTTTAGGAAATACATACCACTTGTATTTACGTCCTAAAACTGAAATTTTAGAAAAAGCCGGAGGATTGCATAAATTCATGAACTGGGATCGCAATATTTTGACCGATTCTGGTGGTTACCAAGTATATTCTCTATCGGCCAACCGAAAAATTAAGGAAGAAGGAGTGAAGTTTAAATCGCATATTGACGGTTCCTATCACTTTTTTACTCCGGAGAATGTTATGGAAATTCAACGTACTATAGGAGCAGATATTATCATGGCTTTTGATGAATGCACGCCTTACCCTTGTGATTATCGTTATGCGCAACGTTCTATGCACATGACACACCGTTGGTTGGACCGTTGTATCAATCACTTGGATAAAGTTCCTGTGAAATACGGCTACGATCAAGCTTTTTTTCCTATTGTTCAAGGAAGCACTTACAAAGATTTGCGTCGTCAATCAGCAGAATATATAGCTAATAGCAATCAAGTAGGAAACGCTATTGGTGGACTTTCAGTTGGAGAGCCAGCAGAGGAAATGTATGCAATGACCGAAGTCGTTTGTGAAATTTTGCCAGAAGACAAACCTCGTTATTTAATGGGTGTAGGAACTCCAATTAATATTCTTGAAAATATTGCATTGGGTGTCGACATGTTTGACTGTGTGATGCCTACTCGTAACGCTAGAAACGGAATGCTTTTTACGGCAAACGGAACGATCAACATTAAAAACAAAAAATGGGAGGCAGATTTTTCTCCAGTTGATGAAATGGGAATCACTTTCGTGGATACCGAATATACTAAAGCATATTTACGTCACTTGTTTGCTGCTAATGAATATTTAGGAAAACAAATCGCTACCATACACAATTTAGGCTTTTATATGTGGTTGGTTCGCGAAGCGAGAAAACATATCTTAGCAGGTGATTTTAAACCTTGGAAAGAAATGATGGTTAAAAACATGAGTCAAAGGTTGTAAATCTTTAACCTAATGATTTAGGATTAACGAAAAAGAAATAATTATCAAATAGAAATATGCTAACAATAATAGATAAATACATTTTAAAAAGATATTTAGCCACTTTTACAGTGATGTTATTGTTGTTTATCCCTATTGGAATTGTTGTTGACGTATCAGAGAAAATCAATAAAATACTGGAGAACAAAGTTCCAATATTAGATATTGCAATATATTATTACAATTTTACAGTTTATTTTGCTAGTTCACTTTTTCCAATATTTTTATTTTTATCGGTTATTTGGTTTACTTCAAAATTAGCAAATGACACAGAAATTATAGCCATCTTAAGTTCTGGGATTTCTTTTACCCGATTTTTGAGACCTTATATAATGGGGGCTTCGATAGTTTCTGTTTTTGTTTTAATGATGGGATTTTTTGTCGTTCCTGCCGCTAGTGAGGGATTTAATAATTTTAGATATACCTATTTAAGAGGTGGTGGAAAGGAATCCATGCGGGGAGATAATACCGACATATACCGACAAATAAGCAACGACGAATTTATCTATGTGAATAGTTTTAATACAGATTCTAAAACAGCTTTTAACTTCTCATTAGAAAAATTTAAAAATGAAAAATTAGTTCATAAAATAACTGCAAGTAGAATACAATGGAATCCTAAAGAGAAAAATTACACGATGTATGATTATTCAAAAAGGACCGTTGGAGAATTGAATGACGTAATTGAAAAATTACCGGAGAAAAAAGCTAATTTCAGTTTTGATTTAGAAGATTTAACACCAGTAGTTTATATAGCAGAGACTTTAAGTTTAAGCAAATTGAATGCTTTTATCAAGAAAGAACGAGAACGAGGTTCTTCAAATATTAACGTCTATTTAGTTGTTTTGTATAAAAAATACAGTGTTCCAGTATCTGCATTTATCCTTACGATTATAGCAGTTGCAGTATCCTCAATGAAAAGAAGAGGAGGTATGGGAACCAATTTAGCAATAGGAATAGCTTTAGCTTTTGCCTTTGTTTTCTTTGATAAGATTTTTGGAGTACTGGCTGAAAAGTCTAGTATTCCGCCACTTTTAGCAGTTTGGTTACCCAATATTGCCTTTGGAATATTAGCCCTTTATTTATTACGAAATGCAAAACGATAATTTAAAAAGTTATTTAAATCTCCATCTAATTGTTTTTATTTGGGGTTTTACCGCAATATTAGGTGCATTAATCACCATTACAGCAGATGCTTTAGTATGGTATCGTATGATTTTTGCAGCTGTATTTCTAGGATTTTTTCTTGTTTATAAAAAAAAATCATTTAAAATTCCACTAAAATCATTCCTTAAATTAATTTTTGTAGGCTTGCTAATTGCACTGCATTGGATCTTTTTTTTCAAAGCTATTCATGTATCTAATGTTTCTATAACACTTTCTGTTTTTTCATTAGGTGCTTTTTTTGCATCCATATTAGAACCTCTTTTTTATGGAAGAAAAGTGTTGTGGTATGAAGTTTTCTTTGGATTGATAATTATTGCTGGTTTGGCATTAATTATGAAAGTAGAAATAAATTATTTAGCAGGTATGTTATATGCATTGGCTGCAATAATATTAGGAGTTTTATTCACTTTGATGAACGGAAAATTAATAGCAGATCACGAACCCTCGGTAATTTCTTTTTATGAATTTTTGGCAGGTGCTTTTTTTATCTCTATTTACTTTTTGTTCCAACAAAAATTCAGTTTAGATTTCTTTATTCTGACCACAAATAACTGGATTTTAATTTTGATTTTAGCCTCCATTTGTACAGCCTATGCTTTTACTGCATCTGTCAAAGTAATGCAAAAATTAACGCCGTACACCGTTATGCTAACAACTAATTTAGAGCCGGTTTACGGAATCATTTTAGCTTATTTTATTCTTGGCGGAAAAGAAAAAATGAGTTTTGAGTTTTACATCGGTGCCTTAATAATTGTACTAACTGTAATATTAAACGGGGTGATTAAACAGTATCAAAAGAAAAAATTAAAGTAAGATATCACAACTTTAAACTATTGATTTTTTACACATAAATAGACAAATAGCCATTTTGAACGATTTAAAATTTTATATTTGCCAATCCAAATAAAACAAAAACGCAAAAATCCTATGGAATATTTAGATTTTGAGCTTCCTATAAAAGAATTAGAAGAGCAGTTAGATAAATGTCTAATTATTGGACAAGAATCAGATGTTGATGTAACGAATACTTGCAAACAAATCAACAAAAAACTAGAAGAGACTAAAAGAAGTATATATAAAAACTTGACTGCTTGGCAACGTGTTCAACTTTCAAGGCATCCTAGTCGTCCTTACACAATGGATCATGTACGCGCTTTATGTGGCGATACTTTTTTAGAACTTTTTGGAGACAGAGGTTTTAAGGATGATAAAGCCATGATTGGTGGTTTAGGAAAAATTGATGGACAATCATTTATGATTGTTGGACAACAAAAAGGATTCAATACTAAAACGCGTCAGTTTCGTAACTTTGGGATGGCAAATCCAGAAGGATATAGAAAAGCATTGCGATTGATGAAAATGGCGGAAAAATTTGGAATTCCTGTCCTAACTTTGATAGATACTCCAGGTGCGTATCCAGGATTAGAAGCGGAAGAAAGAGGACAAGGGGAAGCTATTGCTAGAAATATTTTCGAAATGGTTCGCTTAAAAGTGCCTATTATCACTGTTATAGTGGGTGAAGGAGCTTCTGGTGGAGCTTTAGGGATCGGTGTAGGAGATAAGGTTTACATGATGGAAAACACTTGGTATTCTGTTATTTCTCCAGAATCATGTTCTTCTATTCTATGGAAAAGTTGGGAATATAAAGAACAAGCTGCGGAAGCTTTGAAATTAACTTCTGCTGATATGAAAAGACAAAAATTAGTAGATGATATTATTCCTGAGCCATTAGGTGGTGCTCATTACGATAGAGAGACTGCTTTTAAAACGGTAGAGCAATATATCATGAAAGGATATAATGAATTGAAAGACTTATCAACAGAGAAACTGATTGAGAAGCGAATGGAAAAATACTGCGAAATGGGTGTTTACAGGGAGTAAAATAATTTAGTAGCATATATAATCCGTCTCGTTTACTAATGAGGCGGATTTTTTTTGGGTTATAAACAAAAAATAGTTAGTTATGAACATGTATTTGTAACAACTCAAACGTTATCTTTTTTTAATTTTTGTTACTTTCGCTTTATGGAAAACTTTAGAAATATTAGTCCTGTCAAGGTTGATAAAACTACTATAATTAGTCTTGAAAAAGGCAAGTTACAGCCGCAAGTTCTTGATTTAGAAGAAGCTGTGTTGGGTGCGATGATGATTGATAAAAAAGGGGTTGATGATGTAATAGACATTTTGCAACCTGATGCTTTTTACAAGGAAGCGCACAAGCATATTTTTGAGGCTATTGTTCAGCTCTTTACAGAAACACAGCCTATTGACTTATTAACCGTTTCTGCACAACTTAAAAAAAATGCTAAATTAGAATTAGCAGGAGGCGATTTTTATCTAATTCAGTTAACTCAAAAAATATCTTCATCGGCTCATATCGAATTTCACTCTAGAATTATACTTCAAAAATTCATTCAACGAAGTTTGATTCGAATTTCAACTGAAATTATCGAAGATTCTTATGACGAAACAACCGATGTTTTTGATTTATTAGACCGTGCAGAATCAAAATTATATGAAGTTACTCAAGGAAATATAAAAAGAAGTTCTGAGACTGCTCAGAGTTTAGTTTTACAAGCCAAAAAACGTATTGAAGAAATTGCTGGCCAAGAAGGATTAAGTGGTGTAGCTACTGGTTTTGATAAATTAGACAAGATTACTTCGGGTTGGCAACCAAGTGATTTAATTATTATTGCAGCGAGACCTGCAATGGGAAAAACAGCTTTTGTATTATCTATGGCTAGAAATATGGCTATAGATTTCGGAATGCCTGTTGCCTTATTCTCTTTAGAGATGGCTTCAGTACAATTGATTACTCGTTTAATTTCATCCGAAACAGGTTTGTCATCCGAGAAATTGCGTACAGGAAAATTAGAGAAACATGAATGGGAACAATTAAGTACTAAAGTAAAGAATTTAGAAAAAGCACCTCTTTTTATTGATGATACACCGTCGCTTTCGATTTTCGATTTAAGAGCAAAAGCCAGACGTTTAGTTTCGCAACATGGAATCCGTATTATTATTGTTGATTATTTGCAATTGATGACTGCTGGAGGAAACGGAAAAGGTGGAGGAAATAGAGAGCAAGAGATTTCTACCATTTCCAGAAACTTAAAAGCATTAGCAAAGGAGTTAAATGTTCCTGTAATTGCACTTTCGCAATTGTCTCGTGCTGTAGAAACCCGTGGATCAAGTAAAAGACCTTTGCTGTCTGATTTACGTGAATCTGGAGCGATTGAGCAAGATGCTGATATTGTATCGTTTTTATACCGTCCAGAATATTATAAAATTGACGAATGGGATGATGATGAAGCATCACCTACTGCTGGACAAGCCGAAATAATGATAGCAAAACACCGTAATGGTAGTATAGAAAATGTTCGATTAAAGTTTATTGGACATCTTGGTAAATTTGACAATTTAGAAGATCATAGCGGTGGTTATGATGATTTGCCTTCGAGTATGAACCAAGATGACAATCCTTTTATTACAAAAAATTTACCGTCAGCTAATGAGGCATTTGGTAGTAATTTTAATGATTTGGATGACGACAGTGACGTTCCGTTTTAATTGCTAAACCTATTAAAAAAACCGCCTCTTAGATTTAAGGGGCGGTTTTTTTATTTATGTAGTCCCGTAAATTCGTTTATCTTTGAAATAAAAAAATAGCAATGTCTTTCACAAAGTCACTATGGGTTTTTATACTTTTTCTTTCCTTTTCGGTTAGAGGTTCCTTTATTCTGGTACCAATGGATGACACTACGCAACAAAATCATTTAAAAGCGTATGGAATTACATTTTGGTGTCTCGACAAGAACTACAAAGCGAGTTGGTTACTCAATTATAGAGGCGGTTCTTTCTTACTACCGGATGCGCCAGAAATTCGAAAAGAATGCCAAATTAGAGGAGTAAGTTTTGAAATTATTTCTGATGCAGAACAAGTAAGTATTTTAAACCAAATAGCGAGTCCTTCTCAAAATATGGAATCTGTTCTTTTAGAAAAAGCACCTAAGATTGCTGTTTATACACCTAAGGGAAAGAAACCTTGGGATGATGCCGTTACTCTTGTATTAACTTATGCCGAAATTCCTTTTACAGCTATATATGATGAAGAAGTTTTAAGTGATCAACTTTTACTTTACGATTGGTTGCATCTGCATCATGAAGATTTTACAGGACAGTACGGGAAGTTTTATGGGGCTTACAAAAATGTACCTTGGTATATTGATCAAAAGAAAGAGTCAGAAGCACTTGCTATTAAATTAGGCTATCCCAAAGTGTCGCAAGAAAAAGGAGCTGTTGCCAAAAAAATTAGGGATTTTGTCATTGGTGGCGGATTCATGTTTGCCATGTGCTCCGCAACAGATAGTTTTGATATCGCCTTGGCAGCAGATGGTCTTGATATTTGTGAGGCTATGTTTGATGGTGATGCAAGCGAAGGCAATTATCAATCGAAGATAAATTATAATAATTCTTTCGCTTTCAAAGATTTTACTTTAGAAAGAAGACCTGAAATATATGAATTTTCAGATATAGATATGACTACAAAAAGAAAAATTCCGATGGAGAAAGATTATTTTACACTCATGGAATTTTCTGCAAAATGGGATCCTATTCCTAGTATGCTTTGTCAGAATCATACACAACTTGTTAAAGGTTTTATGGGACAAACAACTGCTTTTGATTCGGAACTTATAAAATCAAATGTCTTGGTGATGGGAAGTTGTGAATTAAATGGTGAAGCTCGCTACATTCACGGTCAAAAAGGGAAAGGAATGTTTACTTTTTACGGCGGACATGATCCCGAAGATTTTCAACATCAAGTGGGTGATCCGCCTACTGTACTTGATTTACATGCTAATTCACCTGGTTACCGCTTGATTCTTAATAATGTATTGTTTCCAGCAGCAAGAAAGAAAAAAATGAAAACTTAGTTTTTATTATTCATTGGATTATATGATTCCTTTTTAGTAAAATAATTTATACTGACTTTTTAAGATTCTCAATTCTATTTTTAAATAGAGATTTAATTTAATAAAAATTCAAACCAAATAGGAATATGATCCGATATTTTTCGGGATTCATTAAGCGAGTTGAAGTTTTTGTAAAAATGAATTACTCCAGAATTAAGGTGCTTAATTTGGGCAACATTAAAATACATATTATCAAATTCAGAAGCCAAACAAATATCACTTTTACATTCTTTTTTCAACGAAGTTTTTTGGCCTACTAAAATAGATTTGTATCCCATTTTTTTCAAAGGATTAAAAACAGTATGGGATTGAGGACAATTAAAATCACCCACAAAAATTAAGTTCAAGTCAGGATATTCATTAGGTAGAAACTTAAAATATTTAATTTCGGTTTCTGGTTGTCTGTTTTTTGTAATGGCATGAAAGTTAACTACTGTAAATTGTTTATTTTGATATTGAAATGTGCAGTAGTAAGGTTCGCGATCAATCTCTAAATGGTATTTTTGTTCCAGCCATGCTTTTCCTATTTTCTTTACAGTATTTGTTTTCCATATAAAAGCATATCGTTCTGTTTTATAAGCGCTACTACTAGTTGGATCACTAATAGTATAATCCCATTTTACTCCTGTTCCATTCATTCTTTCTACTAGTTTTGCAACAGCTTGTGCGCCGCCAACTCCAGCGACTACTTCTTGAATGGCTATGATATCGTAGTTCTTGATTGTTTTAGCAATGAATGTTATCGTAGAATCTGATTTAGATTTGCCAAGGTTTTCAATGTTCCAAGAAAGAAGTTTGACTTGGGGGAAAACAAAGGAGAAAATAAAGAAAAAAAGTATTGAAAAGAGTAATTTCATATCCTTTGTTGGGATTTTAATAGCAACCAAATAACGTTTATTATTTCATATATAAAAAATATTTTATTAAGTTTTAGTATGAAATATTAATAAAGAAAAAGTGTATTTTGAAATGAAAATGCCTTATTTTATTATCTTTTTTATAAGAGTGCTTTCTTGATAAGTTTTATAGATTTTGAATTTATTTTAATTCACATACCGTATTGTAACCTTACATTATCAATTGCTTTGAAATAAGGATTGTGATTGCTTGTGGTTATTATTATTATTATTATTATTATAAAATAAAAATTTTTCAAATAAATTCAGTTTTGAATTGTAATACAAGGTTAATTAAAAATCTATGTATTTAGGACAATAAATAAATGTTTTTAAACTAAATCCCAACCTTTTCGATTGGGATTTTAGAAAAAATTAATCAAGAGGCATTGTTGTTGCAATTGCTATACTATTCCAAGCATTAATTGTTGTAATCATCATGATTATTTCTGCAATGTATCTTTCATCAAAAAGTGATTTTTCTTGTTCATAAGTTGCTTTAGATAGCTTATTTTGAATCAAAGTCACCTCTTCAGTCATTGCAAGAATTGCTTGTTCTTCAGTTGTATATAGATCAGTCTCCCTCCAAGCGTTCAATAGATAAATTCTTTGTTCAGTTTCTCCTTTTTTTCTAGCCTCTTTAGTATGCATATTAATACAATAAGCACAGCCGTTAATTTGAGAAGCTCTGATTTTAATGAGTTCTTTATGAGTAGAACTTAAGGACGTAGAAGTAATATATTTTTCTAATCCCATCATTGCTTTATAAGCTTCTGGTTGCGTTTGTAAAATGTTTACTCTTGTTTGCATCATGAATGTGTTTTTAAATTCATTACAAAGTTGCGGTAATATGTTTTCGAAAAACTTGAAGTACTTCAAGAAAAGTAAATCAAACTTTTCCGGAGCGAATTTTGCTCATAAATTCTGCAGAAAAATCCAAATAGGAAGCGATCATATATTGAGGAACCCGTTGAATAAATTCAGGAAAATAGTCATTCATGTGATGAAATCGCTCTTCGGCTGACATCGTAAAAAGATATTTAATACGAACTTGTGCTGCACCAAAAGATTTTTGAAGTACTAATCTAAAGTATTTTTCTAATTTAGGCAATCGTTCTAATAAAGCTTCAAATGAATTTCTCTCTATAGAAAGTATTTCTATGTTCTCAATGGCTTGAATGTTAAAAGAGGAAGGCGTTAGGTATTGAAAACTTAAATAGTCTGTTATCCACCAATTTTCAATTCCAAATTGAGTAGTTTGTTCAGTTCCTTTTGTAGTATTAATGTAAAAGCGAACACACCCATTTACAATGAAATATTGTTTATTACAGATTTGATTTTCTTGTAATAAGAGTTGTTTCTTTTTAAATTTTTCGATTTTAAAATAAGACAACACAATTTCGGCCTCTTCATTATTTAAAGGAATAAACTTTTGGATGTGGGAAATTAAACTATTCATGAAAACAAATATAATCTTTGTAAAGCAAAAAAAAACTCATTCGCCGTAACGAATGAGTTTTTATATAAGTAAGTAATCTAAATTATGTTGATAAAACGTTTATTTTACTTTATTAAGTATTGCTTTGAAAGCTTCTGGGTGATTCATAGCTAAATCTGCAAGAACTTTACGGTTCAATTCGATGTTATGCTTTTTCACTTTACCCATGAATTGAGAATAAGACATTCCTTCCAATCTAGCTCCAGCGTTGATACGTTGAATCCATAAAGCACGGAAATTTCTTTTATTCACTTTTCTGTCACGGTAAGCGTAGCACATTGCTTTCTCTACCGCGTTCTTAGCAACTGTCCAAACGTTTTTACGTCTACCAAAGAAACCTTTGGCTTGCTTCATTATTTTTTTTCTTCTTGCTCTTTTAGCAACTGAATTTACCGATCTTGGCATAATTTTATTGTTTTTTTGTAGCAGGCGGCCTGAATTTAATCAAAAGCACTTAATGGCCATACTCCAAGGTTATTTTAAATTGTTTTAACCTAAAGAAATCTTTAGTCAAATGTCAAAAGTCAAATGTCGAAAGTAATTAACTTTGGACTTTAAGACTTTCTAACTTTAGACTTATTAGATAATTCTTAATTGTTGTTTAATACTTTTCATATCTGTTTTGTGAACTAGCGCAGAGTGAGTCAATGCTAATTTACGTTTTTTAGATTTTTTAGTCAAGATGTGACTTTTAAAAGCATGCTTTCTTTTAATCTTTCCAGAACCAGTAACTTTAAAACGTTTCTTGGCGCTAGATTTGGTTTTCATTTTAGGCATTTTTTCCTAGTGTTTTAATTTATTCTTACTTACTTATCTTTCCCCTCCCCAGCCCTCCCCGAAGGAGAGGGAGCCGAGAAGTGTTATTATTTACTCCCTATCCTTTCTCGCCTCCTTCGGAGGGGTTGGGGGAGGACTATTTCTTCTTCTTAGGAGCAATGAACATAATCATTCTCTTTCCTTCTAGAACTGGCATCGCTTCAACTTTACCAAATTCTTCTAGATCCGTTGCTAATCTTAATAATAAGATTTGACCTTGATCTTTATAGATAATAGAACGTCCTTTAAAGAAAACAAATGCTTTTAATTTTGCGCCCTCTTTTAAGAATTTTTCAGCGTTCTTTCTCTTGAATTCGTAATCATGCTCATCGGTTTGAGGTCCAAAACGAATTTCCTTCACAGTTACCTGAGTAGACTTTGCTTTTAGGACTTTATCACGTTTCTTTTGCTCGTAAACAAATTTCTTGTAATCCATGATTTTACAAACTGGCGGCTCTGCATTAGGTGAGATTTCAACTAAATCCAGTTCAAATTGATCTGCTAAACGCAAAGCTTCTGTAAGTTTAAAAACTCCAGGCTCTATGTTTTCACCTACAAGTCGTACTTCTTGTATACCACGAATAAGGCCGTTTATTCTATGGGCATCTTTTTTTTCTACGCGAGGTTGGTAACCTCTGTTGCTTCTTATTGCTATGACTTTATAATTTAAGTTAAACTGTAAATACTTTTAATGTTTTGCTGATTTCATCATTTACAATTGCAGCAAATTCATCGATTGTAATTGTAATATTTCCTTTTCCTTCCTGACCATGACGGCGGATAGAAACTGTTCCATTTTTCTCTTCTTCTTCACCAACGATCAGCATAAATGGGATTTTTTGCATTTCGGCATCCCTGATTTTCTTACCAATAGTTTCGTTTCTGTTATCTATGAGGGCGCGAATTTCGTGATTTTCTAGCAAATCTAAAACTTTTTTCGCATATATTTCATATTTCTCGCTCAAAGACAATATTATAGCCTGTTCTGGCATTAACCACAATGGGAAATTTCCTGCAGTATGCTCTAATAAAATTGCGATAAAGCGTTCCATTGAGCCAAATGGCGCTCTGTGAATCATCACAGGTCTATGTAATTCGTTGTCAGAACCTTTGTATGTCAAATCAAAACGTTCTGGTAGGTTGTAATCTACCTGAATTGTTCCTAATTGCCATTGTCTTCCTAAAGCATCTTTGACCATGAAATCTAATTTCGGACCATAAAAAGCGGCTTCACCATATTCAATAACCGTATTCAATCCTTTATCGGCTGCAGCGCTTATAATTGCATTCTCTGCTTTTTCCCAATTTTCATCGGTACCAATATATTTTTCTCTGTTTTCTTTGTCTCTTAATGAAATCTGAGCAGTAAAATTCTCGAATCCTAAAGAACCAAATACATAAAGTACAAGGTCAATTACTTTCTTGAATTCCTCATCTAGTTGATCTGGAGTACAAAAAATATGCGCATCATCCTGAGTAAACCCACGTACACGAGTTAAACCATGTAATTCACCACTTTGTTCGTATCTGTAAACAGTTCCAAACTCAGCGTAACGTTTTGGTAAATCTTTGTAAGACCATGGTCTTACATTATAAATTTCACAGTGATGCGGACAGTTCATTGGTTTTAACAAAAACTCTTCACCTTCATGCGGTGTACTTATCGGTTGAAAGCTATCTGCACCATATTTTGCATAGTGACCAGAAGTCACATACAATTCTTTCTGACCAATATGCGGTGTTACTACTTGTTCGTAACCCCCTTTTTTCTGTGCTTTTTTCAAAAATTGCTCTAAACGATCTCTTAAAGCAGCTCCTTTTGGTAACCATAATGGTAAACCTTGACCTACTTTTGCTGAGAAAGCAAACAACTCAAGCTCTTTTCCTAATTTTCTATGATCTCTGCGTTTCGCTTCTTCCAATAAGGCTAGGTATTCAGTAAGGTCTTTTTGTTTAGGGAATGATGTTCCGTAAACGCGTGTCAATTGCTTGTTTTTCTCATCACCACGCCAGTAAGCACCAGCAACACTCATAATTTTCATCGCTTTGATAATTCCAGTATTTGGAATATGACCACCGCGACATAAATCAGTAAACGTATCATGATCGCAGAATGTAATTGTTCCGTCCTCAAGATTAGTGATTAATTCTGTTTTATAAACATTGTCTTTGTACAATTCTAAAGCTGCTGCTTTAGAAACCGGACGTAATTTGAATTCGTGTTTTCCTCTTGAAATTTCTAGAACGCGGTCTTCAATTTTTTTGAAATCAGCATCTGTAATTTTATGATCTTCAAAATCTACGTCATAATAAAATCCATTTGCAATTGCAGGTCCTAGCGTTAATTTAATTCCAGGATACATTTCTTCTAAAACTTGAGCCATTACGTGAGAAGTAGAATGCCAAAAAGCTTTCTTACCATTCTCATCATTCCAAGTATATAATGTAAGATTTCCGTCCGTCGTCAATGGAGTAGTGGTCTCAATAGTTGTACCATTAAAAGAAGCCGAAATCACGTTTCTAGCAAATCCTTCACTTATGCTTTTCGCAACATCCATAGGAGTTACATCAGAAGCATACTCTCTAATTGACCCATCGGGTAAAGTAATCTTAATCATTTTTTAAAATTTTATGAATGCAAAGATAGATGATTAGAAAAAGACAACCAATAAATAGCCAAGGTTTGTTAGTCTAAACTTTACAAAATATAAAAGTATTGTAAAAATAGTATGATTAAGCATGAAAACTAGCATTCTTTTATATAAATAAGCTTCTGAAATACAGAAATGCAGATTTTAATTTGTAATTCAAGGAAATGATTTACAGATCAATTTTCTTTAATTCTACATAATTTCTATTCAACTTCTTTAATAAGATTCCGTAAATTAATTGATAAAAAAGCCATACAACACCAATCATAAACGCTGTAAAAAACACCATTAAGAGGCATGTAATAATCATTTTTGCCCCATTGTCATTGGTGTATTCAATAATAAACTCATTAAAAAACATCACTACTGACATTAAAAATACAAGCACTAGATTGAAAATAATGTAATAGCGCACTGTTTTTCGGGTGTTTAAAATGCATTCCATTAATTTTTTTGTATTCGAAGTAACGGATATAGAACGGTAATTTCTATAAAATAAATACATAAAAAATAGTGCCACTCCGTAGTTTAAATAATCTAAAAGACTAATTACTAGCTCCACAATTGTAGAATCGCTTATTTTTTCATTCGGCATTAAATAGCTCAGCGAATTCAAAACTATAAATTCTAAAATACTAATTATAAAAATCCACTTCACAATGGAAGATGATTTTTTATGAATCATTTTGTAAATCTCAGTTTCCGATACTTGTACAAAAGAATTATCAATCTTTTGCCAATCTTTTTTTAGTAAATCCAGCTCTTTCATATTCCTAATGGATTTAATATTTTTTTTAATTTCCCTTTTATCCTATTCATTTTTACGCGAGCATTTACTTCGCTTATCCCTAATGTTTCTGATATTTCATGATAATCCTTGTCTTCAAGATACATAAATATCAACGCTTTCTCAATGTCATTGAGTTGGTAAACCGCTTGGTACATTAGTTTTAATTGTTCTTCCTCCTCATAATCGTATTCTACATCATTCAAAAAATGTTGACGCCCTTCAAATTCTACAGTGTTTATAGAACGTTTGGTTTTTCTATACAAAGTAATTGCCGTATTCAGAGCGACTCGGTACGCCCAAGTAGAAAACTTACTGTCTCCTCTAAACTTCGGAAACGCCTTCCACAACTGAATCGTAATTTCTTGAAACAAATCCTTGTGAGCGTCGTCGTCGTTAGTATATAACCTACATATTTTGTGGATTATATTCTGATTTTCGCGCAACTGCTTTACAAAAGAATGTTCTAGATTATCACTCATACATACGTTAGTAATCCAATGATCGGTTTTGTTACAAAGGACAGTCTTTTTTTTAGGAGCACCAATTTTTTAATGCTTAACAACTAGTCATCCCGCTTTACGCTATATCCTCGCTGTTGCTGTTGCTCCGCACAACATCAGCAAGGGATGCCGCTACAATCGGGACTAATTACATCATTTAATTTTCATTACACGTTTTTAAGAAAATCAATTTATTTAAAAAAGTTCCTAATAATTAGTTTAAACCATCAAGCAAAAATCGTTGATTTACAATCATAAATCTATTTTTTATCAAGGCTAGACTCGCCTCACCTTAGGAGATAAATTAAAAAAGAGGATATTACTTCGTATATTAGCCACTCTTAATTTCAGCATCTCAATATATATGAATATCCCAAATTCAACTTTACCAAGAATAGTAATTATAGGTGGCGGTTTCGCCGGAATTGCATTAGCCAAAAAACTCAAAAATAAAAAAGTACAGGTTGTGCTGTTAGACAAACACAACTATCATAATTTTCAACCTTTGATGTATCAAGTCGCAACTGGCGGACTCGAAGCAGGTTCTATTGCCTATCCAATTAGGAAAGTAATTCAGGAATATGATGATTTTTATTTTAGACTCACTAATGTAGAAGAAATTGATACCAAAAACAAAAAAGTAATCGCTGAAATTGGAGAATTAAGTTATGATTATCTGGTAATAGCAACGGGTTCTAAAACCAATTATTTTGGAAATAAAGAAATGGAACGCAATAGTATGGCGATGAAAACCATACCGCAATCGCTTAATATTAGAAGTCTGATTTTAGAGAATTTCGAACAAGCAGTTCTAACTAAAGATGTAGCAGAGCAAAACAGCCTTATTAATTTTGTTCTTGTTGGTGGTGGACCAACAGGAGTAGAACTTTCTGGAGCTCTTGCCGAAATGAAAAAAGCGATTCTACAAAAAGATTATCCCGATCTTGATATTGCTAAAATGCAAATCAATTTGATTCAGAGCGGAGACCGAATCCTAAACATCATGAGTGAGAAATCCTCAGCTGCCGCAGAAAAGTTTTTAACGAATCTTGGTGTCAAAATTTGGAAAAATGTTCGTGTTACTAATTACGACGGTCGTACAATAACCACTAATTCTGATTTGATTTTTGATACCGCTACCGTAATATGGACCGCAGGAGTGCAAGGAGCAATCGTTGCGGGATTAGACAGCAATTCATTGGTAGAAAAAGTAGAACGCATTCGAGTAAACGAATTCAATCAAGTGGTGGGTTACAGCGATATTTTTGCTTTGGGCGATATTGCTTCTATGGAGTCAGAAGCTTATCCGCAAGGGCATCCTATGATGGCACAACCTGCTTTGCAACAAGGAAGATTATTGGGGGAAAACTTGCTTAAATTAATTCAAAACAAACCTATGAAAGCTTTCGAGTATAATGACAAAGGCTCCATGGCAACAATTGGTAGAAATAAAGCCGTGGTCGATTTGCCTCATTATCATTTTAGTGGTGTATTTGCTTGGTTTGTTTGGATGTTTGTGCACTTATTTTCACTAATCGGATTCAAAAATAAAGCCGTTGTTTTCCTAAATTGGGTTTACAATTACATTCGTTTTGATCGTGAAGGCCGACTCATCATTAGACCTTATAAAAAGAAAAGTTTTACGACTTTTATAAGTGATGAGATATAAAGGGTTTAATTTCAAAAATCAATTTCAAAAGTCGATAACAATTTCAAAAGTCAATATCAGTAGCAAAAATCAAGTTCAAAATTAAATTTCACTTATCATTTAAAATAGTCTACTGCCTTATTTTGTCACACTGACGAAGAAAGTATCTCAGCGATGCTGATTACATGATGGTATCATAAATTGTTTTTTCTTTTTCTAAGTTAGAATTATACAATAAATATATTCCAGTTTCGGCTCCTCTCTCCTTTGGAGAGGGGTTGGGGGAGAGGATTTCAAAACTCTCTTTCCTTATAATAATTGACCATCAAATTCACGAATTTGCTATAACTCTCTAAACCGTCTTGTTGCTGATTCGCTTTTAGAAATTGATCATAAAAAGCATGAAAACCTTTATCAATAATGGTGTCATACTGTTTCCAGAAAAGTTCACTTTCTTTATAATTTTTCAAAATTCCGGGGTGAACTGTTTTTAATAATTCATCATAAACTTTTTCATCTCTTGCGTACCAATTCCCCAAACAATAGCGCAAAGCATTACTATAGCCAGAATACTGAATATAATAATCTTCATTATTTACACAAGCAAGAAAACCGATAAAGTTACATTCGCTTTCGCTGGCAAAACCCATTTGGTGCGCCATTTCATGATTAGTCGTCATCGGAAAACTATACATAGGACCAAGATAATTTACTTGTGCCTCATTGGTAAACGGATTCAAATATCCACCAAAACCCATATAAGTAAGAGGTAAACTGAATAATGATTTTTTGATGCTTGGATTTTTATAGTCAAAGAATGCATATTGATTAGAAAGCATTTTATATCCATTCAAACTCATTTTAAAAACCTGTTCTTGAGAATAAGGAACTATGACTTTCAAACCATCATTTTTAGTAATCAGATTATGGACAGCATTTGTTTTAGCAATAATTTTTTTGGTGAAAGCCAAAAGATCGGCATCAGAATAATCACGCTCAATTGACATTTTTTCAAAGAGAGGTTGGCGGTAGTAATTAAAACCCCAAAGCAGATGAAAGCAAAAATAAAAAATAGACAGAAAACTTAAAACTGCCAAAATATTATTTTTCCAATCTAATTTCCAAGTTTTTCTTTTTGCAAATAGCCATTTGATTCCTAGAATAATAAGTACAAAATAAAGGATATCACCAATAGAAAATGGAATGATTCCTAAAATAATTCGTTCAATTTTAGAAATAATAGGGTAGATTCCGTTACTATAATAATGTTCTACAACTTCAGGAAAATAGGGAATGATTTTCAAGAGTACTATTTGCAACAATAAAAAGAAGGGAAGAATGTATTTGCGTTTCACAGTATGTTTTTTCTAAATGTAAATATAATTACAATATCAATTAGTACTGAAAAAGAATTTAAACTTTGTAACTTTGGAATCTTAAATTGTAAAACCTGAAACTAAAATAAATGAGTCAAGAAATAAGAAATCTAGAGCCAAAAGCACTTTGGAATAAATTTGCTGATTTGAATGCTGTTCCTCGCCCTTCTAAAAAAGAAGATCGCGTAATTGAATTCATGAAGAAATTCGGCGAAAGCCTTGGATTGGAAACTTTTGAAGATGAAATCCGTAACGTAATTATTCGTAAACCAGCTACGGCAGGAATGGAAAACCGCAAAGCAATTGTGCTTCAAGGACATTTAGACATGGTGCATCAAAAAAATAACGATACCGTTTTTGATTTTGACACGCAAGGAATCGATATGTATGTTGATGGGGATTGGGTTCGTGCAAGAGGAACTACTCTTGGTGCTGATAATGGTCTTGGAGTTGCGGCTATCATGGCAATTTTAGAAAGTACTGATATTCCGCATCCTGATATCGAAGCCTTGTTTACCATTGATGAAGAAACAGGAATGACTGGAGCTCTAAATCTTAAAGGAGGTGTTTTACAAGGTCAGATTTTGTTGAACATGGATACTGAAGAAGATGATGAAATTGATATTGGTTGTGCTGGAGGAATTGATGTAACTGCTACTGCAGAATATGATGAAGAGGAAACTCCTGAAGGTTCAGTAGGCTATACCATTACGGTTAAAGGTTTGAAAGGTGGACATTCAGGAATGGATATCCACAAAGGTTTGGGGAATGCTAACAAAATTATGAACCGTTTATTATTTGATGGTTTTGATAATTTTGGATTGCAAATTTCGGAGATAATTGGAGGTAGTTTGCGTAATGCAATTCCTCGTGAAAGTACTGCTAAAGTTAGTATTGCGGGAGTTTATGATGAAGCATTTGTTTTTGATATGCAACAAATTGTAAACGAAATAAAAACAGAATTTAAAACTACAGAACCTGATTTAGAAGTTGTTTTTGAAAAAATGGATGTTGCACCTGCTAAAGTAATGCCGTCTATTGCACAGTTTTATTTTGTAAGATCGATGTATACCGCTCATAATGGCGTTTACAGAATGAGTGCCGATTTTGATAATCTGGTAGAAACATCAAACAATATAGCAAAAGTAGTTTTAGGCGATGGACAACTTTCTGTACAATGTCTAACACGTTCTTCTGTTGAAACCTCTAAATTCGATTTGGCTAACGCTTTGCGTTCTGCATTTGAATTGATGGGTTGCGAAGTAGAGTTTTCAGGATCATATCCTGGATGGACTCCTAATTCAGAATCAGAAATATTAGATGTTTTGGTTGGAATCTATGAAAAACAAAATAACGAAAAACCTCAGGTGGTAGCTTGTCACGCCGGTTTAGAATGCGGAATCCTTGGAACTAATTATCCAGAAATGGATATGATTTCTTTTGGTCCAACTATTCACGGTGCGCATTCACCAGATGAAAGAGCAAGTATTACCTCTTCTCAGAAATTCTGGAAATTTGTTTTAGAAATTTTAGCTAATATTCCAGTAAAATAATTTTTTTAAGTATAAAAACAAAGCATAATTAATTTCCCTTTAGGATTTTAATTATGCTTTGTTATTTAATTTCATTTTAAACTTTTAAAAAATTAAGCGAAACTTACATGTTATTCGTTATTGTCGGCTAAGTTATTTTTTAGATGCTCGCTATCCCAACTGTGGTTTGTTGCGGCAACTTGCGAATAAATATCAGTCTTAAGAAGTTGTTCTTGTAAATCTACTTCCTCTTTCATTGTAATCATATAGGCCATTTTATCGTGCCTTTTTTCAGCTAATTTTTTAGTTGTAATTTCGTCGTATTTTATAAATTGTTGTCCTTGTCTTGTGGCTGAATATTTGCGATGTCCTAATGCAACTAACGCATCAACACCCATATTTACCGCACTGTATAACGTTTCTCTATAAATATGTTTAACTTGATGATCAATGAGTTCATAGGCATCATTTCGGTTTCGAGCACGTGTTAGGATTTTTAAATTTGGAAAATGCTTTTTTAAGGTTTCAATCACTTGCAAATTGACCGTTGGATTATCAATTGCAGCTATAAAAAGTTTTGCATTTTCACAACCCGCTGCTTTTAATAATTCTAATCGTGTAGCATCACCATAATAGACTTTAAACCCCATTTTTCTTAATAAATCAATACGCTCCGAATCGTAATCTAGAATGGTTAGTTTTACCTTATTGGCTTTTAATAAACGTCCGACAGTACTTCCAAAATGACCAAAACCTGCAATGATAACGGGAGTAGGTTCATCTATATAATCATTTTCTTTTTTTGGTCCAGTAGCTCTTTCTCTATTTCTGGTAAATGGATAAATGAGTTTTTCATTTATTAACAACAAAAAAGGAGTCGCTACCATGCTCATGGCAATGACAGCCATTACTTGATTGGCTAGAATAGTTGGAATGATATTCAATTGCATACAGAAGCTCATGATCACAAAACCAAATTCTCCCGCTTGACTTAATCCAAAAGCAAAGAGGAAATTTTGATCGGTCTTTTTTTTATTAAATCTACTAATAAAGAATAAAACAGTAAATTTCACCAATGTTAAAATGGCTCCAAAAACAAAAATAAAAATAGGATCGTTGAGAATTAATTGAAAGTTTATGGAAGCGCCAACTCCCAAGAAGAAAAGTCCCAAAAGTAATCCTTTAAAAGGAGCAATATCACCTTCTAATTCATGTCTAAATTCTGAGTTTGCCAATACGACTCCTGCCATAAAAGCACCAAGTGCAGGACTTAGGCCTACTAATTGCATGGAATACGAAACACCAACTACCAATAATAAAGCAGAGGCAGTAAACAATTCCTGTAATCTCGTTTTTGCAATAATGTGTAATATAGGAACAAGAACATAACGGCCAGCAAAATAAATAGTAGATATGATTCCCAATACAATTACCGTTTGTAACCAACTAGGAAAACCTGCAATCAATGATTGGGGTCCGTCATTGGTTACATCAATATTAACTGTTGATAAAAGCGGTAAAAAAGCTAGGATAGGGATTACGGCAATATCTTGAAATAGTAAAACTGCAAATGAGGATCTTCCTAATGAGGTGTTTAATAATCCCTTTTCTTTTAAGGTTTGCAGTACAATTGCAGTCGAGGATAGTGTTAATGCCAGTGAAATAGCCAATCCTGTTTTCCAATTCCAATCCATAAAAAAGAGGAATCCCAAGAACAAAATTAGTGTTGTACCTGCTAATTGTGCAGAACCTATACCGAGAATGAATTTTCGCATTTTCCAAAACTTCCGAGGTTCTAGTTCTAAACCAATCAAAAACAACATCATTACCACCCCAAATTCAGCAAAGTGCATAATATCTTGACCTTCTTGACCAATAAATCCAAGTACGTAAGGACCAATTACTATTCCCGCTAATAAATATCCTAAAATAGAACTTAAGCCCAATTTTTTTGCAATAGGTACACAAATTACGGCTGCTGCTAAATAGATGATTGCTTGTAATAAAAAATCAGTTTCCATATTAAACTTGTATTGTTGCGAACCACTCGTTTAAATAATGGTATTGCAAAATTCCCTCAGAATCTATAATATTGTTTTCTAGATAATCTAAAAAATAGCCATAAATTATGCCGTTTTTAGAATAATCCTCTTGTGTCATATTGTGAGTTCCATGTACGACAAAAGGAGGTAAATATAGCATGTTACACACTTTTGCCGTTTGATTAAATGGTTCTAATAGTTCCAAAATACTATAACGATGACTTCCTGTTTCGCAATAATTTTCTTTATCTCCGCCAGTAGTAATGACTTGAAAAATAATTTTATCCTGCAAGGCTTTCCCTTTTTTTCCATAAGCCCAATTGTATTCTAAAACCATGTCAATCCACTGCTTCATTAGTGGCGGGCAACTGTACCAATACATGGGATGATGCCATATAATGATGTCATGCTCACTTAAAAATGCTTGTTCGCGTTTTACATCAATATCAAAATCGGGATATTCCTCATATAAATCATGAAAAGTGATGTTTTCTGAATTGGGAATATTTTCTACCAACGCTTTATTCGCATGAGATTTTTCGAATAAGGGATGGGAAAACAAGATTAATATTTTATTTTTTGGCATAAAGTCCTTTAGGATTAAGTCTATTTAGTTGATTTATAGTCGTTTTGTTTGTTTTATGAGATGGAAAGATATAAAATATTGATTAATTCTAATCTTTATTGAAAAGTAAATCCTGTCAGACAAAAAGATAGGGTGACAGGATTCATTAAAAGGAGATAAAACTATTAATTTTTGAAAAATATATTTAATAATTTTTTACTCCCTACCACCCAAAGAATATCATTTTTTTCTAAAATCATGTTTGATTCGGGATTAAGAATTCTTTTTCCGCTTCTTTCAATTCCTACAATCAGAGCATTTGTTTTTTCACGAAGCTGTGATTCCCTAATTGTAGCGCCTATAAATTCTTCTTCTTTAATTTCTAGTTGCTTTAGGATAATATCAGTTTCAATAATTTCAGGAAGTTCAATTTCATTTTGATGCAAATACACTTTAAAATCTTTAACTTGATTATCGGTTCCAATGATACAAATTTCGTCGCCTGGAAAAAGACGCTCATTTTTATTGGGAATATTTATCGTGAATTCACCTCGTTTGATAAAGGCGATATTAATACCTAATTGCTCTCTAATTCGCAACTCTTCCAATGTCTTTCCCACTACATTTGAAGTTGGAGCAATTTCAAAAGTAGACATATGTCCATCCCAAGGTGTTAAATCACTTCGGCTTCTAACTGCTTTTTTGATTTCTCTAGCATTTAGATTTCTTAGAAAATGATCTTCAATTTTATGGTAATGTGCATTTAGTTTTTTAGGGAAAATAAAGTAACCAAATACCACTACTATCAAGGCTACGAAAGCAATTATAGGAGAAAAAAAGATATTAAGTAACAAACCAATATAAAAAAGCGCTAAAACCATTCTCAATAAGATCATCATCAAAATCGGAGCACGGTATTTGCGTTCTTCTCTTAAAATTGCCACCTCTTTTACTGCTACTCGTCGTAAGGATAATGCCCATAAAAAAGGAGATATTATTACTAAAGTAATTAAGGCGCCAAAGATATTTCCGTATTGAGTGACTTCTACCAATGGTAAAATATATTTAGAAGAAAGCAGTATCATTGCTACGATAATTACCGAGTGTATAATTACTTGGGTTAAAAAAGCGCGAACCACTATTTGCCAATTGGTCACTAATTTGATTGACTGTGCATTGGCACTATATCTTTCAATTCGTTTAATCCATCTTCGGGGTAATTTCTTTTCTAAATATTCAGAAAATGGAGTGGAAAATTTAATCATAAAAGGCGTCGTAAAAGTCGTTACTGCAGATACTGCCACAACAATAGGATATAGGAAATCACTGGTTACTTTTAGCGACATTCCTAGTGTGGCTATGATAAAAGAGAATTCCCCAATTTGAGATAAACTCATTCCTGTTTGGACTGATTGTTTTAGAGGTAAACCCGAAAGTAAAGCGCCTGCTGTTGAGCTAATCGATTGTCCTATGATAACTACAACTGTTAATATCGCTACTGGAAAAGCATATTCATATAAAGTATCTGGATTAATTAACATTCCTACAGAAACAAAAAATACCGCTCCAAAAAGATCTTTTACCGGTTTTACCAAATGTTCAATATGTTCTGCTTGTGTCGTTTCGGCAATAATAGATCCCATTATAAAAGCACCCAAAGCAGGAGAAAAACCAACATTAGCGGCTAGAATAACCATCATTAAACATAAAGCAAGAGAGACTATTAACAGCATTTCGTCGGTTAATATGTTCTTTGCTTTTTTTAGTAAAGTGGGAATGAAAAAAATCCCTCCTACAAACCAAATAGTTAAAAAGAAAATCAATTTTAATACCGATAGTAATAATTCCGTTCCTGAAAATTGTTGGCTTACAGCTATAGTTGAGAGTAATACCATCATTAAAATAGCAACAATATCTTGTACAATTAAAGAACCTATAACTATTCCAGCAAATTTTTGTGTTTTTACACCTAGTTCTTCAAAGGTTTTGAGAATAATTGTCGTGGATGAAACAGAAAGAATAACTCCTAGAAATACACTGTCCATGGGTTTCCAGCCGATCCATTGTCCTACCATATATCCTATTGCAATCATCGCAATTATTTGTGTGACCGCGGTAATTGATGCTGATCCGCCCACCTTCATTAGTTTTTTAAAACTAAATTCAAGCCCTAAGCTAAACAGTAAAAAGATTACTCCAATTTCAGCCCAAACTTCTACACTTTTTAAATCTTTTACAGAAGGGAAAAAATCAAAATGATTTCCCGCTAAAAATCCAGCAATCAAATAACCTAAAACCAGCGGTTGTTTTATTTTTTTAAATAATAAAACTGCAACAGCAGCTGTCATTAATATTAATCCTAAATCACTAATTAAGGGTTCTAAATGGAGTGATACATTTGCTACTGTTTCTGCGGTACTCATAGGCGTTTATTCGTTTTTTTATGGTTTTCTGTATTTTGGTAAGATATATAAAATATTTTTTTTATAACAGTATGTTTTGTTAAAACGAGCGTTTATAGTACGATTTAAATGAAAAATTCCCATTAAAAAGAAGTGTTTTGTTCTTTTTAATGGGAATTGATTATTTTAATTAGAAAATGTAGTATTTATATTCCCAAGAAATTACTAGGAGTAATTTGCATTAATTCTGCTTTAATTTCTGCCGATACGTCAAGTGTTGCTATAAAACCATGAATGGCTTTCTTGTCAATCGCCTCATTGGTTCTAGTTAATCCTTTCAGAGCTTCATAAGGATTTGGATACGCTTCTCTACGCAATATGGTTTGAATAGCTTCGGCAACAACGGCCCAGTTTTTCTCTAAATCTTCGTGAAATTTAGGTTCGTTTAATAATAATTTATTTAAACCTTTTAATGTTGCTTCAAATGCTATCAAAGTATGTCCCATCGGAACTCCTATGTTTCTTAAAACCGTACTGTCTGTCAAATCGCGTTGTAATCTTGACAATGGTAATTTTGCAGATAAGTGTTCAAAAATAGCATTAGCAATTCCTAAATTTCCTTCTGAATTTTCAAAATCAATTGGGTTAACTTTATGCGGCATTGCTGAAGATCCTATTTCTCCTGCTTTTATTTTTTGTTTAAAATATTCCATTGAAACATACGTCCAAATATCTCTGTCTAAATCTATAATGATAGTGTTAATTCTTTTTAACGCATCAAAAAATGCTGCAAAGTGATCGTAATGTTCAATTTGTGTAGTAGGGAAGGAGTGGTGCAAACCTAAATTTTCTTCCACAAATTTTCCACCAAACTTTCTCCAGTCAATTTGCGGATACGCTACATGATGTGCATTGTAGTTTCCTGTTGCTCCACCAAATTTAGCTGCAAAAGGAATATTAAACAACAAACGCATTTGCTCTTCTAGACGTTCTACAAAAACGCCAATTTCTTTACCCAAACGAGTAGGAGAAGCCGGTTGTCCATGCGTGCGTGCTAGCATTGGAATAGCCGCCCATTCGATGCTTAAATCCTTCAGTTTTGAAGTCAAAGTGATCAACGATGGCATATATACTTTCTCAAAAGCTTCTTTTGTCGAAAGCGGAATAGCCGTATTATTAATATCTTGAGAAGTCAATCCAAAGTGGATAAACTCCTTATATTCTGATAAACCTAGTTTTTCAAAAGCATCTTTAATGAAATATTCAACTGCTTTTACATCATGATTCGTGACTTTCTCCGTTTCTTTAATCCAAAGTGCATCTTCAGTAGAGAAATTTTTGTAAATAGCACGTAAACTCTCAAATAAATCTGGGTTTACGTTTGCAAGTTGAGGTAAAGGCGTTTCGCACAAAGCAATGAAATATTCAATTTCAACCAATACGCGGTATTTGATTAAAGCTTCTTCAGAGAAAAATGGAGCCAGTGAAATAGTCTTGTTTCTATATCTACCGTCAATTGGTGATATAGCATTCAATTCGTTTAAAGTAGTCATTGTTTAGTTGTTTGTTCGAAAGTCGCAAATATAAGCAGATATTAGAAAATAGCCGTATGATTTATAACATTTGAATTAGATAAAGCCCTACTTTCTCTGTTTTTTGTTTTTTAAATAAAAGAACGCAACTTATTTCTCATAATTTCAACACCTTTTGAGGCTACTTCTGGAATTACTTGCAATGGATTTCTAAGATTAGGGATTTTTATTGGCTTAGGATCAATATAAAAAATAGGTATTTCACGAGCTGTAAAATCGATTAATCCAGCAGCAGGATAAACCTGTAAAGAAGTTCCAATTACAGCAAAAAAATCGGCACTTTGTGTAATTTCCAAAGCTCGATCAAGCGCAGGAACGTCCTCTCCAAACCAAACAATATGCGGTCTCAATTGATTTTTCTCGTCATCCATATCGCCAAAATTTAAATCCTCATACCAATCCAAAATATAATTTAGGTTTGTTTCACTTCTCACTTTTAATAATTCGCCATGAAGATGTAAAACATTTGTACTTCCAGCACGCTCATGCAAATCATCTACATTTTGAGTAATTATATACACCTCAAATTCCTTTTCCAGTTCCGCTAAAATTTGATGTCCTAGATTGGGTTCAACTTCTTTGAGCTGTTTGCGTCTTTGATTATAAAAATCTAATACTAAAGCTGGATTTTTACGCCAACCTTCCGGCGTTGCAACATCCATTACGTTGTGACCTTCCCAAAGTCCGTCACTATCTCGAAAAGTTTTAATTCCGCTTTCTGCACTAATTCCCGCTCCCGTTAAGACTACTAATTTCTTTTTCATATTTTTTTATTTGGGCGTGTTCGCAAAAGCGACCGGGCTTTCGGCTTTATCTTTGCTGGCCTAAAAAGTCCAGAAAAGGATATCGCCTCTATCCCTCACGCAAATTCTGCAAAAATTCATAAATCAATTTCTATTCACAAATAAAAATTGAAGATTGAACAAGCCAATTCTAAAGTGATAAAGCTACTCTTTTTTACTATTTTTGCCAAAAAACTTATTCTAATGATTGATATCGATTACCTTAATTTTCTTGAAAATATTCTGACTGACAACCGTAAAGAGAAATTCCTGAAAGTTTTGGAAAATAGGACGAAACATTTTACAATCGCGGTAGAAGATATTTTCCAAATGCACAACACTAGTGCGGTTATGCGCAGCTGTGAGATTTTTGGAATACAAGAATTAAATGTAATCGAACAGCGTTACGGAAAAAGTATCGATAAGGAAATTGCAATGGGTGCTCAAAAGTGGGTGGATATAAATACATTCGATAGTATTACGAATTGCGTAGATACTTTAAAAAACAAAGGTTACCAAATTATCGCAACAACTCCTCACGAAGGAGATTGCTTGATGGATGATTTTGATATATCAAAACCGAGTGCCTTGTTTTTTGGAACAGAAAGAGACGGTTTATCACAAGAAATTTTGGAACGTGCCGATGGTTTTCTTAAAATCCCGATGGTAGGTTTTACAGAGAGCTTGAATATTTCAGTTTCTGCCGCAATAATAATTCAAAACTTAACGAGTCGATTACGCAAAACGAACATTAATTGGCATCTATCCGAACAAGAAATCTTAGAAAAACGTTTGGCTTGGGCTAAAAATTCTATAAAAGATATCAAAAGAATTGAAGAGCGTTATTTTATTGATAATCCAAAATCAGTTGTATAAATCGTAAAGCCTTTTCGCATCTTCAATGTTAACTGTTTCATCGCTTGGAATTTCTAAAAAATAATCCAGTTGCCATTGTTGCGTTTTTTGAGCTTGTTTATTTATAGCTTCATCCCAAGGCGGATAAACGCGAATCGCTCTTTTGCCTTCTTTAGTAGTTGTCGAAATAATTCCTTTTTCACAAAGTACTGATTTTGGGAATACAAATTGTCCAACACGATTTTCTTTTCGTACACTAATCACGATTAAATCAATTCCATCAGTGCAATCAAATGGTTGAATTGGTCCTTTATCGATTCTCTTCCATAAAGTTACAAATTGCCCGATTTTGGTTGGAGTAATTTTTGCAACACGAAATACAATTGATTTATTATTTAGTAGGAATGAATACGCTCCGTATTCAGCGCTTTCTTTTTCCTTTTCAGGAAACGAACATTCAAAATTATAGGTGTCATAAAGTTTTTCTTTAGTAAGAAGTAAATCGGTGTGAATTGTAAGATCGCTTTTCCAGGACATTTTTTTGTTTTTAATAGGATTTCAAATATATAGAAAGCCGATAATTACTGTCGTAATTGTGGATTATAAATAAAATTTCATTATGTAGAAAAATATCAATTAAACAAATTTTATCCATTTAATTAAGTCGAAAGTTTAAAAGTCGTAAAGTCAAAAGAATCAATAGTATTGATAATGATTCAAAATCAATTGATTATTTTATTTTGTCTGATTTAAAAATACGACATTATACAATGTTTAGTACTTATTTAAAGTGTAGATGACTAATTATTGTTACTCATCATAATTCAAATCAAGAATAAAAAGTTTGCAAATTGAAAACTTAAAAGTATATTTGTCAAATGAAAATTCTTGTAAAGAAAACAATTTTATTTTATATCGAAAAATATCCAATTGCAAAAACGCAATTGTTAATTTGGTATAACGAATTTACAAAACTAAATTTTAAAAATTTCAATGAACTTAAGAGTGTTTATGGAAATGCAAGTATTGTAAATAATGATAGAGTTGTTTTCAATATAAAAGGAAATGATTTTCGTTTAGTTGTTTCAATAAATTTTTTGCAAACAGCTTGTTATGTAATTTGGTTTGGGACTCATAAAGATTATGATAAAATTAATGTTGAAACCGTTGTTTTTGATATAGCGATTTTAAACTATAAAAAGCAATAACTATGAACTGGAAAGTATTAAAAACGGAAGAAGATTATAATAAAGCATCAATCAGATTAATGGAGCTATTTCACGCAAAACCCAACACTTTAGAAAGCGATGAACTAGACTTGCTTTTAGTTTTAGTGAAAGATTTTGATGATAAAAATTACCATTTACCACAACTTGACGCTTTAGAAGTAATAAAATACAAAATGGAAGAAATGGGTTTAAAAGCAAAAGACCTTGAATCAATTATAGGAAGTAAAGGACACGTTTCGGCAATACTTACTGGAAAGCGTGAAATAACATTAAAAATGGCTCAAAAATTAAAAAATTATTTCAGTATTCCAGCTGAAGTTTTTCTCCATAGTGTTTAAATCGAGAAGGATGGATTTTTAATTCTCGCAATTTTTTCTACACTGCTACTGAAGTCAAACCTTTTATAAACCTCTAATATCTTCAAAACGAACTAATTATCTATTAAAAATAATTGTTTTAACGGTGACTAAAAAGTTAACGAAAACACGAGAAAAATCACTCTCCTTTTACTGCAAAAAAAAAGAGGCATTTTAGCCTCTTGATCCCGACTATTCGGGTTGTTGGAATTGGCACGGATTACAAATCCGCCTATCGGGTTTTCAAGCCCAACAAAGTCTTAGCTGTTAGCAGCTGGACTTTATTCTAATATTTTTTTAAGAATATCATTTCTACGAATTCGGTTAGTCTTGCCTTGAGTTCCTGTTGAACTAAGTTTTTTATATTCTTGGATATCTTCTTGAGTATTTTTATCGAAAACTTGTTGCGCATAATTAGCATCATTATATGCAAGTACAAAATTTTTGAAAGAAGAAATTTGTTTATCTTTAATTCCTCCTTGTTTTCTTATAAAATAATACACTAATAAAAATAAAGTATATAGATGCGTCTTTTTTCGTATAAATCTTTCTACATCTTTTTCATTGTTAATAATTTTCTCAATTTCTGAAATTATCGAATAAAATAGTTTTTGATCCTCTTCTTTTTCAGAATATTCTTCGTTATATAAGTCATATACTTTATTAAAGTTCGCTTGAGTTGTATCTTCTCCAATACCCATTCTAAAAAACAAAAGAATACTGCTAATTAGCTGTATATCATTCATTCTACGTAAATCTTGTATAGAAAAAATAGTATGTTTTTTCCAAAATTGATTTTCCGCAATTTCTGCTGCTGCTTTTATAAATAATCCCTCAAATTCAGCATTTCTAAGTTCTTGAGGATTTAGTGACATATTAGTACTGTTTAACCTTAAAAACATATTTACCACATCATTTCTTTCTACTTCTTCTCCAACTATTCTTAATGAAAGTTTAAATTTCCAAATAGCGCTTCTTTCATCATCGGAAAGTTCACTAAATTTTTTACCTACAAAATTCATTTTTAAATTTTTTTCATCTATCGCTATTGCTTGTAGAGAAAATTCATCATTTATAAAATTCAATATTGCACCTAATCGTTGTTGTCCATCAATTATACTAAATTTCATATTTCCTGATTTTGAATCAGTGTCTTTCTGCCATAAATAAATTTCCGGTATAGGAAATCCAAGAAGTATGGTTTCTATTAATTTAATTTGATGTTTTTCTAACCATACATAATTTCTTTGGAAACTATTATCAACAGTTAATAAACTTGCATTCATTAAATCAATAACCCATTTTACTTTTTGAGGTTCTATATTTATTTGATCATTTATTGTTGCCATTTTTATAATTTATTATTGATAAAAGTATTTGAGTTATTTTTTGTTCGCGTTTATGATTTTTTAAAACTTTATTCTTCAAAAGTCCTATGCCAAAATAGTGATAATTTTCTACAGATTCCCATGAATCGTATATTCTATAATTAACTTGTTGTTCCACACCGAAAAACAATTGCAAATCTTTGACAAGAGGCTCTACAGTTTTTAGCCAACTAATTATTTCAGGATGTTTCAGCGTTGGATTTTTTAGAGATATAAATTTTTTAAATATAAATTTAGATACTTCACCATATTCGGCCATCGGGACGCCTCGATAAAACATTTCAACATATGCTGTCCATAATTTATTAAAATGTTTTGGAGAAACAATAATTATATCAAAATCTGAACTTTCATCGAAAAGTTTATATTTCTTTCCTGGGTTAAAACTTATTCCAGTTTTTGCACTTCCGACTATTGCTACGTTGTTAAAATGTACATCAAGCTTTTCTGAAATAAAATACTTTAGTTCATCGTATTTAATGGAATGATTTTCATCTCCAAAATAATTTGAAAAATACCATACTTTCTGACCCAAAAGATATTTTCTGTAAATATCTTTTGAGTTTTTTTCTAATAAATCCTTCTTTAATTGTAATATCACAGTTGGTTCTGTTTTAATTTCGAGGGCGTCTTACCGCTAACTTGTATATATGCGCTTCAAAGTCGCACCAATACACCCATTTCTAAATGTATAGGCGAAAGTTCACTCTGTTTTTTACTCGTTCTTCAAATATATAATTTTATTCCGAAATTGCTGATATAAAATTAGTTTTCAAAAGTAATTCCTCTCAACAGAATATACTTACGGAAAACCGTAAAAACTCTCAATTTATCTAGATCACCTAGCCCTGATGGAAGCGGCATCCTTTTATTTTAGGAGGAAGCGATAGTGGCATCCTAAAATAAAAGATACAGCGCACAGCAGGATTAGCTCCTAAAAAAAAGCATAAAAAAACTCCACTACTTGCGCAGTGGAGTTTTTATTGTTTAGAAATAAAAGGGCTTTTAGTTCACCAATACCCATTGTCCTGAAGCGATTAAGCTTTCGGCTTTTTTGTATTTCATTTCTTGTATTTGTCCGTTAGCCACGTTTTGAACCGTAACGTTATCATTACGATTTATTTTTGGCATATCTCTCGTAATAGTTTCGGTAACTTGACGTGGTTGGGTTTCTCCCGCTTCACGATTTGCAGCTTCACTATTAGGAATCTCATCTTTACTCAACTCGTAATCTTCTCTTGGAGCAACATCTATTGCCTCTTGAATTTTTTGATTTTCTTGAGCTGGTAAATCCCCTTTGAATAAGAAAGAAATTACTTCTTTGTTTACGTTGTCAATCATTGCTCTAAACAAATTAAAAGCTTCTAATTTGTAAATTAGTAAAGGATCTTTTTGTTCGTGAACTGCTAATTGAACCGATTGTTTCAATTCGTCCATTTTACGCAAGTGTTTTTTCCACGCTTCATCAACAATTGCTAATGTAATGTTTTTCTCAAAATCAGCCACTAGTTGCGTTCCTTGAGAATCATAAGCCATTTTCAAGTCAGTTACGACATTCAACGATTTAATTCCATCTGTAAAAGGAACTACGATACGCTCAAATTGGTTGTTTTTATCTTCGTAAACACTTTTTATAATAGGGAAGGCTTCTCTTGCGCTTCTTGCTGTTTTCTCAGTATAATATTCTAATGTCGCTTTATATACTTTTCCTGTTAGCTCCATTTCGCTCAATTTATTGAACTCACTTTCGGTAACTGGTGAAGTAATAGAGAAATAACGAAACAATTCAAATTCGAAGTTTTTGAAATTATTACTTCCTTTATTTTGATCTACAATTAATTCGCAGGTATCATAAAGCATATTAGCAATATCTAATTTCAAACGCTCTCCAAACAACGCATGACGACGACGTTTGTAAACTACTTCACGTTGTGCATTCATAACGTCATCATATTCTAACAAACGCTTACGAACACCAAAGTTATTTTCCTCTACTTTTTTCTGAGCACGCTCGATAGATTTTGTCATCATCGAATGTTGAATCACTTCTCCTTCTTGCAATCCCATTCTGTCCATTACTTTGGCTACTCTTTCAGAGCCAAATAAACGCATTAAATTATCTTCAAGAGAAACATAAAACTGTGAACTTCCTGGATCTCCTTGACGACCTGCACGACCACGTAACTGACGGTCTACACGACGAGAGTCATGACGCTCTGTACCTACAATTGCTAATCCACCAGCTGCTTTTACTTCGGCAGATAATTTAATATCCGTACCACGACCAGCCATGTTTGTTGCAATAGTAACTACTCCTGGTTTTCCTGCTTCTTCAACAATTTGAGCTTCTTGTTTGTGCATTTTGGCATTCAACACATTATGTGTAACCCCTCTCATTTTTAACATTCGGCTCAATAATTCAGAAATCTCTACTGAAGTAGTACCAATAAGTACTGGTCTTCCTGCTTTTGATAATTCTGTTACGTCTTCAATAACAGCGTTGAATTTTTCACGAGTCGTTTTATAAATAAAATCCTCTTTATCCAATCGTGCCATTCCTCTGTTCGTAGGAATTTCTACAACGTCTAATTTATATATCTGCCATAACTCACCAGCTTCAGTAACAGCAGTTCCTGTCATACCACCCAGTTTGTTGTACATTCTAAAGTAGTTTTGCAAAGTTACTGTTGCAAAGGTTTGTGTTGCTGCTTCAATTTTTACATTTTCTTTAGCTTCAATCGCTTGGTGTAATCCGTCAGAGTAACGACGACCATCCATTATACGACCCGTTTGCTCATCTACAATCATGATTTTATTATCCATGATCACATATTCTGTGTCTTTTTCAAATAAAGTGTAGGCTTTTAGAAGTTGTGTTAAAGTGTGAATACGCTCACTTTTTACACCAAAATCTTGAAATAATTTTTCTTTTTCTTCTGCTTCAACGTCTTTGTCTAATTTTTTCTTTTCGATAGCAGCTATTTCTGTTCCAATATCTGGAAGTACAAAAAAGTCAGCATCAGTATCTCCAGAAAGATATTTTATTCCGTTGTCCGATAATTCTACTTGATTGTTTTTTTCTTCAATAACAAAGTACAATGCCTCATCGATCTTGTGCATTTCTCTATTGTTATCTTGCATGTAATGGTTTTCTGTTTTTTGAAGCAATTGTCTAATTCCTTCTTCACTTAAAAACTTAATTAATGCTTTGTTTTTTGGTAATGCTCGGTAAGCTCTTAATAATTGGAATCCACCTTCTTTAGTATTTCCCTCTTTTATTAATTTTTTAGCTTCTGATAAAAAACCGTTTGCTAATTGACGTTGAAGCCCCACTAGGTTTTCGATTTTTGGTTTCATTTCCATGAACTCATGACGGTCTCCTTGAGGGACTGGTCCAGAGATAATTAATGGTGTTCTTGCATCATCAATTAATACTGAATCGACCTCATCGACAATAGCATAATTATGTTTGCGTTGTACCAGATCATTTGGCGAATGTGCCATGTTGTCTCTTAAGTAATCAAAACCAAATTCATTATTAGTTCCGTAAGTTATATCTGCATCATACGCTTTTCTTCTGTCATCAGAATTGGGCTGGTAGTTGTCAATACATTCTACAGTCATACCATGAAATTCGAATAAAGGCGCTTTCCAGGTACTATCTCTTTTTGCCAAATAATCATTGACAGTTACTAAATGCACACCGTTTCCTGTTAATGCATTTAAGTACAATGGTAAAGTTGCCACTAATGTTTTTCCTTCACCAGTTTGCATTTCTGCCACTTTTCCTTCGTGCAACACCATTCCGCCAATTAATTGTACGTCATAGTGAATCATATCCCAGGTAATTTCTTTTCCTGCAGCACTCCATGTGTTACTCCAAACTGAGTTGTCTCCGTCTAAAGTAATGTAGCTTTTTGTGGCAGATAATTCTCTGTCTTTTGGAGTTGCTGTAACTACAATTTGAGAATTGTCTTTGAAACGTCTTGCTGTTTCTTTTACTACAGCAAAAGCTTCTGGAAGAATTTCCATTAATGTTTTTTCCGAAATATCGTAAGCTTCTTTTTCAAGAGCATCAATAGCGATGTAAATGTCTTCTCTTTTATCAATATCCGTGATACTTTCTACTTCCTTTTTAAGAGAGGCAATTTTGGCATCTTTTTCGGAACGATCTTGTTTTATTTTTTCTTTAAAAAATAGGGTGCGTCCTCTAAGTTCATCATTGGTTAATGACATTAAAGGAGTTTCGAACGTTTTAATTTTGTTAAGATAAGGTTGTAATGCTTTTACATCTTTTTGTGACTTATCGCCAACAAAGACTTTAATAAGGCTATTTATGAAACTCATGATATGTTTTTATTTCTATTTTTTTTAATTTTGAGACTTTAAACCAAAAAAAGCCTCTTTAGAGACTTTTTAATTGGGTTACCTTTTAATATTCATCCTCATTCCAAAGATAATCTTCGTCAGTAGGATAATCTGGCCATATTTCTTCCATTGATTCATATATCTCGCCTTCATCTTCTATAGATTGAAGGTTTTCTACTACTTCTAATGGAGCTCCTGCTCTAATAGCGTAGTCAATAAGTTCGTCTTTGTTAGCAGGCCACGGGGCATCACTAAGATAGGATGCTAATTCTAATGTCCAATACATTTGTTGTCGATTTAGTTTTGTGCAAAAATAAAATTTTTACTGAAAGAGACAAGTAAAAAATGATTTATTTTTAGTTAAAGTTAAGAACGTTTAAATTGATTTCAGATTTTTGACTTTAAATTAACAATTTTTTCATTTTGAATACCTCTAAAATTAAAAAACCATTACTCTTTTCTTAAAGCTTCAGGACTGAAAACTTACTTCCTCGGTATCCATTGCACTTCGTTAGCATTCAAGTCATGAGACAACTTTCGTGCCAACACAAAAAGATAGTCAGAAAGTCGGTTTAAGTACTTAATTGCAATCTCGGCAACGGGTTCATTATGACTTAAATGAACGGCTAGACGTTCTGCTCGACGGCAAACACAGCGTGCAATATGACAATATGACACAGTAGTGTGTCCTCCAGGAAGTACAAAATGTGTCATTGGCGGCAAGGCTTCTTCCATAGCGTCAATTTCATTTTCTAATAATTCGATATCAGATTCAATTATTCCTAGTTTTTTTAATCGTAATTCTCCGTTTTTCATGACCTCTTTTTCTGGTGGAGTAGCAAGAATGGCTCCCACTGTAAATAAGCGATCTTGAATTTCGATTAAAATTTCTTTGTAATGGATATTCATTTCTTGGTCACGAATTAATCCGATATAGGAGTTTAACTCATCTACGGTTCCGTAACTTTCTATTCGGGCGTGGTCTTTAGGTACTCGAGTTCCTCCAAAAAGAGCTGTCGTTCCTTTGTCTCCCGTTTTTGTATATACTTTCATTTTTTTGAATTAGTGTTGTGGATCAAATTTAGGCTATTAATTTGATTCTTGAAATAGAAGAAACTTCAAATGGATTTATTACTAAAACTAAGCCTTCTGTAAAAGTTTAAAACTCTTTTTTACTATTATAGAAGTTCTTTTTACAACTCGTTCCTAGCCCGGATAGTAGTGAAAATCCTTTATTGCTATTTTAGCCTTTTTAGAGGCGTGAAAGAGCAATAAAGATTGTAGCGGATAGCCGGATTAGCTCCTTGAAAAAAAATTATTTTGTGGTATCACTTTCTATTAATCCATCGCGCAAACGAATGATTCTATTTGCATAAGCGGCAATTTCTTCCTCGTGAGTTACTAGAATAACGGTATTCCCGTTGGAGTGGATGTCACCAAATAGTTTCATGATTTCTAATGAGGTTTTGCTGTCTAGATTTCCGGTAGGTTCATCGGCCAGAATGATAGATGGTTTGTTGACTAAAGCTCTAGCGATTGCTACACGCTGACGTTGTCCTCCAGAAAGTTGGTTGGGTTGGTGATCCATTCTATCGGCAAGATTTACTTGTTCTAGAACTTCGGTAGCTCGTTTGTTGCGTTCTGATTTAGAAAAACCTGCATATATCATGGGTAATGCCACATTATCTAGGGCAGTTGTTCTAGGTAAAAGGTTGAAGGTTTGAAAAACAAAACCTATTTCTTTGTTTCTTATTTCGGCTAACTCATCATCTTTCATTTTGCTTACATCTTTTCCGTTCAAAATGTAATTCCCAGAAGTAGGGGTGTCTAAGCATCCTAATAAGTTCATTAAGGTAGATTTTCCAGATCCCGAAGGACCCATTAAAGCTACATATTCGCCTTTATTTATTTCTAAATCAATGCCTTTTAGAACATAAACGATTTCATTTCCAAGTACAAAATCTCTTTTGATATTCGTTATTTTTATTAGCGGGTTTGCCATTAGAATGTATGATTTTTAACCTTAGACTTTGCTCAGGCTACTATTAATTTAGATTTTAAAAGTACAAAAACTTTTGAACTATTAATAAGTAGTCTTTTTTTTAATTTGTTACACTGTTTAGAATAATGAATTTTAATTTCTACATTATTAAGTTTAGTTTAATAGTGCGATTTAGATGATTTTTCTAGTGGTTTATAAGCTAAAACAAGTTATAAACTTTTATATTATTTTAGTTAATATTTTTATAATTCAACTAAGTTTTTGTGTTATTTCACAATTTTTAAGATTAGTTGTATAATTATTGGTTTATTATTGAATAATTAACAATCTGATATACATTTGTTTCATAATAATTAATTAAATCAAAAATTATGAAAACTCAAAAACTAGTATTAGGATTAGCAGTAATGGCTATAGGATTTACATCATGTAAAGATGAAAAAGCAGAACAAGCAAAGAAAAAAGTTGATTCGTACGTAACTTACGTAGATTCTCTTGGAAACGTAGCTGAAGCTGAAGCAGCTCAAAATTGGGAAGGTATTGAATCTTCATACCAAACTAGAGTAGGAGAAGCTGAAGTTGCTATAGCTGATATGAAAGATAATGCTGAATCTCAAGCAAGAATTGATGCTAGTAAAGCAAAATATGAAGCTTTAAAAGTTAAAGTTGAAGCTCAAAAAATGGCTGCCGCTGCTGCTGCAAATCCAAAACAACAAATGAGAAATGCTTTGTTTGGTGAAGGAAAAATAGGTGATGATATGAATTTTGGTTGGGTAAATGCCGCTAATATTCATAGTGTTTACCAACAATTTGTTCATACTGTAGAAAACAACAAAGACAAATATTCTCGTGAAGATTGGGATGAAGTAAAAGCAATGTATGAAGCCTTGGATAGCAGAAAAAATACAGTAGAAAAAGAAGGTCTTTCTTCTGAAGACAATAGAAAAATTGCTGGTTTAAAAATTAAATTTGCACCGATGTACACTCTAAATAGAATGGGAGCTAAATCAGAAGAAATGAAAAAAGCTAAACAATAAGCTAAAGAATAAGGAATAGTTAATTCAATAGGGAGATGACAGTCAGTAATGGCTGTCATTTTTTTTGGTTACCTTTTTACGATAACGAATAAATGTATAAAAGGCTGTTTCAATAATTTTGAAACAGCCTTTATTGTAAATTTTAAATGAATAGGATTATTTTATTAATCCGCTATTTTATAAATGGATGTAATTTCTTTAAAGATAGCATCAACATCGATATTTAAATCTATTAATTCTCCGTTGTGAATATCAAAAACCCATCCGTACACTTTTAGATTGCGTTGTCTATTGGCTCTCTGAACTTCAGCGGTTTTAATCACGTTGATGCATTGTTCTTGAACATTCAACTCTACTAATCTTTTGTATTTTTGACCTTCCTCTTCTATTGCATCAAGCTCTTGTCTGTGAAGACGGTATACATCACGTATGTTTCTTAACCATGGATTTAAAATTCCTAAATCGGCTTGTTGCATGGCAGCAAGTACACCGCCACAACCATAATGGCCACAAACTACAATGTGATTTACTTTTAAACTCGTTACGGCATAATTAATAACAGACATCGAATTAAGGTCTGTATTGGGAACCATATTAGCAATATTTCTGTGTACAAAAACTTGTCCAGGTTCTAATCCCATTAGATCTTCGGCAGAAACGCGGCTATCAGAACAACCTATATAAAGGAATTCAGGAGTTTGTCCGTCGCCTAATTTGTCAAAATATTTTTCGTCGCTTTGAAGCTTTTTTGCAATCCAATTGCGGTTATTCTCGAAGATCTGTTTGATGTCCATGTAGTATATTTAGATTGCAAATATAATAATCTATACGCGAATGATGAAATGTTCTTTTGGTTGTTCTCTTCTAAAAAATACAAATCCCCATTGAAACGTGTCTATCGTTACGCTAACTTTATTATGTTTTTGTATTATTTTCCAGGCCTCTTCCATATCTTTTGACCAATGAATATCATCAAAAATCCATACCGTTTCGTTGGTAACTGTAGGAAGTAATGCTTCAAAATAATCTAAAGTAGCTTGTTTTTGGTGGTTTCCGTCAAAATAAATAAGATCAAATGGTTTAAATTTTAAATCGCTGTTTTTTAAATAATGACTAAATTCTGAATTTAAAAATTCAATATTCATGCATTTGAATTTTTGCAACTGATTTTGCGCAACAGATAAGGTGTTTTTGCAGCCTTCTAAAGTTGTGATTTGTGCCTTTTTATTTCCCAGAGAAAGTGCAGCAGTTGCTAATCCTACTGAAGTTCCTATTTCTAAAATGGAAGAAGGTTGAAAATAATTTACAATACGGTATAATAATTGGGCTCTTCTTGTTGAAATTCCCGCAGTTGTAGCAATCTTTGAAATTTCTCTTTTATTAGATTTAAAAACTTTAGAACCCGCACCAAAATCAGTGACTTCAATAGTGTTTTTGTTTTCTAAAAGTGATTTCCTAAACTTTTTTAAAACCTCATATTCTGGTATTGTTTTACGATCATAAAAGCATTTTGTCAATAAATTAAAGACAAATGGAGAATGAACTGCATGCTCGTTTTTGGACTGCCAAAGAAATTTTAGATATGATTTTACTTGAAATAACATAAAGGTTTATTACACAGAGTTGCACAAAAAAAAGCGAAGATACTCAGAGAATTCTTTACATTAAACACAAATTTTACTAATTACGACAGATTGTTTCAAGAGTATGGGTAAAAAGTATTTTTTGTTATGGCGTGATTCTTTTCGAAAATGAGTTAAACTGATCTCGTAAACTTTTAAAAAACTATATTTGCCGACTTGAAATTTACACTAAGAATAATTCCCGTTTTTTATGATGACGAAAGATGAAATAGCGCCTACGATTGCTATAACCTCAAATGAAATTGACAGATGTATCGCCATTTTGTCACAGTTAAACGCTGATACTGATCAAATATTTGATATCGAAAAAGAGCAAAGAACAGCTTTGATAAAAGCAGCGGGACAGTTTTCGAGACCAGATCGTGATGAGCTTTCTCGCAGAAAAAAGGATGGAAGATTAGTGGCAAAACGCAAGAAAGAAAAGCAAGATAAAACGGCACGTAAAGAAACCGGAATTCGTTATGCTCGTGAAGCTAGTGTGTTTGTAGCTCCAAAATTATTGGCTTTTAATGAGCTTAATAGCAAAGAGCAATTAGAATTAGAAACCCCTAGAAATTGTTATGTATGTAAAACACCATTTACAAAGATGCATCACTTTTATGATACGATGTGTACCGATTGTGGTGATTTTAATTATGTCAAACGTTTTCAAACTGCCGATGTAAAAGGACAAGTAGCAGTAATTACGGGATCTCGACTTAAAATTGGATACCACATTACACTAATGCTTTTGCGCGGTGGAGCAACGGTGATTGCAACAACTCGTTTTCCGGTAGATTCGGCTTTGCGTTTTTCTAAAGAACCCGATTTTATAGATTGGGGACATCGCTTAAAAATACATGGATTGGATTTAAGACATATTCCAAGTGTCGAAATATTCTGCAATTTTATAGAACAGAAATACGAGCGATTGGATATTCTAATTAATAATGCGGCACAAACGGTACGACGTCCTGCAGGGTTTTACACCCATTTGATGCAGAATGAAGAACGCTTACTTTCTGATTTGCCCAAACAAGCACAAGAATTATTATTAGATCACACCAATTGTTTGGATGAATTGAAGATATTGACTTCTGGCGCCTCTTCCAATCAAAATATGCCAGTAACTTGGCACGGACCAGAACCTGGAATTGGTTTGCGAGCTTCGGCTAAATTATCTCAAATTCCGTATTCATTTGATAATGCCATAGTGGCAAATGAAGTTTTTCCAGAAGGAGAACTTGATGCCGACTTGCAGCAAGTCGATTTAAGGAAAACAAATAGTTGGCGATTGAAATTAGGTCAAATAGAAACTACTGAAATGATCGAAGTACAACTCGTTAATTCGGTAGCGCCTTTTGTATTATGCAACCGCCTTTCGGAAGTGATGAAAAAAGAAAATACAGGAAAAAAACACATTATAAACGTTTCTGCCATGGAAGGGAAGTTTCATCGCTTTTTTAAAGAAGCGCGTCATCCACACACGAACATGGCGAAAGCGGCGCTAAATATGCTTACCCACACGGCAGCAGGAGAATTAGCTAAAGTTGGAATTTTTATGAACGCCGTTGATACCGGTTGGGTAACTGACGAAGATCCGGCTGAGTTAGCCAAAAAGAAACAAGAAGAGGAAGATTTTCAGCCACCATTAGATATTGTTGATGGTGCAGCCCGAGTAATGGATCCGCTTTTTGACGGAATTAATACAGGAAAACATTGGTCCGGTAAATTCTTAAAAGACTACAATCCGATTCCTTGGTAAAAAAAATAACTTCAATAAAAAAACCACAACTTGATCTAATTCTGTTGTGGTTTTTTATTATAAATTATCAAAATACTGTAAATAATTACTTGAATTCATTTGTAATTTCAGTATGTCTTTTATCATAATTGGCGCAATCTTTTCCTAATTTAAATATGAAAAAAAATACAATACCTGCCAGAATAATAGTTGGTATTAACTTAATTTCTTTATTTAGAAAAGATTTAGAATTGTATTTTTTCATAATTTGTTTTATTTATTGATTTTAAACTTCTTGTTGTCTCTTCGTTTGCCATGGTTGGAAAATTTAGAAGTAGAGTGTTTATGCTAAGTAACGATATAAATAAAAACTGTAATCCCATTAAAGCCTTACTTACTGAAAAAGGTTGTTTTACGTTTCTTTTTTATTCTTTCAATATTTGCTTTAAATGATATTCTAAATGAACAACATAATCAATTATTAAAAATTCCAAAGTCAAATTTTTATCGTTAATTTTTATTTCTCGTATTAAATTTTCTTTTGGTATTCTTTTGATGATTTCAATGAGTTGTTTATTGTAAACTTTCCAAAAGGAAATTATTTGTTCTTTTTCAATTTCTTGATAGAAATTATATTCATTCCATTTATTTTGATCATACTTTATTTCTGGATTTTCTTCAAATTGTCCACGTATAAATCTTTGATGATTATTTGTAGCGCTATCAATTAAATGTCCAATAATTTGTTTTATACTCCACTTATTTGCAGAGTGTTTTTTAGAAAAAATTTCATCTTCAATTTTACTAAGAATTTCAGGAATTGTTTCAGTTACATATTCAAGTCGACTAATTGATTGTTGAAGCATCTTTTTATTTTATCAAATTTCTAACATTTTCAAATTTTCTCATTTTTGTAAAAACAGCAAAATTGCTGTATTAATATTTTACAATTAATAACCAATATTTTTTTAGAAAACTATATAAAACACTAATGATCCAGAATCAGTATGTTTTAAATAGTTAATTTATAGCTTTAAAACGCTTCATTTCTTCTTGTGGTTCTATAGCATTATATTGTTTCCAAATACTAGCATCGTAGGATTTTACATTTAGAAATTTAAAGTCAACTTCTTTTATTTTTTCAATTGTTTCAGTAGCTATTTTTGATCTTGATATGTTTAGGAATTCAGTAGTAGAGTTTGCGTTTCCCTCTATTTTCATGTCAAGTGAAAGTACATCTTTCTCTCCTTTGGCTAACTCAATAAATTTTAATGGGCGATTCACATAAAAATACATTCCTGAATCTATTGTTGCATATTGCAAATAATAGCCGTTTCCTTCTGATTTTTTTTGAAAAATAATTGTTCCCTTGCTCACATTCTGAGACACTTTGATGCCTAATAGCAATTTCATGTTAAAACCCTCTAGTTTCTCGCCTTCATCTAAGGTATAGTCTACTCTTAATACAGCATAGTCGTTTTCTGAAACATATAATTTTCCTGAAAACTTTGCTTTACTTCTTCTAGGTTTAAAGGTTATTACATAGGCAAATTCATTATCAGCAAAATAGGTCGTTCCTTCGTAGGTATAATTATAAAGATCTGGGTCTGTTATAAAATTAAATTTCTTGGTCTGAGCAAAGTTATTTTGTGACAAAAATGATGTAATATTCCTTTTAGCGCTAGTCAACTGATTGTTTGCTTCAATACCTATTTTTTTATTTTTTCTGCTATTAAAATCTTTTCGCAAAGAGATGGAATCACGAGAGCCAAAAAGCCCACTTTTTACTCGATAATATTTAGTAGAATCAAGGTGTTGCAACATCATATTCATCGCTTTTTTTTCTAAATCCTCAGAGGAAGTAGCGCTACCTTCATTTTTTAACTTGGTTGCTTTTAAAACTTCTAATTTTGAAACGAATGAAGTTTTGCTTTCTTTTTTTACATTGGTGGTGTAATAATTACCAAGAATATCCGTAAATTCTTTAGGCGGGTGAGTAATTAGATTATTAGAAAAATTTTTGATATCAGCATTTGCTTTTTGAAGGGTTTGTTTGGTAAATCCTGTTGATTTTTCTATTTCCACATCAATTGTCTTAGGTTTAAAATAGTCCGATCGTCTGTAAAACACCATATCTTTTGATGGTGTACCATCACTTACATAATTGCTTTTCAAGTTGGCTTTGACATTCGCCATAATCTGATCAGGATTTGGTTTTACATTGGATATAGTAACATCATTCAATTCATAAACAGCGGGAACAAGTTGAATAATAAAATTTGATTTTTTCAAATCAGCAACATTAATTTGCTGATTGGCATATCCTAAATAGGAAATGCTAAGTTTTGTTTGCTCTGAGCTATTACTTTCTGAAAGTGTAAAAAAACCTTCGGCATTAGAAACTAAATTTTCAGAATCGTTTACTCTGATATTCGCATAGGGAATACTTTCTTGAGTAGTGGCATCTATTATTTTACCTTTAATGTTCTGTGCAACTCCTATTTGATGAAGCAATAGAAGTAGAAACGATTGGATGATGATTTTTTGCATTTTTTTTGAAAAATTGATTTGATGATTAATGATGTTTTCTAATTTAGCGCTTTATTGAATTGATTATAAGATACTATCGTTCTTTTTAGCGTTCCAAATATAGAAGATATTACAGCATACTAATTATTAGTGTAACAGTTTATTAACATTTTTCTTACGAGTAAAACTTTTTTTTATAAAAAAGAAACCCAAATAACTTTAGTTTTGACTAAAATTATTTGGGTTTTTTAATACTAAATAGAAATACTATTTGTCTTGAGATATAAGAAGTTTTATCCTTCCATCTTAGCACTCAATTCAAACCAACGTTCTTCTTTTGCTTCTATTTTGTTTATGATGTTTTGTAATTCATTTGCCTTTTTTTCGATACTATCATCAGCTACTTTTCCTTCTGCAAAAAGCTGTTCAATCGAAATTTTTTGAGCTTCTAAGTCCTTAATTTCTTTTTCTGTTTTCTGATATTCTTTTTGCTCGTTGAAAGTTAAGTTTCCAGTAGGATTATTTTGTTTCCAATCTTTCTTCTCGGCTTTATTTTCCTCTTTTTGAGCCACATCAGTACTGTCTTCATAGGCTCTAAAATCAGAATAGTTACCTGGGAAATTTTCTACCACTCCTTGACCTCTAAAGATGAACAAGTGATCTACAATTTTATCCATAAAATAACGGTCATGCGATACTACTAAAAGACATCCAGGATAGTCTAAAAGGAAGCTTTCTAGCACGTTTAACGTCACAATATCCAAATCATTTGTTGGCTCATCCAGAATCAAAAAGTTTGGATTCTGAATCAAAACCGTACACAAATACAGTCGTTTTAATTCGCCACCGCTCAATCGATCTACGAAATCGTATTGTTTTTTGGCGTCAAAAAGAAAACGCTCTAGTAATTGTGAAGCCGAAATCAACTTCCCTTTCATCAACGGAATAAATTCTCCGTATTCCTTGATCACATCAATGACACGTTGTCCTGGTTTTGGGTTAATACCGCTTTGCGTATAATAACCTAATTTTATAGTTTCTCCAATCACTACTTTTCCACCATCAAGCGGTAAAGTACCAGTCAATAAATTTAGGAAAGTCGATTTACCCGTTCCGTTTTTACCAATGATTCCGATACGTTCTCCGGGTTGAAAATCAAAACTAAAATTATCCATGATTACATGATCCTTGAATTTTTTAGAGATTTTGTGAAGCTCAATAATCTTGCTTCCCATACGCTCCATATTTATTTCAAGCTCTACTTTATTTTCTCGGCGACGGCTTTGTGCTTTCTCCTTAATATCGTAAAAATCATCTTGACGCGATTTAGATTTAGTTGTTCTCGCTTTTGGTTGACGGCGCATCCATTCTAATTCTTTTACGAATAGGTTTTGTGCTTTATCCACACTCGCATTTTCAGATGCAATGCGTTCCTCTTTTTTCTCTAAATAATACGAGTAATTCCCTTTGTAGTTGTATAATTTTCCATTATCAAGTTCGATGATTTCATTACAAACACGTTCTAAGAAGAAACGGTCGTGCGTTACCATAAATAAGGTAATGTTTTCTTTGGCAAAATAACTTTCTAACCATTCGATCATCTCTAAATCTAAGTGATTCGTAGGTTCATCCAAGATTAATAAATCAGGACGATTGATCAATATAATAGCTAATGACAACCGTTTTTTCTGTCCACCAGAAAGGTTTTTTACTTTCAGTTTGAAATCTTCTAATTTCAACTTGAACAAAATTTGTTTGTATTGCGTTTCAAAATCCCAGGCGTTATGCTGGTCCATTCCGTCAAAAGCTTTTTGGTAAGCTTCTTCATCTTCAGGATTTTCTAATGCTTTTTCGTAGGCTTCAATCACCTTCAAAATCTCATTATCCGACGCAAAAATGCTTTCTTCAATAGTTAATTCCTCTTGCAGATTATTGTTTTGCGACAAGAATGCCATTCTAATTCCTTTTCTCAAAACTACTTGACCTGTATCTGATTCTTCCAAACCATTAATGATACTCATAATTGTAGTTTTTCCAGAGCCGTTTTTGGCTATAAAGGCAATTTTTTGGTCTTTGTTAATCCCAAAAGAAATGTTTTCAAAAAGTGTTCTTTCTCCAAAAGACTTGGAAATATTTTCAACTGATAAGTAATTCACAATGCTAATTTTTTTGCAAAAGTAAGCTATTAAATGACTAATTGCGAATTGTTTATTTTAATATGACTTTTTGTCTCTAAAGTGTTGGCATATTTTGAAAAAATACGCATTGATTTATTAATACGGTTTCGTTTTACTCTTATAATCTCTATTAGAATAAAGGCGTATGTTGATTTTTTTAAAAAAAAAATCTTTTGTTTTTAATATATAAGATCTTAGATTAATAAAATTTAAATGGGTAAATGAATCTATTTAATGTTTCAATAATTAAAAATAATAGTATAAGATTTAAGGTAAACTTTGACTTTTAAAGATGGGAATTATGTAATTATCTTACTCTGTTTTGAAAGAATATTTTGTATTTTTTTTATAAATTTGGACGATTTATGAATTTTTTCAATTCATTTATTTTCAAACTTGATAACAATTTTCGGAAAGGTTTTAATTTAATTAAACCATACGATTTACCTCCCATATTAAATGATATTAATTGTAGATGACATTGTAGCAAATATAATTGCCTTAAAAAAAACATTAGAATTGCACAATATCGATGTTGATACTGCAGAATCTGGTGAGGAAGCGCTTAAGAAAATTTTAAAAATTAATTATAGCCTGATTATAATGGATGTTCAGATGCCTGGACTCGATGGCTTTGAAGTGGTAAAGATTTTATCGGGCAACAAAAAAACAAAAGACATACCGGTTATTTTTTTGTCGGCAATTAACATAGAAAAGAAATATATTTTTAAAGGTTACGAAACTGGCGCTGTAGATTATATAACAAAACCCGTAGATTCAGATTTGTTAATTCTAAAAGTAAAAACATTTATAAAAATCTACGATCAGCAGAACGAATTGAAAGTGATGAAGGATTTACTTTCAAAAGAAATTGCTATTCGAACCGAAGCTCAAGATAATTTAGAAATGAAAATTATTGAGAGAACTAAAGAATTAGTTTTAAAAAATGAAGAATTAGAATTTAAAAATCATGAATTACAGCAGTTTTCTTGGGTAGTTTCACATGATTTGAATGAACCAATCCGAAAAATTCAAATCTTTATCGGAATTCTGAAAGACTTATATTTAAAGGACAATCCAAAAGCAATAGATTATGTAAATCGGACAATGAAATCGGCCGAGCGAATGCAAACTTTAATTAGTGATTTGCTAGCTTATTCGAGATTGTCCTCAAAAGTGGTTTTAGAAAAAACAGACTTAAATATAGTTTTACAAGAAGTGCTTTCTGATTTTGATTATCAAATAGAAAATAAGAATGCCGTGGTAAAAATATGTGATTTACCCGTAATTGATAGTATTCCGAGTCAGTTAAGACAAGTGTTTCAGAACTTGATAGGAAATGCGCTCAAATTTTCAGGGAATGTTGCTATTCCTACCATTGAAATTAGTTCAGAATTAATCTTAACCAAGGATTTTGAAGGCCAAGCTTCACCAGAAGGTAAATTTTGCCGAATTACTATTTCTGATAATGGAATTGGTTTTGATGAAATTTATTTGGACCGAATTTTTGTTATTTTTCAAAGCTTGAATGATCGCTCTATTTACGAAGGAACCGGAATAGGACTTGCCATTTCTAAAAAAATAATGGAAAAACACAACGGACTGATTACTGCAAAAAGTCAATTAGGCAAAGGGGCTAGTTTTATCCTGGTTTTGCCATTACAACATGATATTCAAAACAATTAGATTAAAATTTATGAGAAGTAATTTTAAAAGAAATTTATTAATAAGTTCTACGATTTCATTGCTGGTATTAGTAGTAAGTTCTACAGCCTCTTATATTAGTATCAAAAAATTATTAGAAAGTGTTTATTGGGTCAATCATACTCAAGAGATTATTTATAATTTGAATCAGGGTCAAGCCGTATTAACGGACGGTCAAACTAGCATGCGCGGTTTTTTAATTACAGGAAACGAGCAGTTTGTTGATATGTATAAAAAGGCCGAATTGGAATCAAATATCTATTTTAACAAACTCGATGATCTGACAAAAAACAATTCTTTACAGCAAAAATCACTAAAAGAATTAAAGGTTCTCCGAGCCAATTATTTTCAATATCTCAATAAGCAAATTGACAAAAAACGCCTTGGAAAATTGACAGCAACATTTGATCTTAATGAAGGGAAAATGTTGATGGACGAATTAAGAGAGAATTTTAAACAAGTAGAAAAAAATGAGCAAACGCAATTAAAAAATCGTAATCAGAGTTCACAAGATTATGGTAGTTATAGTTTAATTCTAATTATTGTAGCATTTATCATAGCCTTTTTTATCTCAGTAATATTCTTAATTCGTATTTTAAGAGATTTTACAGAACGTGCTAAATTGCAAGAAGAATTGTTGCAAAAAGATAAAGAAACAGCTCAAAGGATTGAAGCCATTAGCACTATTGCAGTAAATATAGCTAAAGGCAATTATGATATCAAAGTAGATGATAGTAAAGCAGACGCATTAGGAAGTGTTGGTGATTCACTAAATAATATGAGTAATTCTTTAAAAAAATCGTTCACTTTATTATCTGATAAAGAGTGGTTACAAGCTGGTATTGCTAATCTTAATAGTGTCATGTTAGGAGATAAAAATCTTGAGGAATTATCAAACGATATTATCGAGTTTTTGTGTGTTTACACCAATAGTAGTGCGGGTGCATTTTATGTTTTAGAAGGAGAAACACTTTTTGCAAAAGCAGGATATAGTTACGTTCCTAACAAAAATAGAACACAAATTAAAAAAGGAGAAGGTTTACTTGGACAAACGATTGTTTCAGGAAAACTGCTAGAGATCAAAGGAGTTCCATCTGAAGATATTCAAATTAGTTATGCCTTAGGTGAAATAAAACCTACTCATATTGTTGCTTTACCATTAATAGATAATAAAGTAGAAGGAGCGCTAGAATTAGTCAGTATCACTGGTTTTACTAGCTTGCATTTAGAGTTTTTAAAAATTATTAGTAATAATATTGGAATTGCTTTAAAATCTACTCAGAATAGAAAAAGGGTACTCGAATTACTAGAAGAAACTGAGGCACAATCTGAAGAATTACGCATTCAGCATAGTGAGTTAGAGTCAATGAACGCAGAGTTAGAAACACAAACAGAAAAACTACAAGCCTCTGAAGAAGAATTAAGAGTACAACAAGAAGAATTGGAACAAACCAATGAAGAGCTCTCGGAACGCAGTATTTTATTAGAAGAAAAAAATACTGAAATTTTAAAAAAATCAGAAGCTTTAGAGTTGTCAACCCGTTACAAATCGGAGTTTTTAGCTAATATGTCACATGAATTGCGTACTCCATTAAACTCTATATTGCTTTTAAGTAGGTTATTATCAGAGAATAATAATCAGAGTATGAACAGTGAGGAAATTGAATTTGCACAAGTAATTCAAAGTTCAGGAAATAGCTTGTTAGGACTGATTGATGAAATTTTAGATTTATCTAAAATTGAAGCTGGAAAAATGGAGCTTGAGTTTATAGATGTTACCACGAAAGAAATAACAGATGGTTTATCTAGTTTGTTTACGCAAGTTGCCAAAGAAAAAAATATAGGATTTGAAATTATTGCCAATGAAGCTCCTATTATTCTTAAAACAGATAAAATGCGTTTAGAACAGATTTTAAAAAACTTAATTTCTAATGCATTAAAATTTACCAATCGCGGTTCTGTAACACTAGAGATTAAAATAAATACTGATGATGACAAAATAATCTGTTTCATTGTAAAAGATACTGGAATTGGAATTCCGTTAGACATGCAACCACTCGTTTTTGAAGCTTTTCAGCAAGCAGACGGTTCAACCAAAAGAAAATATGGCGGAACAGGTTTGGGTTTATCGATCAGTCGCGAATTGGCAAAATTACTTAGTGGCGAAATATTATTAAATAGTGTAGAAGGTGAAGGAAGTACTTTTACTTTATGTTTGCCACGATTTGTATCTCAAAGTAGTAAAGTAGTAATTGATAAAAGACCGTTACTAAGTATTCCTGAAAACAATACTATTGTAGAGAAAGAAACTAAGAAGAAATACATATCTGAAGTAATTCCAGAGGAGATAGAAGACGATAGAGATTCTATTTTATCTGGTGATAAAGTTATTTTGATTGTCGAAGATGATATGAATTTTGCTAAATCACTTTTAGCATTTAGCAGGCAAAACGGCTATAAAACAGTTGTGGCTGTTCGAGGAGATTATGCCTTAAAGTTTGCTATTTTATACAAACCAGTTGGAATACTCTTGGATATTGAGTTGCCTATAAAAAGTGGATGGGAAGTATTAGAGGAAATAAAAAATCACACACAAACTAAGCACATTCCAGTTCATATTATGTCCTCACATAAATTAAAACAGGAAAGTTTGCTACAAGGTGCAGTTGACTTTCTTCATAAACCGGTTGCTTTTGATCGAATTCCAGAGGTTTTTACTCGAATAGAACATATCATTAGTAAGGAATCACAAAAAGTTTTAATTATAGAAGACAATCCCAAACATGCCAAAGCATTGGCTTTCTTTTTAGAAAATCACAATATCAATTCGGAGATAAAAAGTGAAGTTTCTGAAGGTTTAGACGCGCTAAATAAAAAAGATATCGATTGTGTAATCCTTGATATGGGAATTCCCGATAAACAAGCATACGAGATTTTAGAAGGAGTTAAGAAAAGTCCTGGATTAGAAAATCTTCCTGTAATTGTTTTTACAGGGAAAAGTTTGTCACTAAAAGAGGAGGTTAAAATTAAAAAATATGCCGATTCTATTATTGTAAAAACGGCTCATTCGTATCAGAGAATGTTAGATGAGGTTTCTCTTTTTCTACATTTGGTGGAAGAGAACAAAGGAACCGATGATAAAAAAGAAAATTTTAAAAAGTTAAATCAACTCAACAATATTTTACATAATAAAAAAGTTCTAATTGTCGATGATGATGTTCGAAATATCTATTCACTCACCAAAGCTTTAGAAGCTTTTAAGATGAATGTGATAACAGCTTTTGATGGTAATGAAGCTATCAAAATGTTAGCCGAACATACCGATACTGATATTGTTTTACTAGATATGATGATGCCTAATATGGATGGTTATGAAACGGCCGAAAAAATTAGAAACAATCCTAAAATGATAGCATTACCTTTGATTGCAGTTACCGCCAAGGCTATGACAGGCGATAGAGAAAAATGCATTAAAGCAGGCGCTTCAGATTATATTACAAAACCAGTAGATATAGACCAATTACTTTCGTTATTAAGAGTGTGGTTGTATGATAAAGTTTAATTAAAAATTGATTTAAATTTATGAATAAGAAGAAACTCTTAATTATTGACGATGATCCAAGGAATATTTTTGCATTGGTAAATACGTTACGTGCAAGATCTTATGAATGTCTTTCTTGCTTGAGTGCCGAAGAAGCGTTAGTACTTTTAGAAACAGATCAAATTTTCGATGCTGTTTTAATAGATATGATGATGCCAGATATGGATGGTTATGATGCTATTCCATTGATTAAAAAAATTCCTTCTCGCAAGTCAACAACAATTATTGCAGTAACGGCTCAGGCGATGACTGGTGATAAAGAAAAATGCTTTGAAGCAGGTGCGGATGATTATATCTCAAAACCTGTTGATGTAGATAAACTACTTGTAGCCTTATCTAAAATTTAAGTTTATTATGATAGAGGACATAGAATTAGATACTTTTATTAACGATGTTTATGAATATTATGGTTTTGATTTTGGAAATTACTCTAGGGCTTCCTTAAAAAGACGTGTTAATAGAATCATGCAGTTAGATGGTTTTTCCAGTTTTTATGATTTTTTGTCAAAAGTGAAATACGAAGCCGATTATTACAAAAGAGTTGTTGATGAAATTACAGTGAATGTAACCGAAATGTTCAGAGATCCTTCTTTTTATAAAGTCTTGCGGAATGAAATTTTACCTGTTTTAGCGACAAAACCTTTTATAAGGATTTGGCATGCCGGTTGTTCTAGCGGGGAGGAGGTTTATTCTATGGCTATTTTATTAAAAGAGGCTGGCTTGCTACATAAATCAATATTGTATGCAACGGATATCAATTCGAAGGTTTTAGAAACGGCAAAAAAAGGAATTTTTCCGTTGCGAATGATGAAAGACTATTCTGAAAACTATAGAGATTCTGGAGGACAAGAAGATTTTTCTAATTATTATATTGCCAATTATGGCAATGTAAAATTTAGTGAAGATTTAATTAAGAAAATGGTTTTTTCACAACACAATCTCGTTTCAGATACCTCATTCAATGAATTTGATATGATTTTTTGTCGCAATGTTTTAATCTATTTTGACAACGATTTGCAAAGCAGAGCCATTAATTTATTTGACCAAAGTCTTTCTATACTTGGTTTCTTAGCATTAGGAACCAAAGAAACTATAAAATACTCCATTGGTCAAGGAAAATACAAACAAGTGCAGAAAGAAAAATTATGGAGAAAAATAAAGTAGCAGCATACTGTAAAGTTCTCATTATTGGCGGCTCTGCGGGCAGCTTGCATGCACTTATGGATATATTGCCTAATTTGCCAGCAATACGGTCCTTTGCATTGGTAATTGTCCTTCATAGAAAACATTCTGATGATGTAACTTTAGAAGAATTATTAAAGATAAAATCAAAAACTCCATTAAAATTTATTGAGGACAAAATGCCTTTTGAGCCTGGCTTTTTATATGTAGTTCCTTCTAATTACCACTTGCTATTTGAAAAAAATGGTACTCTGGCTTTAGATAGTTCTGAAAAAGTAAATTACAGCAGACCTAGTATTGACGTTTCTTTTGAAGCTGCTGCAGAAATTTACAGCAGTAATGTAATAGGAATTTTACTTTCAGGCTCCAATGCCGATGGCACTGCGGGATTACAAGCCATTCAGAAATCAGGAGGGACTGTCGTGGTTCAGAATCCAACATCAGCTGATATGCCTTTTATGCCGAATAATGCCATTCAAAATATGACACCAGATTATATTTTGACAACAGAGGAAATATTGAAATTTATTCTTTTGATAAATGGGTGATGAATTCAAATTAAATCAATCGTAATGATAATTTTATGATCAATAAATTTTAGCATCCTATTCTTCCAGTTTCTTTATGCATTGTTCTCTAATTTGCCAAATGCTATCCAAGTCCCTATTTAATAAGTTTTCTTTTATCCAAATCTCTATGTAATTTTTATGATAATTTACTTTAAAAACATTGACTTGTTCAGGTTCAATTTCAATTTCTTCGACAATATCAGGTAGCAACTTTTCAATATCAGAATTATTATTAGTTATGTCTATTCGTAGATTATTTAATTTTAAGTAACAATGTGCCTCTGGAATATATTCTAATCTATTATCTAATAGTATGTTTCCAATCTTTGGAGTATTTAAATGGTTCATTTTATATATACCTAAGATGAGTTTTACGTTTTGAAAATTATTTAGGTCAGCAACTTTTTTTAAAAAGGAATGTTTAGAGCTACAAGTACCCTTTTTTTCTTTAAGAACTAGTGAGAAATCTTCTCGGTTTAAATTTCTTCCATATTCCAGTTTTCGCGTAAAATCAATTAAGTCACTCCAGTGTTTAATCCCTTTTTCAATTATTAAATTAGTCAAATAATCATTGGAATTAAAGTAAAGTTCTTTGATCGAAAATATAACATTAAATCCGTCTGGATCTGAAATCATTAATCCATTTTTTAACCAATATGGATTTTTAGAGACTTCAGTTTTTATATTCTTTTTTCTTATCGTTTCCCTAATCTTATTTAATTCAATTTCAGAGTTCAAATAAAAAACAAGTATATCATCTTGATCAAACTTACGTTTTGGTAGGTCACTTGAAGTGGTAAATTCTAAATGCCAATTAGCATTTTTAGGACCTAAGAAAATTCCATTATAATTATTATGTTTTTCAAAAGATCCAATTTTTTCTAGTCCTACGACTTCTAAATAAAATTTTTCAATTTTCTCTAAATCATCAGTATGTCTTGCGTATCTAGATATCATTTTTATTATTTACATTATAATTTAATCTAAAATTTATTTATGGTATCAAATCATTTAATACTTATGAAATTTTATGTTTAAAGTAGGGAGAGTATCTTTCTAAAGTGTCTTGTTTTCAAATCATTAAAATTTGAATAAAGTCAAAACAAATAAACTCTTCTCTTAAAATTTAATGCTTTTATCTATTGATATCTATATTGTATCATAATGATTTGGATAAAAATCAATTAAAGATTTAACTTTTAATGTTTTACTTCAAAGAAAGAATTTTCATTCAATTTATAAAATTATTGAAGGGATTTTTTAGCGATATTTTTTTTGATTATTTTTACATCTTCTACAATTTGGTCAGTTGAGAATTCAGCCAAGTTCAAACGATAATTACCATACCTATCTACTACTGCGGAACTAAAACATGGATAATGCATTTTGAAAAATAACTTTTCAATTACTCGATCGTTATCCTTTTCCCAATTTATTTTTTCTGGATGATAATATTTTAAATCTTCATCAGTTTTATAAATCCAAAAGTGATTGTATTTTGTTATTCTATCAAGTTTATTTTTGTATTCTTTTCTAAAAAAATCTATACTTAAACTATTCGATCTATTATTACATTCATCTTTTCCTGGGTAGAAAATTAATATAGTAATTTCATTTTCTAAAGGTCCAATTTTACTAAGTTCCTTTTTTAACAATGATAATTCTTCATTATTTAGTTTTCCTGACGTTTTACGTTTATATAGTATTTTAGTAATATGATCTTCAATATTATATTGGTTATAATTAAAAACTTTCTCTTTTTTTACAGATTTTTCAAATTCTTGTTTGCTGATTTCTTCAAAATTTATACCATAATACTTTTCAGGTTTTGATTGAGCAATTATTGTTTGAAAGCAAATAAATAAACCTAATGTCAATGTTGAAAGTAAGTTTCTCATATAATTTTCGCTTAGTTGTAGGTGTTAATGTGACAGTCATCGTACATTATTAGTTTAGCTAATTTATAAAAATAATATTACAAATTGTATTTTTTAAATTAACAGATTGATTTCTGCTAGTTTGCGTGAAAAATAGTAATGAAATTGAAAAGCATCAAATACCAATTAGAATAGGTTTCAATGAGATAAATCGTATTTTTTTTTGAATGAGAAAGATTTTAACGAATTGCCTATTTTGCCTAGGCGTAATGCCACAACAATTTTGAAAACAAACATTACAAAAAAAGCGCTCTCTCTCGAGAACGCTTTCCAAATATAATTAATTAAATTTTACTGTTTTTCAATCCATTTTCTAGCATTGACAAACGCTTCGTGCCAAGGAGAAACTTCGTCGTTTCTGTCTTTTGGATAATGTGCCCAGTTCCATTGGTAGGTAGAACGCTCGATGTGCGGCATGGTCACCAAATGGCGTCCTGTAACATCACAAAGCATGGCCACATCATAATGAGAACCGTTTGGATTAGCAGGATAACCTTCGTAAGCATATTTCCCAACAATGTTGTAACGCTCTTCGCCTAATGGCAATTCGAATTTTCCTTCTCCATGCGAAACCCAAACTCCTAATGTAGCTCCAGCCAAACTAGACAACATCACCGATTTGTTTTCTTGTACGGTTACTGATGTAAAAATACTTTCGTGTTTGTTACTGTCGTTGTACAACATTTTTGGCATTTGTTCGTGCTCTGAATGGATTAATTCTAATTCGACGAACAACTGACAACCGTTGCAAATTCCTACTGATAAAGTGTCTTCGCGTTTGAAGAAATTATCTAAAGCCGTTTTTGCTTTTTCGTTGTATAAAAAGGCTCCCGCCCAACCTTTGGCAGAACCTAAAACATCTGAGTTAGAGAAACCTCCAACCGCTCCGATGAATTGAATGTCTTCTAAATTTTCACGTCCTGATATTAAATCGGTCATGTGAATGTCTTTGACATCAAAACCAGCTAAATACATTGCATTTGCCATTTCACGCTCGGAATTACTTCCTTTTTCACGAATAATAGCTGCCTTTGGCTTCTCGACTGCGCTCGAAGTGACAGGTAATTTACCTGTAAAGTGTTTAGGGAACGTATACTGTAACGGTTGGTTTTTATAATTATTGAAACGCTCTTGTGCCGTTCCGTTTTTTGATTGTTTTTGGTCTAATAAAAACGAAGTTTTAAACCAAATGTCTCTGTATTTTGCAATATCTAATTTACAAGGACCGAAGTCTAAAGTAGCATCGGTAGTAGCGTTTCCTAATTTGTAGAAAGCAACTCCTTTAGCGTTTAATTTAGCTTCAATCGTCGCATTGTCTTTCGCTTGGAAGACGATTCCGATATTCTCCGCAAATAAATACTTGATGATGTCTTTTTCTTCAAAAACAGAGAAATCTATTTTAGCTCCTAAATTCACATCAGCAAAACACATTTCTAATAAAGTAGTGATTAAACCACCACTTCCGATATCGTGTCCTGCAAGAATTTGATCGTCTAAAATTAATTCTTGAATGGTATTAAACGCTTTTTTGAAGAAAGCAGCACTTTTAATAGTTGGTGCTTCGTTTCCTATGGCATTTAATGTTTGTGCGAATGACGAACCACCTAATTTAAAATCGTCTTGCGATAAATTGATATAATAAATAGCGCCACCGTCTTTTTGAAGGACAGGTTCTACTACTTTTTTGATATCGATACAGTTACCACCTGCCGAAATAATTACCGTTCCTGGTGCGATTACTTCGTCATTTGGATATTTTTGTTTCATAGAAAGCGAATCTTTTCCTGTTGGAATATTGATTCCCAATTCAATTGCAAATTCCGAACAAGCTTCTACCGCTGCATATAAACGAGCGTCTTCTCCTTCATTTTTACAAGCCCACATCCAGTTGGCAGATAATGAAATCCCTTTCATTCCATCTTTAATAGGAGCCCAAACAATGTTTGATAACGATTCTGCAATGGCAGTTCGTGTACCAGCAACCGGATCAATTAAAGAGGCAATAGGAGAGTGCCCGATTGACGTAGCAACACCTTCTATTCCTTGGTAATCTAAAGCCATTACACCAACATTATTCAATGGCAATTGCAACGGTCCAGCAGTTTGTTGTTTGGCAACTTTACCACCTACGCAACGGTCTACTTTATTGGTCAACCAGTCTTTACAAGCCACTGCTTCTAATTGCAATACTTGTTCTAAGTAAGTCGAAATGTTTCTTACAGAATACTCTAATGGACCATAGTTGTAAGCAATTGTTTTATCGTTCATTACGGTTTTTGGAGAACTCCCGAAGAAGTCTTCTAAAGCATAATCCATTGGTTTAGCACCAGTCGATTTTGATTTTTCCTCCATATTATTTGAATTTTGGAAGTCAAGAACCCGCTTTTTATCTCTTTCGGAAAAGAATTTTTCGTTGCGGGTTTCAAAAGTAAAACGGTGATCGCCCGTTACATCACCCACTTGGTACATTGGAGAACGTTCTCTATCGGCCACTCTTTGTAATAAATCAATGTCTTTTTGACCAATTACCAATCCCATTCTTTCTTGAGATTCGTTACCGATTATTTCTTTTGCCGAAAGGGTAGGATCGCCAACAGGTAATTTATCTAGATCGATTAATCCACCCGTTTCTTCCACTAATTCTGAAAGACAGTTTAAGTGTCCGCCAGCACCGTGATCGTGAATAGAAACAATTGGATTGTTGTCACTTTCTACAAAGGCACGAATGGCATTTGCCGCACGTTTTTGCATTTCTGGGTTAGAACGCTGTATGGCATTCAACTCAATTCCGGAACCAAAAGCACCTGTGTCTGCAGAGGAAACTGCAGCACCACCCATTCCGATTCTATAATTTTCTCCACCTAGAATAACAATTTTGTCGCCTTCTTGTGGTTTTTTCTTAAGCGCTTGGTTTAATTTTCCATATCCAATTCCACCTGCTTGCATGATTACTTTATCGTAACCAATTTTGCGATTGTTTTCTTGGTGTTCGAAAGTTAAAACCGAACCTGTAATTAGCGGTTGTCCAAATTTATTTCCAAAATCAGAAGCTCCGTTAGAAGCTTTGATTAAAATATCCATTGGAGTCTGGTACAACCAAGGTCTTTCTGGAACGGTATCTTCCCACGGACGATTTTCTTCTAATCGAGAATAAGAAGTCATATAAACTGCTGTTCCTGCTAATGGCAAAGAACCTTGTCCACCAGCCAAACGGTCGCGAATTTCTCCTCCTGAGCCTGTTGCAGCTCCGTTGAAAGGCTCTACGGTTGTTGGGAAATTGTGTGTTTCTGCTTTTAGTGAAATAACCGAATCAAATTCTTTGATTTCGTAAAAATCAGCTTTGTCAGCCGTTTTTGGTGCAAATTGTTGCACTCTTGGCCCTTTTACAAAAGCCACATTATCTTTATATGCAGAAACTATATCGTTCGGGTTTTCTTGAGATGTTTTTTTGATTAATTTAAAAAGAGACGTTTCTTTTTCTTCGCCATCGATTACAAATGTTCCGTTGAAAATTTTATGACGACAATGCTCTGAATTCGCTTGTGAGAAAGCAAAAATCTCTGAATCGGTTAGTTTTCTACCTAATTTGGTTGCTAAATTATCCAAATATTCTACTTCTTCCATGCTTAAAGCCAAACCTTCCTTTTTATTGTACGCATCGATATCATCAATGTCTAAAATAGGTTCTGGTTGCACATTTATCGTAAAAATATCTTGATTTAATTCCGTATATTTTTGTGAAAGCATTGGGTCGAAATCAGTGAAATCGGCAGTTACTTTATGAAATTCCTCAATTCGAATGATCCCTGAAATCCCCATATTTTGAGTAATTTCAACGGCATTAGTACTCCAAGGTGTCACCATAGTGGCACGTGGTCCAACAAAAAAATCCGTGAGTACGGATTTTTCTATTTTATTTGAGTCGGCAAAAAGCCAGTTTAATTTTGAAATGTCTTGAGCCGAAATTTCGTTTTGCGTTTGTACTGCAAAAACAGTTTTGCTTTGGTTTTCAAAGAAATGGATCATTGTTGTGTAGTTTGTTGTATTTAGGTGCAAATTTAGTTTAAAAAAATAGTACGAGCAAGGATTAAAATTTCAATTTTTCAATTCGAAAATACAAGTAATATCTTTGTAATTAAAGTTAGAAATTGTTTTTGCAATACTAAAATTCTTTTTACTTTGTTTTGTAGTTTTAAGATTTAGTAATATCCACTATTTGATGTTTCTCTGGTAATTCCATATTGCATTATCTAGTGCTCTTGGACTTATATTAATCCCTGAAACTTCTAATTTTAAGCTGATTTTTTCAAGAATAATTTGGCAATCTTTTTGAGAAATTGGTTGTTCTAATATGCTTTCAATATATCTGATTACCATTCTGTCAGGCTTTATTAATTTATCATTTCCCGCTAACATATAAAAATATTGTAATGAAATTCCAGATTTTTGCCCTTTGATTTCTTTAATTTTTGATTCAAAATTCGGTGAAATGTTTTCTAAATCCTGAAAATAATTAATTCCTTCATTCGACAATTCCCTTAGAAAATGCATAACTGCCTCTGCTTTTAAAATTCCACTTACGGATGATGTTCGTTGTTTGTTTTTAAACACTGAAGTAGCTAATTCATCAAAATCTGTTTTTCCAAAAATATTGATAAAATCACTTACACTGTATTGAGAGTTCTTTTCAGGTATAGAAGCGATATCTTCTCTGAAAACTTTCAAATTATTATATTCACAAAAGTTATTGACTGTTTTCTTGACTGTTTCATATCGTACTCCAATTGAATATATAGAGTCAATTACACAAAATGGTAAACTTTGATAATAGAATTCTGGATCAAGTTTATAGTTTCCAATATCAATATTGTTTTTGGTATAATCTGCAATTTTTGTAATTTTCATTTCGTCAATTTGGAGCATATTTTTTTGTTGTTTTATAGCTGATGGTTTTTAATAAATTTTCCTGTTTTATAATAGAATATTGTAAACTTTGAGCTTAAATTACTTGGGAAATTCCATACTTTGATACGCACCCAAATCAGGAGGCAAAGTTCTGGTTTTTCCTAAAACGTCTAGCGGAATTAAATAGGCCGAATTCCCTTTTGCGAAAGCCGAAGAACTTGGGTCAATATTTAATTTACTTTTTGAAATTTTAAAAAATTTGGGATCTTTGTTTAAAATTATACCGTTATAATGCAAGGGATCTGCAAAGAATTGATAATCTGGATTGGTGGCGAATTTTGGATTTGTATTGTCAAATTTTAGCAAGCAGTTATTGAATTTATATTCAAATGTAGCGCCTGTTTTTTTATTCAAACTCATTTCGTTCGAATAAGATCCGTAAATAATACAGTTGTTAAAAGTGGCTGCAGTCAAATCTTTAACCTCGGGAATTGCACCCGTAATGTAGTTGCTTATATAAACTGAAACTTGCTGGGAACTGTTCCAATTATTGTTAAAAGTAGAATGTGTAAAAGTGTAATCACCTCCATAAGTACACGCTAAATTAGCTTGACCGGAATTATTAATCACTACATTTTGCGCATCAATTTTTGCGGTCTGCGCCAAAATTCCGTAGTTTGTTGAGTTGTAAATTTGAGTGTTTTTGATTAAAACTGTTGAGCCATCATTGTTTTGAATTAATAATCCAATGGAAGCATTTTTAATGGTTAAATGATTGAAAGAATTGTTAGTGCTGCCAGCAGTAAGCCAAATTGTTCCCCATTGTCCTGGAATATTTGTAAAATCAGTTTCTAACCGATCGCCTTCAAAAATCACTTCGTTTTCCATTTTTTCTGTTGTAGAAACGTTTCCATTCACTTGTATCGAACCTTTATTAGAAACAATAAGTCCGGAATTTGAATGAAAATAAACTTTAGTTCCGGCTTCAAAAGTGGCTATTTTATTGGATGGTACGGCTGCATAACCATAAATCACATAAGGTTTATTTTTGGTAAACTGTAATTCGTTTCCATTAATGGGATCATTTTCATCCAAATAAAAACCTTCAATTTTTTCATCTCCAATAGGAAGTGTTTCAGTCGTTCCATCGGCATAACGTTTAGGATATAGGAAAACGGCATCTTGAATAAGGGTTACCAATTCTACATTTTGAAGATTTTTCCCACTATCAAACTGAATTTGATCCGTGTATAAAAAATCATTTGGGTTTGCGTCTGCACTATTTGCGTTGGTTTCTATAAAAATATACAAACTGTCTCTGGCAAGTATATCAACATTATTAAAGATTTTTCCATTGTTTCCTTGCATTCCATCAACGGATAATCGGTATTTAGAATTCAGCCCTTTTCCTAATCGTATACTTGGAATTGTAATATCATTTTTGCTTCTATTATAAACTTTTAGTCGGTAGGTACTAGAACCAATATTTGTAAATATAGTATCTAGATATATAGTATCTCTAGAAAACTCTAACTTTCCGTTACTAGCTACCGTTTCAAAATCAGAGCGACAAGAACAAATAGAAAATACCATTCCAATAAAAAATAATACTATCTGTGGACGCATTTGAGTTTGTTTTTTTTGTAAAAATAGGTAAAATCTATATTGAAATTAGAATAACAAATATAATTGGAGTCTTCAACCATATCTTTTAATTAATTTTACCAATTAAAATACTGTAACATGACTTTTGACAAAGAAAAAATACTTAATTATTGTAATCTTATTTCTGAAAATACATTAATGAGAACGCTCAATATTACTTACACTGACGCAGGAGAAGATTTTTTAGTAGCTACAATGCCCGTAACACCAGCGGTACATCAACCAGTTGGATTATTACACGGTGGTGCCTCAGTAGCATTGGCGGAAAGTGTTGGAAGCGCTGCTTCGATGCTGTTTGTAAATCCAGAAGTGAGTGAAGTGCGCGGAATAGAAATATCAGCGAATCATTTAAAAGCAAAACGCAACGGAATTGTTACTGCAACTGCCAAAATTGTTCATAAAGGACGTAGCATTCACTTATGGGAAATAAGAATTACTGACGAAAGCAATAATCTAATTTCACTATGTAAATTAACCAATATGATTTTACCAAAAAGAAAAAGTGAAGATAAATAATGGAAACAATTGAAAGCAAAATTCAGAATCAACTGGAGAAAAATCTTCCTTTCGTTTTGTATTCTAAACCCAATTCACAAGAAGTAGCCGTTTTTTTACAACATAACGATTCTGTTTTTGAAATCAATGATTTTGGAGAAAAAGGGTTTGTTTTGGCTAGCTTTGATGGATCAAAAACTTATTTAATTCCTGAAAATGAATCCGAAATAGCACATTTTGTTTTGGATAAAAAAGAAATTCAGTTTTCTCCCAAAAAAGATACTCTACTAAATGCTGTTGCAAAAAAAGATTTTGAAATCTTAGTAGCAAAAGGGGTTCAAGCTATAAAAGAAGAGCATTTCAAAAAAGTTGTTTTATCTCGAACGGAGCAAGTCGAAGTTACTAATTTTGATATGTTCGAAACTTTTAAAAAATTAGTAAATCTTTATCCTACTGCTTTTGTGTATTGTTTTTATCATCCAAAAATTGGAAATTGGATTGGTGCTACTCCTGAACAATTATTAAAAGTAAGTGAAAATAAATTGGGAACTATTTCATTAGCCGGTACGCAAAAAGATACTGGTTCGTATGAAATTATTTGGGGAGAAAAAGAAAAAGAAGAGCAGCAGTTTGTGACTGATTATCTGGTTGAAAGGCTTAAAAATGTAGCTTCGGCTGTACAATTTACCAAACCTTATAGCATCAAAGCAGGGACAATATGGCATATTAAAACGGATGTATCAGGAGTGCTGAATTCAGATTCAAGTTTAGAAAAAGTCATAAAATTATTGCATCCAACACCAGCAGTTTGTGGTTTGCCAAAAGAAGTTGCGAAAGAATTTATTTTAAAAAATGAACCTTACGATAGGAGTTTTTACACTGGATTTTTGGGTGAATTAAATTGTAGTTTTGCAAAAGGAACTATAAGTTCTGATTTGTTTGTAAATTTACGTTGTATGCAAATAAAGGATTCACAAGCTCATTTATATATAGGCTGTGGCATTACAAAAGATAGTAATCCTGAAAAAGAGTGGGAGGAAAGTGTTAATAAATCTATGACAATGAAAAAGGTGTTGTAATTTATTGGATTCTCTTTTTTTATGGATCTAAATGATACTGATTTGCAACGAATTTTGAAATATTTCAGATAGAGATTCTAATAATTAACTACTATTATTCCTTGAAAATTGGTTTGATTAATTGCTGAAAAATAATTCTTGAATAGAAAATTATATATTAAAAATTAAATTATGAAATTAGATATATTAGCTTTTGGAGCACATCCCGATGATGTAGAATTAGGTTGCGCCGGAACTATTTTAAAAGAAATTTCCTTAGGAAAAAAAGTTGGAATCGTTGATTTGACACGCGGTGAATTAGGAACACGTGGTTCTGCTGCTATTCGGGATCAAGAGGCAAATGCTGCTGCAAAAATTCTGGGAGTGGTAGCGCGAGAAAATTTAGAAATGCGAGATGGTTTTTTTGTGAATGATGAAAAGCATCAATTGGAAATTATCAAAATGATTCGAAAATACCAACCTGAAATTGTATTGTGTAATGCTATCGATGACCGACATATTGATCACGGCAAAGGAAGTAAGTTAGTTTCTAACGCTTGTTTTTTATCTGGTTTGATGAAAATAGAAACTGAATTAGATGGAGAACAGCAAAAAGCATGGCGACCAAAAATTGTATATCATTATATTCAATGGAAAAATATTGAACCCGATTTTGTCGTAGATATAACTGGTTTTACAGATAAAAAGATTGAAGCAATTTTGGCCTACAGCTCTCAATTTTACGACCCTAATTCAAAAGAAGCTGAATCGCCAATTACGAGTAAAAACTTTTTAGAAAGTTTAAATTATCGTTCAAGAGATTTAGGAAGACTTTCTGGAGTAGAGCATGCCGAAGGTTTTACAGTTGAAAGATATGTAGCGGTAAATAGCTTATCCGACTTAAAGTAAAGTTTATTTTGATTTGTAGCTTACGATTGTGAACTGTTTCTGAGCTTAAAAAAGTATTTAATATTCATTAGATAGTATATTTTTAGAAACATTATAGAAAATGATACTAATGAATATTTTATAAAAGCTTCATTTCTTCTTTATAGAGAGAATTAAAAAAAAGGAGTATAATTAAATTTAATTATACTCCTTTTTTTATTTAGATTGCTAATGCGCCAGCTTCGGCCACTGCATGATCATTTTCAACAGAACTTCCGCTCACTCCAATTGCTCCAATAATTTCTCCATGTGCATTTTTTATTGGAATTCCACCTGGAAATGTAATTAATCCGTTGTTTGAATGTTCGATATTAAATAGGGAACCTCCAGGTTGAGATAATTCTCCTATAATCCCAGTATTCATATCAAAAAAACGAGCTGTTTTTGCTTTTTTTATAGAAATATCAAGAGATCCTAACCAAGCGCCGTCCATTCTTGCAAATGCTACTAAATTTGCTCCAGAATCTACTATTGCAATGTTCATTTTTGTATCAATTGCTTTAGATTTTTGTTGGGCTGCTACAATTGCTTTTTCAGCTTGTGCTAATGTAATGTTCATATTATATGTGTTTTAAATGTTAGTTTAATAACACAAATTTAAGTTTAAAGCATCTAAAATCGCTTACTGTTTTAGTTCAATAACTTATGATATAAGGTCAAATTTTTAAAAAGCTTTACGAGAAAGTTGACTTGGGTTATATCCAAATTTATTTTTGAAAGCTATGCTAAAGTTGGACAGATTATTGTAACCAAAATCTAAATAAATATCTGATGGTTTTAATTCTCCTTGCTCTAAAATTTCTTTTGCTTTTTGTAGTCTTTTTTCCAATAGCCATTTTCCAGGTGCCATATTGTATTCACTACTAAAACGACGTTTGAAAGTAGATAAGCTTATGTTGCATAAAAATGCAATTTCTTCTAATTTTAAATTTGAATGTACTTTACTTTCAACAATTTTTTTAAATGTTGAGGTCTCCCCAACGATCAGAGAGTAGAGATAGGATTCAAATGGTTTTCCATATTTTTGTAATAGGTAAAGCATTAATTCTTCAAATTTTATAGAAAGTAAGTTTTCCATGAAAATTGTAGGTGCTTGACTAATGGTTGATAAAGAATTGAGATATGAAAGTATATAATCATCATTCTTAATAATAAAAAATGGTTTTTCATCATTTCTAATTCCCTGATTTAAAGTGTGGTTTTCTAAGAATTCTTGAAGTTTTTTTTCAGAAAAAAAGAGAAGTTTGCAGTTATAAATAGCTTCATTATCTAGTAATTCTGTCCAAAGCCAATTCCCTTTTTTTAATAACAATGATTGCTCTTTATTTACACCGACTGATATTCCTGCAAAGTGAACTTGCTTTTTTCCTACTTGTAAAAAACTAAACATATTCATACCTAAATTGACTTTGATTTTAACGATTTCGCTTGTCATTTTGAAATCGTAAACAAATAGGTCAGGAGTTCCTTTTTTGTTTTTAAGATAAATTTCAGGTATGTTTTCTATAGACATCCAGATTTTTTTTAGAGTTTATTTAATCTTGATTATGTTTTTTCAAAAATAGTTTTTTTTGATTTCAAAAACTTTAAATCCCAATAAGAAACATTTATAGCTAGTACGATCAATTGCTATTATTACTTTTTTTCAAATCATTAATTAGAGGAGGAAATTCTAAACGATGTCAAGATAGGCTTCAGCAATTCTTAACATGAGATTAGTTTTATTATTAAAAGTAAATAAACTTGGATTTAGTTAGCTAATAATTTAAGTTTTTATCATGGACTTTATATCAAAACAAACCCTAACTATTTTTTATAATTAGGGTTTCAAAGTATTTGATTAAATTTTATAAGCTCAACTATCTATTTATAAATAGTTGATTTAAAATATTGTTAACTTGAAATTTAATTCAGATAATCATTATTTTAAATTGTATCATTTAGTGCTAACAGAATAATCATTTTTAATGATTTCTTTCATGCAATATTCTGCAATAGCAGTGATAGTAAGAAAAGGATTCACTCCAATACTAGCGGGTACTAATGCGCCATCGGTTATGTATAAATTCTTGTAACCTTTTACTCTTCCATACAAATCGGTTGTTTTACCAAGAACTGCTCCTCCTAAAGGATGATAACAAATATCCGGTCCGTAGGCTCCTTTCCAGAGTAATCCAGCTGGAGTTCCGCCATTTGCTTTATTCATTTTTTTTATAAAATATTTGGCATTTTCAACGGTATGTTTATAGTTCTTCTTTTCCCAATTAATTTGAATGTCATTAACAGTTGGATCATAAGAAATAGTTCCTGGAGTAGGCACTTTATTAATTACTAAATATAATGCGGTATAAACTTCGACGCCCATTGGCAAAGGAGATATTTCTGCAAAGAAAGAATGTTCTTTATCCTCCCAATTATCAATACCTGAAACAGGAATTGTAGATTGTTTAGAGCCTGTACCCGTAGTGTGATTTGTGTTTGTAGCTTCATTTTCTACGCGATTAAAAAGCGTATTTACCATGTTTCTACCCGTCATAATGTTGCCATTATTTCCCCAATCGCTACCCAAGCTAGCATCAAAATTGGTCATTTTTCCTTTATACCTAGAAGTCAATAATAATTTAGTAGTACCAATGCTTCCTGCATTCAAAAAAAGATTTTTACAATTGATGGTTTTCTTGGCTACTACTAATCCTTCCGTATCAATTACGTCAACAAAAACTGAATATCCATTTTCTGTTTCCTGAAAATAGTCAACACGATGAAGGTCATTAATATGCAATAATCCCGTCTGAATTGCTTTTTTTAAATATGTTTTTTCAAGACTTTGTTTTCCATGATTGTTACCATAAATTACTTCTTTTGCCAAAGCAGATTTTGGTACTTCATCCGCTTCCTCTTTTTTCATATAATCAAAAGAATATACATTGGGAACTCTAACCGTATCAAAACCTGCTTTATGAGCTTCACTTTCTCCAACTCGAGCAAACTTATAATAAGGAGTCTGTGCATAATAATCTTCAGGAATTTCATTAACTTGAAGTTCTTTTTTTGCTAATGGGAAATAATTATCCCAGAATTCATCGACATTCAAATTAGGAAATATTTCTTTAAAGTATGATTTTTTAGGTTGCACCGCCATTCCACCATTTACTAAAGAACCACCACCAACTCCGCGTCCTGCATATACTTTTATATTCTCATAATCCATTCGGTCGAGAACTCCTGTAAATTTTTTATTAAAGTGAGCGATATTCATCATTGGCGCTTGTGTGGATTTTTTTAGCCAAGTAGAATTATTTTTAGGAGTAATCAAATTAGAAAAAGGTTTGTATTTACCACCATCTTTTTCCCAATCTAATCCCATTTCTAGCATTACTACTTTTTTGCCTGCTTGAGTAAGTCGTAAAGCCGCAACTGCTCCGCCGTAACCAGAGCCAATTACTAAGTTCTCTACATTTTCTTCAGTATTTTTCATCTTTAAATTTATTCCAAAAGTATTAGAGGCAATAATCCCTGCACCAGTTGCTGAGGTTATTTTTATAAATGTTCTTCTTTTCAAAATGTTGCTTTTTAACGCTACTTTAAAGTAGCTATTTATTTTTAAATCTGTTCTTGTAAAACAAAAACTATTCCACTCTAAGTATCTTAAAACCTTACGTATTTTTGTAAAAGAATGAATAATGAACTTTCTCTATAGTTCTTCCAGCTCTTTTAGTCTTAAATCACAAATATGTTCTGGAATAGTTGATAAATTTTAAAATCATTAAATATTTTTATATCCTATAATTTAATTAGTCTAAAGTAATTAAATGTAATTATTATATGTATTAAAATAAGTAATAATTCTTAAGATCACTTTGTTTTTTTACTTTTTATGAAAGGAATTGGATTTTTTTTTTGATAATCAAAGTGTATTTTAAATCGTTTTCTATTAAAAAGAGATTTTGTTTGCTTTAATAGGTTTTAGAACATTCAAAAGGTTAAGCACTATTTTGAATTTGTATTTATGTATGAAAAAAAATATTTTAATATTCCTTTCATTCTGAATCAGCTTGAAAAAAAAGAATTTTACTGGGATATTTTAAAGCGAATGCATTTATAATTTGCATTATGTATTGATTAGAAGGGTATCGTGTAATATGATCTTTAACGTAAGACAGATCTGAAATGGGATTGTCAGAAGGCAAATAGCCCATGCCATAAAAATGTCCTTTTTCTATCCAAATACAACTTAATTCCTCTTTGTTTCGACCTTTGTCAATAATAGCAAAACTAGGTCTACTGTTTAAATAAGAGTCTAGTGCTATTTGAATCTGTTCATTGTGAGATTCAATTTCAGGCCAAATAGCAGTATCATTTTGCAATGAAAAAACACCATCTGACATACTTCCGTATTTACAAAATCGTTGATCTATTTCAAACTTTTCGGCTAATTCACGAAGTAAATTAATTCCGGGATAAATCGCGTCAAACGTTTCTATACAGTTTTGGTTTTTAGCCAACTTACTTATGGCTAAATAACGGTATCCATTTCTAGCTTCGTATTCTAAAAGTCCATATTTAGGTTCAAAACGTTTTAATGCTTTATTATGAATAGGCCATAAATCTTTAATTTCTGTACATTCAAGGATGAGTGCTATCAGTTCGGTACCGCAAACTTCAAAAGTAATTGCGTAAATGTCACGCAAGAAATTCTGTCTTTGAGGAGTGATTTTATGACCACTAAAATGGGAGGAAACTCTTTTTTTTAAATTGATTGCTTTTCCAACATATACTACCTTTTTTTGCTCGTTATAAAAATAGTAAATACCAATTTTTTCTGGTAATTGATCAAAGTCTTCTCTTGGTAAATTAGGAGGTAACCTTTGATCCTGTGAGGTCTTCTGAATCATTTTATCTATTTCATGTTCCGAATCCCATGCTAATAAATTAGAAAATAAAATAGCCGTAGCGTCTGCATCGCCCCCAGCACGATGTCGGTTTTCTAAATCTATTTCTAAAGATTTACAAAGCCTTCCTAAACTGTATGAAGGCAATCCGGGTTTGATCTTACGTGCAGCTCTTACAGTACAGAGTTTTTTAGCGGTCCACTTAATACCCGATTTTTCTAATTCGTGTCGGATAAAAGAATAATCAAAATTGACATTATGTGCTACAAAAATACGATTGGATAGCATTTCAAAAACGGTATCCGAAATCATTTCAAAAATGGGTGCATCACTAACCATTTCATTAGTAATTCCTGTGAGTGCAAAAATAGCTGGCGGAATCTCTTTCTCTGGATTTATAAGTGTTTCCCATCGTTCAATTACTTTTTCGCCATCATGAATAAGAATTGCTATTTCGGTGATTCTGCTATGACTTGCATTTCCACCTGTGGTTTCAATATCTACTATTGCGTATTCTTGCTTTTTCATTTTTATAATAGGGGAATTGCTCTCTTGTTTACACGGAGTAAAACTCTTAGCCTTAACTTTGTTAATTAATTTTTTAGAACCATATTCTTCTTTAGATCAGTGATCTCATTTTTAATTTCTACAAACATATTTTTTATAGAATCACTTTCTAAAGCTTCATTTCTTTTGTCAGATCTAGCGATGCTGCATTGGTATTCCCAGATTTCTAATATGTCTGAAGCTTTGACTTCGTAGGGCGGATAAAAAAAATTGTCGGAAGCAACTACCAAGGTGTCATTCCTGTTTTTATTTAGCCTTTTATAGACCATTCCTTCCGATCGTGTGATAATGATATATGTTTTGCCACCTAAAACTTCTCCTAATTGCTCTAAGTAGCGTCCTACAATAATATCACCATCTTGAAGCGGTGGCATTGAATCTCCTTCTACAGGAAAACCTCTGTATTTACCAACACCTAAAAACGGTAAAGATATTTGCTGTAATTGTTCGATGTATTCTGGATCTGCGTATCCATTTAAGTATCCTGCTTTTACTTTTTGGGTTACGACTTCGATGCAGTTTTCGCCCATTTGATCTACTTGAATTGGTAGAATCAGTCGGTTATTTTCTAATTTTAATAAATCATTTACATCAATTTCACGCACATCAACGGATAGTAATAAGTCAATACTAATATGATAATAATGAGCAATTTTTTTCAGAATTTCATAACGAGGCTCAGAGGTTCCATCTTCATACTTTACATAGCGGCCACGAGTAATCATAAGGCTCTCAGCTACTTTGTCTTGTGAAATTTTATATTTCACTCTTAATGCTCTAATATTATCAGAAAATAATGACATAACGAATTTGTTATAATTTGTAACAACAAATGTAGTTATAAATGTTATTATTTGTACTAAATTTAATTGTTAAAAAATGATATTTAATTTTCTTAACATAAGATTTTCAATGCTTAACATTATTGAAAATTGATTTACTGTATATTATCCTATTCATTATTGGTAGGAGGATAATGAAAGTATTTTTGAAGTGTTTGTGTTTATGTGTTGTAAAATATAGTAGTAGAACGAATTGTATTTGGAGTCATTATTATTAATTCTTAAATCAAAATTTAAGCATCGTGATGTACTTTCAATAATTCGAAAAAAAAAAATATATCTAAAAATATTTGGTAGTCAATGCCTTAGCATATTTAGTAAAAAATAGATTGAAATTTTTGAAAAAATTATTTGCAGAAGTGAACTTATGTTGTATCTTTGCCACCGCTAAGCATTATGGTGGTTGTAGCTCAGTTGGTTAGAGCATCGGTTTGTGGTACCGAGGGTCGCGGGTTCGAGCCCCGTCTCCCACCCAGAAAGTAAAAGCCTCTCAGAAATGAGAGGCTTTTTTTGTGCCATAAAGTTTCGTATTAAAAAAGCCTTGAATTGCTTCAAGGCTTTGATTATTTTGAATGTAAGCTTTTTTAGTTTTTAGAAAATCATAAATCTGAATGATAGCTATTAAATTTTTTTGTTTTTGAAATAGTACTACTGACAAACAGAAAAACTTATTTGTTAAGTTAAAATCTAAGAATTTATAAACAGACTTTTTTCTACTTTTTTTTTGCACAAGGGATTGTAGTGAAAATCCTTTTTATGCGGAGGAAAGGAGCATAAAAAGATTGTAGCGAAAAGCCCGACCTTATAACCACTTGCCGATCGTTCGGGAAGTGGTTATAAGGAGGTGCCCAAATATTACTTTTTATCTACAACGGGTCTATTTTCTCTATTAGCCAATTCCCATGCGGTTACGAAAGCAAATTGTGCTCTTTTGGCTAAGGCATCATATTCAATTTTATCTGGAGTATCGGTGTGTTTATGGTAATCTGCATGCACTCCGTTGAAAAGAAAAACAGAAGGAATTCCGAATTTGGCAAAATTATAGTGATCTGATCTTTCGTAAAAATGGTTTGGATCTTTTGGATCATTATATTTATAATCTAAATTTAGCTTTGTGTATTTTGCGTTTGCTTCAGCACAAATTTTATCTAAATCAGTAGATAAGCGATCGGCACCGATTACATATACGTAATTATTGGTATCGGGATGGGCATCATCACGGCGACCAATCATATCGATATTAATATCGGCTATTGTATTTGGTAATGGGAACAAGGGGTTTTCAGAGTAATATCTTGAACCGTGCAAGCCGTGTTCCTCGCCAGTTACGTGAAGAAAAAGTATAGAACGTTTTGGACCATGACCTTCTTTTTTTGCTAATTGAAAGGCTTGCGCTATTTCTAGTAAAGCTACTGTTCCTGAGCCATCATCATCTGCACCGTTATAAACTTTGCCGTTTTTTACACCTACGTGATCGTAATGCGCAGAAATAACTAAAACTTCGTCTGGCTTTTCTGATCCTTCTATGTAGGCCCAAATATTTTCAGAATCGGGAAGGTTCTCGTTTCGTTTGGCATTTAGGAAAGCAGCTGGTATTTTTTGATAAAAATCAGAAGCCTTTGCAGGGTATGAGATTCCATCTTTTTTGTATTGATCAATAAGATAAATACCTGCTTTTTTCTGACCTGCTGAACCTGTTTCGCGACCTTCCATTTCATCTGAAGCTACGATATATAAATGTGTTTTTAGTTCGTCAGCGGTAATTGTATTCATATACTTGGTAGGATCAGTATGAGCTACGCTATTTTTTTGAGAGGTACAGCTTAAACTTAAAATAGCAAACAGACTTAATAATGGGATTTTTTTCATTTCTTTTTTATAAATTGATAAATATGTAAACGGCAAAAGGTAAAAATAGGAATAAATATATTTAAAACTCCTTCTGGTAGTTTTTTTTTATAGGTGGTTTAGTAACATAATAGGCTAATTTATAAATTTGGTAACAAGAAATCCTTCTTTGTTAGGTTTGCTTTTAGATATAAAAAAAAGCAGTACAAATTGTTTGATTTTGCTATTTAAATTTCTTTAACTAACTAAAAAAAACAATTTTTACTGCCTTAAAAAAAGAGTTTTAACTACTATTTCAAAACATCTTTTAGAAACGATTTCATACGTTCCCAAGATCTTGTAGCTGCTTTTTCATTGTAAGCTGCTCCTGAAGATTTATCGTTTCCTGCTTCTGGCTCTGTAAAAGCGTGTACTGCATCGGCATAATAAATCATTTCCCAATCTGCCTTAGTATCTCTCATTTCTTGTTGAAAAGCTGTGATTTCTGCAACGGGCTCGTAAGGATCATCAGCACCATGTAATACTAAAACTCTAGTCGTTATTGGATTGTTGACGCGAGAAGCATCACGTCCTAAACCTCCGTGAAAAGAAACTACTCCTTGTGCTTTTATTCCTGCTCTCGCTACTTCGAGCGCTCCTGTTCCTCCAAAACAATAACCTATTACTACAATATTATCAGCATTGGCCCCTGATTTTACTAATTGGTCTAAAGCTAATTGAATGCGTCTTTGGTAATCAGTCACATTAGCTTTGTAAAAACCAGCTTGTTTTCCGGCTTCTTGTGTATTTGTTGGGTAGTTTCCTTCACCGTAAATGTCTGCGATAAAGGCATAATAACCTAATTTTGAAAGTTTTTCTGCTGATCTTTTCGAGTGTGCATCAATCCCTTTCCAGGCCGGTAAAATTAAAATTCCAGGCTTAGTTTTACTTCCTTTTACGGGAGCAATTGAAAATCCATCTAATTTTTGATTTCCATCATTGTATTTTACTGTCTTCAATTGTGCGAAGGATAAGTTAGAAATTAAAAACAAACCTAATAAGGCAAATAGTGATTTTTTCATATTTTTTTTGAGTTTTTTTATTACTACTAAATTCTACATTTAATTGCTGTTGTAATTCACACTTTTATTTTTTTAATTTATATAAGTATTTTTAAAACTTATAGTAAATAAATATTATTGTCCTGGATGATATGTTCGCTCTGCATTTTTTTGCACATCTTCCTTGTAGAATAAAACCTCTTTGAATTTTCCTTCTCGATAGCTTTCTGCTTGATCGTAAAAATGTTTTGATTTAGGATCACTACTATTACCTCCGGCTAACAATGATTTTGCTTTTATTTTTGGTCCAAATTCTACCGCACACACAAAACTGTTTCCGTTGGTTCCATATCGTTTTTTAGTGTCCTTTTGAAAAGCACTTTTGAAAGCAGGCAAACTACCCCATATTGCTGGACCATATCCAATAGGTAAACTAGGAATGCTATCATTATAAACGAGTTCAATATCTCCTGAATTTCTTTGAAAACGATTCATTTCTCCCCAAGGAATTTGCCATGTTCCAAACTTAATTGTCAGCTCTTTTATAACCAGCTGTAGCTGTGGAATGAGTTGTTCTGGAACTGCATTTTTTGCAAAATTATGTGTGTTTTCTACTTGATCCATTTGACCTTCATCGACATATACTTTTTGAATAATCGGATCTAATTTATAAGCCCATTCTATTGCTAATGTACTTGCGATAGAGTTTTCGTGGGTGTAATAATCCCATTTTTTTAATAGATTTATAGGTTCAATTAATTCGGAATAAAGAGGATCGTTACTTTTGATGTTTTTTTCAAAAGCAGAAAGTAATGCTGGAATTAAAACTTCGAAAGCGGTTAGCTTTGTGTCATAACCGTCAGCAATTATTTTGTCTAAAGTATAATCTTTACCCTTACTCAGTAGACGAACTGCATTTAAACCTCTAAAGCTTTCTCCATCAGGAGCCATGTACGGCAAGTAGTTTTCTTTTTTTGGACTATTTTCTCCAGCTACAGAATAAGGTGTGGAGTTGCAATTTTGTAACCAACCATTAGTAGGATTATAGGAATGTACCGTTTCAGAAACATTATGTAATCCTTTCCATTGCGTTGCTGGGGTAGTCCCGTCCATGACTTTTGACCAATTTAGTTTTTTATCCCGTATGGGAATAAAATTACCATGCCAATAAGCAATATTTCCTTCTTTGTCTGCATAAACTGTATTATTAGATGTATTTGCTTTAAGATCCATAGCTTTTTTATACTCCTCAAATCCCTTTGCTTTGGTGCGTACCCAACTTTGTTCCAGACTTTTCATCGAGCGGTTATTCGATTTTAAACTGATCCATTTCCCATCTCTTTTGGCCATTATTGGACCGTGATTGGTATAATAGGTTTTAAAAGTTTTAGGAATTAATTGTCCGTTTTCTAAGTATTTTATAATAATCATTTTTTCGATTACGGGCAGTAACTTGTTATCGTATTCGTAAAATAATTTATTGTTTTTGGTAACTATGTTCTCTGCATACATATCGGCTACATCTACATTTGATGAGGTATGCATCCAGCCACAACTTTCGTTGAATCCTTGGTAAATAAAAAATTGTCCCCAAGTTACAGCGCCATAAGCATTCAATCCTTCTTCGCTACTCATTTGTATTTCTGGTCTAAAATAAAAAGTAGTGTGTGGATTTATATATAAAATAGCATTACCAGATGCTGTTTTTGAAGGGGCAATTGCAAATCCGTTGGAACCGGTTTGTACGTTTTTTTCTCTTTCGACGTAAGCAACTTTGTCTGTATTTCCAGAATAAAAACTTTTCAATTCTCCAGTAGTAAGATCAGCGGTACTAATAGCACCAATGCTACCATCTGTCCAAAGCAAAGGAAACCATGGCTCAAAATGGGTAAGTAAAGCAGGTTTTACCTCTGGATGTTTGTGTAAATAAAAGTTTATTGCGTCTGCGTAACTATTTAATAATTTTTTTAACCAAGGTGCCGCTCTTTTATAATCTGCTTTGGCTTCTTCTGTGTCAATTAAAAGTTTTATTTCTAAATCATTATACAAAACAGATTGTCCTTTGAGCTCAGAAAGGCGTCCTAGTTTTTCGATATAATTCATTTCTACCCTTTTGAAATCATCTTCGCATTGCGCATATAACATTCCAAATACTGCATCGGCATCTGTTTTTCCGTAAACATGAGCAATTCCCCAATTGTCTCTAATTATGCTGACTTGTTGAGCGATTTTTTCTAATCTTTTAATTTCTTTACTATTTGACTTTTGTGAAAAAGTAGCGACACTAAAAGAAAAAACTAAAACTAATAACGGTAAATGTTCTTTTAAAAACTTCATTTTATTTGATTTTAAATTTTTGACCTTCCGTATAGACACCCATTTCTAAACTTTTGATACTCACTAAATTTTCTTTTTTGGATTTGCTTATTCCCACAGGATTTTTTACCACTATGACTTCACTTTCTCCAGCAATTTCAATTTCTTTGTTGCGTACAATTAAGGCGGTACTTTCATCGATACCAATTCCGATGTGATCTGGAAATTCAACCAATGCAGATAACAATCTATTGTAGCGACTTCTCTTTAGAAAATGTTGATCGATAATTACATTTTTTACTAAACCTAAGCCTACAGTGGTTTCTAGATTATCATACCGAATGTTGTTAAAAGTTTCAGTGTATTTTAATTCTAATTTTTGATTTCCTGTAATCATGTGTTCGCACATTACCGCAGCTCCTGCACTAGTGCCAGCAATTGTGCTTCCGTTTTGATAAGCTTTGTGAATGGCATCGTAAACAGGAGTATTTTTGACTACATTCATAAAACGAGTTTGATCTCCACCACTTATAAATATTAATTTTGCATGCTGTAAGGAATCATTCAGCGCTTTATTATTTACGGTGTTTTTATCAAAATTCAGCATAATAATAGGATTGGAAACCAGTTTTTGGAACTGGTCTTTAAAATAAATATAAGCGCTATCAGGTTCTTCACTAGACATGGGCAATACTACTACATAATCTTTTTTCTTTAAATCTGTAATTTTGATTAATTGTGTCATCAAAGCGTCAGATCGATTACCGCCACCAATAATGAATAATTTACCTTTTGAATTTTGTGCAGACACGGTGTTGTAAGATAAAAACACAAGTAGAGCCATACAAAATTTTATAAAATAATTGGAATGTAATAGTTTTTTCATTGGTGGTTTTTTGGTTGGTTGTAAAGTAAAATAGTATTTTAGAGCGATACATTCCTTTTAAAGGCACATCCTAATTCAATAATTGAATCTGTTTTGGCAATACCAGGAATATTATCTATTTTTTCATAGAGAATTTTGCGCATGTGCTCATGATCTTTGGCAATTATTTTTATGTATAAAGTAAAAGATCCAGTAATATAATAACACTCGGTAATTTCAGGGACTTTTTTTAATTCTTCTATAATTCTATTAGAATCTTGGTCTTTATTCAAGGTAATACCGGTGAAGGAACCCCAGTCATAACCCACTTTTTTTTCGTTAATTACGGGTTTAATACCCGTTAGAATCCCCTGTTCAGTAAGTCTATTAATACGATGGTGAACCATTGTATTAGAAATCTTTAAATTAGAAGCAATTGCTGAGTAGGCCATTCTTCCATCTTTTTCTAATTCTTTAATAATGTTAATATCAAATTCGTCTAATATATCCATGTTTTATAACTCTAAATTTAAGTATTTATGTAGCTATAAATGTACAGATTATATTTGTTTTTTAAAGATATGTTGAAGTGGATTTACTATATTTAAAATGACTAAATTTTTATATATTTAAAATAAATAGTAATGTTTTTTTTATTTTAAAAAGTCAAAATTAATATAATGATTGGCATATTGAAAAATAGTACTATTTTTGTGTTTTATTATATAAAAATCCAAATATCATGACACACATAGAACAAAATCTTTCTTCGAAATCTGAAGCATTGATAGCAAAAGAGAACCAATATGGAGCTCACAATTACCACCCTTTACCAGTAGTTTTAGAAAGAGGAGAAGGTGTATATGTTTGGGATGTAGATGGAAAGAAATATTATGATTTTTTATCCGCTTATTCTGCTGTAAATCAAGGTCATTGTCATCCAAAAATTGTTGGTGCAATGATGAAGCAAGCACAAACTTTGGCATTGACTTCTCGTGCTTTTCATAATGATCAGTTAGGACCTTATGAAGAGTATGTGACTAATTACTTTAATTTTGATAAGGTATTACCCATGAATACCGGTGCCGAAGCGGTTGAAACTGCACTGAAATTATGTAGAAAATGGGCTTATGAGGTAAAAGGAATTCCTGAAAATGAAGCACAAATTATTGTTTGTGAAAATAATTTTCACGGAAGAACCACTACCATTATTTCGTTTTCTAATGATGAAAGTGCCCGAAAAAACTTTGGACCATTCACAGCGGGATTTATTAAGATACCTTACGATGATGCAGAGGCTTTAGAGCAGGTATTAAAATCAACAAAAAATATCGCTGGTTTTTTAGTAGAACCAATTCAAGGAGAAGCAGGTGTTTATGTTCCAACAGAAGGTTACTTAGCAAAAGCAAAAGCACTGTGCGAGGAACATAACGTTTTATTTATTGCCGATGAAGTGCAAACTGGAATTGCACGTACGGGAAGATTATTGGCAACTTGTGGAAATTGTGATTGCCAGAATGGTTGTGAAAATAAACCTGAGGTAAAACCCGATATTCTTATTTTAGGAAAAGCAATTTCTGGCGGTGTTTATCCCGTTTCTGCAGTCTTAGCGAATGATGCTATTATGAATGTTATTAAACCAGGACAACACGGATCTACTTTTGGAGGAAATCCTATTGCAGCAGCAGTAGCCATTGCAGCACTAGAAGTAGTGAAAGAAGAAAATTTGGCAAAAAATGCACAATATTTAGGGGAAGTTTTAAGAAAAGGGCTTAATGAAATTGCTTCTAGAAATCCATTAATCACATTGGTTAGAGGAAAAGGATTGCTAAATGCGATAGTTGTAAACTGCGATGAGGAGTCTGATTTAGCATGGGATATTTGTATGAAGTTTAGCGAATACGGATTATTAGCTAAACCAACACACGGTAATAAAATTAGATTTGCACCGCCATTAGTTATTACTGAATCTCAGATTCACGAATGTTTAGGTATTATTGAAAGAGCATTAAATGATTTTAAATAATTGTGCTGATGGACAAAGTTATAAAGTTAATAAAAAACAGATCGGATATTGGTGCTGGAACTCGGGGATCTGATTTGGGTATTGATGCAATTGAAATAGCAGCTATTAATAAAAATAGTAATTATTTTAATCAATATAAATTTGATGATGTAAAGACCCATAATCAATCTATCTATGATAAAAACAAAAGTTCTTTTGCAAAAAGAATTGAGCACGTAGTAGAACAGTGTACGAGAGTTAGCAATGCGGTAAAAGAAAATTTGGAAGAAAATAATTTTCCAATTGTTTTATCAGGTGATCATTCGTCGGCTTTGGGTACTATAAGCGGTATAAAGGCTGCATATCCCGAAAAAACTATAGGTGTTTTTTGGATTGATGCTCACGCAGACTTGCATTCACCATATACTTCTCCATCTGGAAATATTCACGGTATGCCATTGTCAGCAGCACTTTCTGAGGATAATTTAACTTCGGCAAATACAAATAATGTGGCTCCTGAAACGCAACAGCATTGGGAAAACATGAAAAATATAGGTTGTAAAGGACCTAAAATAACTGCAGAAAATTTGATTTATTTTGGTGTTCGCGACACAGAAGAAGAAGAGGATAAGCAAATAGAAAAATTACAAATCAAAAACTATAAAGTAGAGGAAGTACGTTATAGAGGTTTACAAAATTGTGTAGCAGAAGCATTAGCAAAATTAGAAAAATGTGACGTTTTTTATATTTCATTTGATGTGGATTCGATGGATTGTGATATGATTTCTTATGGAACAGGAACTCCTGTGCCTAAAGGATTTGATCACCTTGAAATTATTGCTATTATTAATCAAATTATAGAAACAAAAAAAGTGGTTTGTGTCGAATTTGTTGAAGTGAATCCTTTACTAGATACAAAAGGGAATAAAATGGCTGAAATTGCTTTCGAAGTTTTAGAAGGCATCACGGAGACCATTAAATTGAATTAAAATATTAAACGGATTTTTTAGATAAATAAAAACCCCTTAAACAATTGCTTTAAGGGGTTTTTATTTTAAATGGTTCCCGTCGTAGAATTCATTTTTATTTTAAATGATATTTTTTAATACCCATCATTTTGAACTAAATTTTTATTTACATCTCTTTCTCTTAAAGGGATTGGTAAAACAAGGTTGTTTGCATTATAAGCAAGAGAGCCTATGTTTTGTTTTAATCTTTTTGCGTCAAACAAAGCAAATCCTTCAAAGGAAAGTTCTCTTTTTCTTTCCATTAGAATAGTGGCTAAGTCAACCGAATTAAACAAACTGGCAGTAGCGCGTTCCCTTAATAGGTTAATATCGTCTACAGGAGAAAGACCTATTGAAGTACCCTCTCTAAAATTGGATTCAGCACGAATTAAATGCATTTCGGCTAACCTTAGAAAAGGAATATTACCGTACTGGTTTTTCCATTTTGTGGTACACCAGTTATCTGCTTCGTAGAAGAATTTAGAACGTTGATCATTAGAGTCATCATAAATATCCCAATGTTGGTTTTCAATACTAATGTCTGGATTTCCAGAGCGCCCCCCAAAATCTGAACCAGCCCAAAATACATTATAATCATTCGAGCTTGCATCTTGACTGCTTACTTGCCAAGCAAATAAATCCTCGGTTGAATTTTCGGAATTATTAAATACTTTTGAATACGAATTAGCCAAAACCGAACCACTATCGATAATTACTATATTAGCCATATTGCGAGCATTTACATAATCTCCTTGTTGCAAATATACACGTGCCAAAAGTGCCGCTACGCTATATTTTGTTGCATATACACCATTGGTTGCCGGTAATAAGGTGTAAGCATCTTTTAAATCAGCAAGTACTTGTTTATAGACTTCATCTACAGTGTTTCTAGAAGGATAAGTGATTTTAGCGGGATCTAAAATAGGCTCTAATATAATAGGAACACCAAGTTGATTGTTTGCTGTACCCGCTACGTAGGGCTTGCCAAACAAACGGACTAAATCGAAATAAACCAAACCTCTAAGAAATTTTGCTTCCCCTTTTGCTACGTCCTTATCAGCTGCATTGGTGAAAACTGCTAAATTATCCAGTACTACATTAGTCTGATTGCTTATTTTGTATGCTCTTAACCACATACTTTCTACAAAACTATTATCTGTTAATATGGCTTTTTCATCATATTGAGAAGGTTGTACATAAGTACCGTCCCAATAAAGGTCACCATCATTAGCTAATAATTCTGATGCCAATGCAATTCCGCCTCCATATAAGGCACTTGATCTAGCATCTCCGTAAGCATTATTCAAAATTTTCTGAATATTCGACGGAGTTTTAATAGCCATATCAGTTGTTATCGCTTGTTCAGGACTGATAGTAAGATTGTCATCACATGCTACAAAAGTGAGTACTAGAAAGGCTACTAAAATTATTTTATAGTTATCTTTTTTCATGTCTAATTTATTAAAGGTCAATATTTAATCCAATAATTATCGTTTTTGCCGAAGGTGCTGAATAAAATGCAATCCCTTTTTGAATGTTTGAATCTCCATTATTATCATAAGATGATTCAGGATCGTATCCTTTATAATTGGTAAAAGTTAAAAGATTAACTCCCGTCATGTACAAACGAATTCTATCTATACCTAATTTTTGAATCATTGTTTTAGGTAAGGTGTATCCAAAGGATAGGTTTCTTAAACGCACAAAATCAGTTTTTTCTAAATAACGAGTAGAGGCTTGATCTCCATTACTACGGCCCCATCTTGCTTGGGGTACATTAGTAATATCACCAGGTTTTTGCCATCTGTTCATTTGATCTGTGGTTTGATTGTCTTTGTATCTAGCATTACTAGATTGAAATTTCCCAGCTTCGTTATACATAGAGGCACCCCATTCTCCCTGAAAAGTAAATGAAAAGTCAAAATTATTAAATAACACAGTATTTGTTAATCCGGTCATTAATGTCGGGTAGGGATTTCCTGAAATTACCCTTTGAGCATCACTATAATTTTTTGTAGTGGATTTGTCTAATGAGCCATCATTATTTAAACTATTTTTATAAAATAATGCATCTCCATTTGCAGGATCTACACCAGCATATTCTACTAAATAAAAAGAGGAAATAGTTTCTCCAACTCTTACGATGTTTTGACCAGAAACGATATCGCCACCAGGTAAATTAGTTACTTTATTATCTAATGTTGCTAGATTCAAAGAGGATTTCCAGGTTAATTTATCGGTTTTGATGTTGGTCGTATTTAACACAAATTCAAAACCCTTATTAGTTAAAGATCCCACGTTACGTGTTAGAGAACTCCATCCAGAGGTACCTGGCAAAGGCTCGTTTAACAACAGATCATTTGTTTTTTTTACGTAATAGTCAATTTCACCTGAAATTCTATTATTCAAAAAAGCAAAATCAAGTCCAGCATCTACTTGGTTGGTTTTTTCCCACTTTAAATCTTGATTTACCAATTGATATGGATTTATTGCAGACTGTTTATTATAAGAAGATCCGTTAAAAAGACCTAAACTGGCAAAATTTCCTATACCTGCATTTCCAGTAACTCCAAAACTTCCTCTTAATTTTAATAAATTAATAAAATTACTGTCTTTTAAAAAATCTTCTTGAGACATAATCCAACCAACAGAAGCCGCTGGAAATACGCCGTAGCGATTTGCTGCTCCAAAACGAGAAGATCCATCATAACGTAAACTTCCTTTTATTAGATATTTATCTAAAATAGAAAAGGTTGCTCTTCCGAAATAAGAAAGAAAGTTGTACTTAGTTCTACTAGATGAACCTGCTGTAATTTCTGCAGCACTTTCTACAGTTTGAAGATCATCTGAGGCAAAACCAGTTCCAGCAACATATTGTCTTTTTCGACTGCTTTCTTCAAAACTCATTCCCACAACTAAATCTAGTTTGTAGTCTTCTTTAAAAGTTTTATTGTAATTAAAATAATTATTAATACTATACTTATCCGATTGAATAGCATTGGCATCAGCATAACCATTTGTTGAAGCAGATTCGGTTAAACTTCCTGCGAAATATTCTTCGGTTTGATTGTTGTTGTCGTATCCTAATTCAGTTCTAAAACTTAATTCTGGAATTATTTTATACTCTGCATAGGAATTCATTAATGTTCTAAAAATATTAGCATCCCAACTTCCGTTGTATTGTTGCATCAAAAAGTTATAATACAAAGTAGTTTGATTATTGGGAGTAACACCATCATCAAGATATGCAGGCGCTAATGGAGTTTGCGCAACTGCTTGTAATGGAGTAGTAAAGGAATTATCAGATCCTATTCTGATAATTTTTGTTTTACTCAAACTCGTATTTAGACCAACTCTTAATTTTTCAGAGACTTTATGGTCTAAATTTCCTCTATAAGAATAGCGGTCCATACTATTTCCTCGAACAATTCCCTCTGTTTTATTATAAGCCCCAGAGAGAAAAAATACAGTTTTACTATCTCCACCCGAAATAGAGAAAGTATGATCCTGAACAGATCCTTTTACTAATGCTAAGTCTTGCCAATCAGTATCAACCTGACCAGTTCTCCAATCTTTCCCGTTAGAGTATCCATCAAACACTCCACCTGGCTCCGTCAACCACAAATCATTTGCTCCATATCTATTAGCAGATGCTTCTGTGTAGAGTTCTATATATTGTGCGGCATTAAGCCATTTCATTTTATGAGTTGCTTCGCTCCAACCTGCTGAGGTATTTATAGCTATTTTTGTATTGCCTGATTTACCTTGTTTAGTTGTAATTAAAACCACTCCATTTGTTCCTCTTGCTCCGTATATAGCTGCTGAAGAGGCATCTTTTAAAATCTCAACAGATTCAATATCATTCGGATTCAAAGAAATTAATGGGTTGATAGGTGCAGATGATCCGCTCTCATTATCGTTTATGAGGGGCATTCCATCAATTACGTACAAAGGTTCTTGAGACGAAGAAATACTAGACACACCTCTTACTCTCATTTTAACACCACCTTCTACTTTACCATTAATCTGTGTGATTTGAACACCAGCTAATTTCCCGACCATTGCATTCTGAAAATTGGCAACTGGAACGTTTTCCATGTCCTTTGCAGTGACACGCGCAATGTTATCTGTTAATTTTTTCTTGCTTTGTGTTCCGTAGCCAACGACAAAAACGGTATCCAATTGGTTTGAATTATCTTCTAGTTTTACACTCATTCCTGCAGATGCTGCAATTTCGAGTGTTTTCATACCAACGAAACTAACAATTAAGATTTGACCTTTTTTAGTGTTTACAGTAAAATTACCATCAAGATCAGTTTGAGTTGTTATGTTCGATCCTTTTACTATAATATTGGCACCCGGAATAGGGAGTCCACTCCTGTCTGTGACTTTGCCTGAAAACCTACTTTCTTGAGCAAATGTTAATTGCATAATAAATACAATTACAATACTCAAAAAATATTTGAATTTAATTCTCATTTTTGGTTTATTTAAGATTAGTTGTATCAAATATCTAAATAAAATGTTAAATAAAAATAGTTTTTTGTAAAAATTGTTAAATAAATATGTTTTAAGTCTTTTTTTTATTTTATAATTAGTTTTTTTGGTTAAAAATGATATTAGTTATATGTTGTAGCGGATTTTGTAACCTAAGATTAGGCTTAAATTGAGAAAGTCTGATAATAAACAATATTGTATTTGCTTATAATCAGACTTTAAAGGTGGAAATGAATTATTATATTAAGATAACTTTAAAATAATGATTAGTATGGAACTCATTAAAATTCGGAATTACAACTATAATTTTAGTCTCCTTTTTATTTAGTTAGTATAAAAAAACTGGTAAAATTTTATATGATGTAAATGAAAATTTAATACAATTTTCTCTTTAACCAAAAAGCAACATTTACCAAAAGGATTAGAGCTGGAACTTCTACTAATGGCCCTATAACTCCTGCAAATGCTTGCCCACTGTTGATTCCAAAAACTCCAATTGAAACAGCAATGGCAAGTTCAAAATTATTTCCAGCAGCAGTAAATGAAAGTGCAACACTGTCTCTGTAGTCAGCTCCAATCTTTTTTGAAACTAGAAACATCAACAAAAACATTATTGTAAAGAAAATTATTAATGGTATTGCAACTCGTACAACATCCATTGGTAAGTCAACAATCATCTCTCCTTTTAAACTAAACATAATTACAATTGTAAAAAGTAAGGCTAATAAAGTAATAGGTGATACGAATGGAACAAATTTTTGATCAAACCACTTTTTGCCCATAAACCTCTGAATGCAATAGCGACTTAATACAGCGAATGCAAATGGTAATCCTAGATAAATACCTACTGTGGTAGCAATTTGCGCAATTGTTATGTTCAGCGCTAAACCTTTTACGTCAAATAAAGGTAACATAACTTCTAGATAGAAATAGGCGTATAAACTAAAAAAGAAAACTTGAATTAAACTATTTATACCAATTAGGCCGGCAGTTAGTTCTCTATTTCCCTCTGCTAATTCATTCCATACAATAACCATTGCGATGCAAGGGGCAATTCCAATAATTATTAAGCCAGTCATGTATTCTGGATAATCTCTTAAGAAGAAAGTAGCTAATAAAAACATTAAAAATGGACCAATTATCCATGTAATTAGAAATGAAGAGGCTAATAATTTTGGTTTTTCAAAGATTAATGTAATTTTCGAAAAATCGATTTTAGTTAATGGAGGATACATCATCAAAATTAACCCAATTGCTAAAGGGATATTTGTCGTACCGCTAGAAAAAGAATTAATGAAAGTGCTACTCGATGGTATAAAATAACCAATTGAAATACCAATTATCATCGCGATAAATATCCAAACAGTTAGGTATTTGTCGAGAAATTTTATCCTTTTATTAGATGATTTCATTTTGTTATTTTATTTGGAATAATATAAAGAATATTTCAGTGTTAGTTTGTAATTATTCGCTCTTTTAGGTTAATTCGCTTCTATTTTTTTAATAATTCAACAAATCTAAAATTTATGATTTGTTGCATTAGGTTATTGAATTCGCCTACATTTTTTAATTTAAAAAATCAGCAACAACTTCCTCCGGGAGTACAACCATTAGGTTGACTTGTGATTTCAGATAATTTTACTTTTGGTTTAGATGTAGGAATACCGCATTGATCTTCGGCTAAACAAGCAGTTTGTTTGTTAATTAAAACAAAAGCTTGTCCATTAAAACCCAAATCATATTTTCCAATAGTTTCTGCTTGGTATTCTACTTCAATTTCGTAGTCTTCTATCCCTAAAATCTTTTCTGAAAGTGCAATAATCGATAGTAATTTCTTTGGTTTCAAACGATGATCAACGTCATTTGCATCCCATAATTGGAAATTCGCAACAGTTTCTTTTCTAACTTTACCTCCACAATCAATAAAGTGTTTCGTTATTAGCCCAACTTCGGTCACGTGAAAATGTTCCGGAACAAAGTTACCGTTTGGTAATAAAAAAGCAACATTTTCTAATGTACTTAACGCAGTTTTAATTTCTGATAATTTCATTTTTTTATTACTTTATAAATCAACAACACTGATTTTTGTTTTTTTCTAAATAGGTATTTATATGGTCAAAGAAAATTTTTAATTTACTAAAACCTTCCTCGTTTAAGCAGTAACATATTGTATTTCCTTCAACAGTACCTTTTATAAGCCCTGCATTTTTTAACTCTTTTAGATGCTGAGAAACGGTAGTTTGTGACAAAGGCAGTTGATTTACAATGTCTCCGCAAATACAACTGTCTACTTTTATAAGATGTTGTATAATTGCAATTCTCGCAGGGTGTCCTATTGCTTTAGTCAATGTAGCAATTTGATTTTGTTCTTCAGTAAAACATTCTGATTTAGTTGTTCCCAAGTTTGTATATATTAATATTGCAATATTACGATGTTCAAATAAAAAGGACAAATAATAATTGTATTAATTATTTTTGTCATATGGATTATTTAATTAATTTAAAGTTCAAATAAATCCTTTGGAATAGCGTGAAATCCAACTTCGCGAACTTTATTCTCGATTTCTGTAATAGGAATCATCTTAGTAGTAAAAACGGTAAATTCTCTTGGAAAAATTTCCATGTTCAATACCACTTCCTTGATTCCTTCAAGTTCCAATAGGATCGTCTTGATTTGCAGTAAATCTTTATCTTCCATGGCGTTTGTTCCGAATTTTTTACCATCATTTCCTGGAATTACGTTGTCTGTTATTATGCTCATTTTTTATTGTTTTAAATAGTTGAGAAGTTTAATGCATCTTCAATAGATATTTAAAATTACTTATTTAAATCTTTAAAATGTTATTTTTTTTACTTTTTAATTTGAAAAAAAGACCTAACTTAGTGTATTATAAATCAATATAACCAATAGAAAGATGAATGATAGAGAAAATAAATTGAATTTAGATAAGCAAAAAAATAGAGATAATAAAGTTCCAGATTCTCTTTTGTACCCACCAAGTGAAGATATTTACAACCAATTAAAAAAAGAATCGGACATAGATCCAGAAAACATATCTAAAAACAAAGTACCTGTAGAAATAGGTAATACTGGTGATTTTAACGAAAAGGATTTTAATCAGGATAATTCTGGAGCAGATTTAGATGTTCCAGGCGCTGAGTTGGATGACCAAGCCGAACAAATCGGTAGTGAAGACGAAGAAAATAATTATTACAGTTTAGGAGGAGATGATCACAATGATTTAGATGAAAATACACCTGATACTATTTAATACATTTTTTTAAATCTAATTAATTATCAAATAGTGTTTACAAAAGCCGTTCGTTTCTATTGATTTCCTTTTGGCGTTTCCCATTCTAAAAAAGAGGCTATATCCGAGTTCGGTTATAGCCTCTTTTTTAGAATGGGCCGGGCTATTCGCTTCAAGTCCTCGTCAAGTTCCGTTATACTTCACTTGACTGTGGGCTTTCCGCTGCTATCCCTAACGCGGTTTTGTTTTTCTCAGACGTTTAGAAGAGACAAGACTTAATAACCAAATTTACTATTCTAGATCACAGTCTGCTCAATAGGATTAATACACCTATATATAGGTAAGAAAAAAAACACCTACTTATATATAGGTGTAAAAAACAGCGGTTTTATAAATGGTAGTATTGCTTTACCTATATATAATATAACAATAGCAATCATAGCGCGATT
>NZ_JACFTC010000007.1:0-213226 GCF_014281985.1 Flavobacterium sp. GP15
TATCGCTTAAGCATTGCTATTGTTGTCTTAGATATAGGCAATTCAATACTACCATTTATAAAACCGCTGTTTTTTACACCTATATATAGCTAGGTGTTTTTTTTCTTACCTATATATAGGTGTAGTAATCCTATTGAGTAGAATCTGATCTAGAATAGTAAATTGTTTATTAAGTCTAATCTCTTATAACAGCCTTAGAAAAACAACCCCGCGTTAGGGATATCAGCGCAAAGCCCACAGTCAAGTGAAGTATAACGGAACTTGACGAGGACTTGAAGCGAATAGCCCGACCCATTCTAAAAAAGAGGCTATAACCGAACTCGGATATAGCCTCTTTTTTAGAATGGGAAACGCCAAAAGGAAATCAATCGAAACGAATGGCTTTTACAGGCGAAATTTTAGTTATTATGTAAGAAGGGATTAGTAATACCAAGAAGCATATACCAATAGTTAAAAAGTTTAGTGCTATTATATATCCCCAATTAAGATATACTGGCGCTTGATCAACATAATAGTTTTCAGGATTTAATTTAATTATTCCAAAATGCTGTTGAATCAATAAAAGTGAAATTCCAATCAAATTCCCCCAAAACAGCCCTCTTATTATAAGATAAAAAGCATTGTACAAAAATATTTTTCTAACAGACCAATTATCTGCTCCCAGTGCTTTTAATATCCCTATCATTTGGGTTCGCTCGAGTATTAATACTAATAGTGCAACTACCATATTAATGGTGGCCACTAAAATCATAACTACTAAAATAACGATAATATTAAAGTCGAATAATTGAAGCCATTCGAATATATAACTGTATTTTTCGATAATCGTTTTTGTGTCTAATGTAGAGCCTGTTTGTTCATAAACTTGCTCGCCTTTTACTTTTATGTCATTAAAATTATCTAAAAAAACTTCGAATGCTCCAACTTCATCAGCGTTCCATTTATTTATACGTTGAAGATGTCTAATATCTCCAATTATATAAGTAGCATCGAATTCTTGAAACCCAGAATTAAAAATACCTGTAATTTTGAACCTTCTACTGATTGGAAGTTTGTTTTGCTCTTCTTTTATAAAGAAGGTATTAAATGAATCACCAACTTTTAGATTTAATCTATTAGCAAGAAACTGTGATATCACTACTTCTTCATTGAGTTTTTTAGAAAAATCAGGAATTCTACCGGAAACTAAGTATTCTTTTATATTATTCCACTTGTAATCTTTCCCTACTCCTTTGAGAACAATTCCTTCGAAAGCATTATCAGTTCTAATAATTCCCGCTTTGGTAGCAATAGCTTGTATATGATTTATCCCACTAACTGAATTAAATTTGGGATAAAAATCCTGTTTCTTAGAAATAGGAACAAGTGTAACTTCGGATAGATTATTATCATAATTTGAAATAATAATATGCCCATTGAAAGCAGAGATTTTCTCCCGAATTTTTTGTTGCAATCCAATTCCAGTTGCTACTGAAATTATCATCATGATCATGCCAATTGCAATTGCTGAAATTGCAATTTTTATAATTGGCGCTGATATACTGCTTTTATAATCTTTGGCAGTAATAAGTCTTTTGGCTATAAAATATTCTAAATTCAAATTGATACTATTTCTAATTATAATTGCTAATTTTCATTTATGGGTTTAATCAAAAATACAGCTAAACCCCGGATTTGGCTATTTGCTGTCAAAAAAACCCTATAAGAATAAAACTTAAAAAAAGATTCTTTATAAAGGTAATTTTTTTTTCATGTTTTCGACTATATTAAAAGCGGCTGGACAGATAGCAACATTTTTCAAAGTAAGATCTGTGATTTGCTGAAATTTCTTTCTATCTGTATGTGGAAATTCACGACAGGCTTTCGGTCGTACGTCATAAATAAAGCAAGTATTGTCTTGATCTAAAAAATTACATGGTACACTTTGTAAAACATAATCTTGATCTTCATCAATTCTTAAATATTGCTCAATAAACTGTTGTGGTTTTTGTTTTAAATACTTAGCAACGCGTTCGATATCTGCAGAGGTAAATAATGGCCCAGTTGTTTTACAGCAGTTAGCACATTTTAAACAGTCTGTTTTTTTGAATTCAGTATCATGTAAATCTTGCATTACATAATCTAAATTTTTTGGTGTCTTTTTTTTGAGCTTATCAAAATACTTTTTGTTTTCGATATGCTTATCTTTGGCTTCTTTAGGAAGTTCGTTTAAAGTAGGTTTCAATATAAAAGTTTAAATTTTCTACAAAAATAACACTTTTTAAATCAGGATAATAGATTAATGAATTTTGAATTAAAAATAATGAAAGACCTTTTTGGCAAAGCCATACTTGATTATCAAACTAATAATTCTCCGGAAGATTTGATTACTGAAACTACCATCTCTGAAGAAGATGAAATGTCTGTTGCATATTTATTTCGTTCTTATAAAGAAATGCCGTTTTTAGAACAAAAAGCGATGCAACTTACTCATGGAAAAACATTAGATGTAGGATGTGGTGCAGGAAGTCACAGTTTGTATTTACAAAATGAAAAAAAACTCAATGTTCACTCGATTGATATTTCTCCAAATGCGATAAAAGCTTGTCAACTTAGAGGTGTAAAAAACGCACTGATTCAAAACGTTCTCGAAATAGACTCTTCCAATCCTGAAAATAAATTTGACACTATATTATTATTAATGAATGGTACTGGTATATTTGGAAGCTTAAAAAATACATCTCAATATTTGCTTGGCCTAAAAAAATTATTAAAACCAAATGGACAAATCATGATTGACAGTTCTGATATCATTTACATGTTTGATGAGGATGAAGAAGGAGCTTTTGCGATTCCCGCAAATGGTTATTACGGAGAATTGGAATTTAGTGTAACTTATAAAGGCGAAAAAGAAGACACATTCCCTTGGCTATATTTAGATTATAATACGTTACAGAATGCTGCATTTGCTAATGGATTGCAATGCGAAATGAAATTAGAGGGAGAACATTATGATTACTTAGCGAGATTATTCATTTAATAAAAAAAAATAAAATATTTTAATATCTTTAAATACCAAACTTAAAACATACAGCTTGTATGTTTGTATAACCTAAAAAATATTTGTAATTTAAAATAAAAAAGCCCAAATCTAAGATTTGGGCTTTTTTATTTTAAATTACAAATTATTGCATGTATTTCATCATTATGGTTTGTAAATCTCCACCCCATTCTTGACCAGCAGCTGTTGATTTTTTATATATTACACCAGATGAACTAGAAATTTTCTTTCCTAAAGGTGACTGATAAAATTTCAACATTTCTTTAACCTCCTCTTGTTTATAGGTCTCCATGTAAATTTTAGCAAGTTTTTCATACAATGAAGGCAAGCTAGCATCAAATTCTTTTGAAAATTCCTCTTTTTTTAATTCTGGAATATTTTGCATTATTTGTTCCTTTGCCATCTGCATTGGACCGGCTGCACCAGACATTTGTATCACTTTTAACGCTTCTGCTTTAAAAGAATCTTGAGCCGAAACTACATTTACTACTAAAACTAATACGGATGTTATAAATATTTTTTTCATATTGTGTGTTTTTTCACACCAAATATAAACTTTTTTATGGAATATTTAAATATTTATGTGTTTGTAATGATACGCGCCATTTAGGATTTTTCATTACATAGTCAACAATTATCGGTGTCATTTCATCATTTTTGCTCCACTCGGGTTGCAGAAATAAAATAGCGTTTGAATTAACCTTTTCAGCTTGTTCTTCTGCAAAAATAAAATCATGTTTGTTATGAATAATCACTTTTAATTCATTTGCATTATCATATACCGTTTCTGTAGGTAATTTATTTTTTTTGGGTGAAAGACAAATCCAGTCCCAAGTGCCAGACAAAGGATAAGCACCAGATGTTTCTATATGAACTTTTAAATCTTGCTCTTTAAGTTTTTGCGTTAGCAAAGTCATATCCCACATTAATGGTTCACCTCCAGTTACTACAACAGTTTCAGAATACTTACTAGCATTAGAAACTATTAGATCAATACTTGTAGGCGGATGCAATTCTGCATTCCAACTTTCTTTAACATCACACCAGTGACAACCAACATCACAACCACCTATCCTAATAAAATATGCTGCAGTCCCTGTATGAAATCCTTCCCCTTGAATTGTGTAAAACTCCTCCATCAAGGGCAACATCATTCCTTTATTTACTTCTAATTGTACTTCTTTTGATAACATTTACTTAATTTAAAACGCAAAGATAGTTAATTTGAGAAGGAGTCAATTTGAAAACAAGTAGTAATGTACCAAAATTTAACAGTACCAAAAATGTTGTTTATAAAATTATAATAGAAGCCTTATAAAAAAACACAAATCTAATTTTTAAAAAATAAACATAAAAAAACCGATGGCTAAATTACCATCGGTTTAAAATTAAACAGATTAATCGTTTACTATTTTAATATTTTTATAGACTCTGTAGCATAACTATTAGTAGGATCTATTGCAAGCGTTTTCTTAAAATATTCAATCGCTTTTGGTTTATCAGTATTAGCAAAACTAGCTGCCATATTGTTGTAGCATTCAATAATTTTAGTTTTAACAGCTGGCTTAGCTAACTCATCTGGACCTAATTCAGTAGTTTTAGCAACATAATCTTCATAATTCTTCACCATGACATCATCTTTATCAAGCAATCTATTTGTTCTTGCTCTATAAAGATAAGCTTCTAGGTAAGTTGGAGAAGCTACTAATACTTTTTCAAAAGCAGCGTCGGCTTTTTGTAAAGCAACAGTATCAACTTTTACATCTTTACCTTTATTAATATTAGCATAATAGTTAGCTAAACCATAATAAACGTTGTCATCAAGGAAACTTGCAGATTCTTTAGTATTAGCACCAAATTCAAAAATAGCTGCAGCTTCATTGTAAAGCTTTTGTGTAAACATTTTTTTACCAACTTCAGTTAAATCCTGAACAGCCAAAGGTTCCATTTCAATAGCTTTTTTGACATCTACTAAACCAGCTTGAAATGCTACTGGATCTATAGTTGCACCATCAGCACTTGTTCCCTTTTTTATCTTAGTCAACCCTAAATATAAATAATCTAATGCAATTGGTTTATTACCTGGTGCATTAATAAAATTTTCTAATGATTTGATTGCTACATCTACGTTTCCATTTTTATAGGCAGCATATCCTAAATAACGATAAATTCTAGGATTAACTTTATCCAATTCACTCATCTTGTTAGCTTCAGCTTCAAGAGCAACATAATCTTCAACTAATATTAAGAAATCCGCACGACGCATTCTAGAGTGAATAGAATAATCCGTTAATGACATGTATTTATCATAATATCCTATAGCCGTTTTATAATTCGCTGCTGCTTGAGAAGGTTTATTACGAGCAATTTTATAATAAGTTTCTGCTAACTCTCTATAAACTGGTCCGTAATTAGGATTGATAGCAATTACTTCATTGTATGCTTTAAGTGCTTCATCATAAGATTTAGCTCCTTTTAATAAAACACCCAATTGCATTTTAGCTCTCAATAAAGAATTATCAGCTTGAAAAGCACTTCTATATGCTACGTAGGCTTCATTTTGTTTTCCATCACCATAATATGCATCACCTAATGCCAATTGTAATTGTGCATCTTGCGCATTAACAGCAACTGCTTTATTTAAAATAGTTAAAGCATTTTTATAATCAGGCTTATCTGCATTCATATAAGCTCTTGCTATATAAATATATTCCTGAATATCTTTCTTTTTAACGTCTTTAGTTGCTAAAGCAAATTTAGCTTGAGCGGCAGAAACATCATTTTTGTCTAAATCTATTTGACCTAAACCAATATTATTAAGTTTACCGTTATCAGATGCGCTTAATCCCTTTTCAAAAAATATTTTAGCAGAATCTTGAACGTTCTGATTTAGATAAATAGTACCTAAAGTAAAGTAAGCATTACCATTAGAAGGTTTATCTTTTATAATAGATTTTAATATAGATTTAGCACTTTCAAATTGCTCTGCATCAACAGCTTTCTTGGCTTGATTGATATCTTGTGCTTGAACTGAATAAGTTGAAGCTAATATGGCAACACTAAACGTTGCAAATTTATTTATGCTCATTGTAGTTAATTTAATTTTCATCATTTTGGCTTTTAGTTATTATAAAGTTCCTCGTAGGAATTCTTATGGGTAGCAACCCTGATTTTAAAATTATTCTTTGTCCAATGTCTCCACCAACAAATGAGGCAAATCCCATTCCTAATCCAGAATATCCTTGACAATTTATAATATACAAATCACGTGCCAAAGGATACTTTTTTTCTGCTATATCGTTTTGGGTTGGTAAATAAGATTGACTTCCTTTAAGATCTTTAACCCTCAAAGTATTTACATTATCAATATATTTTTTCATTGATGGCTTAGGTTGTGAAAGCCAATTTACGCCAATTACTCCAATAATACCATCATTTTCTGAAACATACTTTATCACTTCATCGTTTGTCTTGAAAGAAAAAACTCCTTTCTCCGGAACAGATTTAATACCAGCGATTTCATTGATATATCTGACTGTACTAGAATTCAAATTATCAAAAACCAGACCCTTAATAGATGGTGTAGCCCTACCTTGCATAAAACTTATTACATCTTTTAATTCTACAATTGAATCCTTAGTATTCTTGTTAGAAATAAAAGCAATAGCATCGGTAGCAAAAGGAGTTACTTTTGGATTGATATTGCGCTGTTTAAAAATCTTAAGCTCTTCACTGGTCAAATCTCTAGATAAAATAGCAATACTCCCTTTTTGTTTAAACAATGAATTAACAGTTTCTGACTCCGATTTTGATACAAGTTTAATTTTCGCATCATAATTACTCTCAAAAACTGCTACTTGATCTTCAATAATAGGAGTTAACGTTTCATCAACATAAATTATTGCAGAACCTTTTAAAATTGTTTCTTGGTTCTTCGAACTGTCTTTTTGATTGCATCCAAACACAACCAAAAAAACTACAAAACATAAAAGCTTACTAATATTTCTCATTAACTAGTCTTTATTATCATTAATTATACGAAAAAATCTAAAGGAAGCATATGCAATAAGTATAATTCCAAATGCAATCCTAGCAGTAAGATTCATTGCTAAAGGAAAATTATTCATAAATATAACAAATAGACCTAAAACAAAATAAACCAAAAAAAACAAAATTCCTAAAACAAGAAGAAATCGCTCTTTAAGCGATTTCTTCTTAATATTATTAAATATGTTATCTAACATTATTGTGCAGATTGTATAGTAATAGGTAATGAATAAAGTACTCTTACTTTTTTACCGTTTTGCTCTCCAGGAGTCCATTTAGGACATTTTTTTAAAACACGGATAGCTTCTTTTCCTGTACCATAACCAATATCTCTAATTACTTTGATATCTGTTAATGAACCATCTTTCTCAACTACAAAAGTTACATATACTTTTCCTTTCAAACCTTCTTCTTCTGGAGTTTGATAGTTATTACCAACAAATTTGTAAAACTTATCAATACCACCTGGGAAATCAGGTTTAACCTCAATACCTGCTGTATTATAGATTGAATTATCTACTTCCTCAACAACGGCTGCAGTTCCAGTACCAACTGGTTCTACTGTTAAGATAGCATCAGGATCTCCTTTAATAGTTTCAGCTCCTAATTTTTTTTCTTTTAATTCAACCGTCTTAGGTGGTTCTTCTGTTACTTCGTCTGCTTTTGCTACTATTGGCTTAACAAATTTTACTTGGTCAACCTTAGGTGGCGGTGGCGGTGGCGGAGGAACATTTTCTTTTATTATCTCTTTCTTAGGCGGCAACTTAATACTAACAATTTTAGTATCTAGAGTAACATCTTTATCAGCTGAATTAGGCAACCAACTTAAAATAAGCGGTAAGCTAACCAATATGATAAAAACAATTGCACCAAAGATAAGCGCTCTAACGGCAGTCTTGTTATTTGATTTCCTTAGTTCGTAAGCGCCATAAGCTTTATTACGACCTTCGAAAACAATATCAAGCCATTGGTTTGTGAATATATCTAATTTCATTTTTCTTGATTATTAGGTTATAGAGTAATAAGCAAATCTTATTTATTACCTTCTAACAATTTTAATTCCTCTGGTGAAAAATCATTAACAATTGCGTTTGAAGGTACTCCAACAATTGCCATCTCATCTAATATATCTACTAAATTACGATAATTTGATTTTTTACTTGGTTTAATAATTACAATTAAACCTTTGTCTTTGTTCCCGGTATATTGTACTACTGACTCTTTTCTTTTCAATAATATTTCACGAATACCATCTTTACCATAAGATACATCTGTTGGACCAGCAATTGGAGTTGCTAGAAGACCCATGTAATATACCAATTTATTATTTTCACCTAACAAAACTGTTAACGTACGATTCTCATCAACTTTGATTGGCTTTTCTTTAGTTTTGTCGTCTTCTTTGTCAGGCAAACCCAAAGGCATCGATTGTGGTTTTGACAACGTGGTAGTAAGCATAAAGAAAGTAATCAACAAGAAAGCTAAATCAACCATTGCAGTTAAATCTACTTTAGAGTTTGACTTTTTACTTCTTACTTTTCCACCTTTTTTGCCTCCACCGTCGCCAGTATTTAATTCAGCCATTTTAGTGTATTTTTTTTAGTTTTTAGTTTTTTGCTCTTAAACCAGTAACTAGATTGAAGCTATTGATTTTTTGATCTTGTAAAATATCCATTACGCTTTTTATTGCAGGATATTGCTCTTTAGCATCTCCTTTAATAGCAATTTGTAATTCTTTATTATTTACTTTGATATTTGCAATACGAGAATTATAAACCCATTCTTTTAATTGATTATCTAGAGAATCTTTAGGTATGCCTGGCTGTAAACCTGGTTTACTTCTATCAGCAGTTTTCATACCGATTAGTTGCTTAAGACTTGTGATTGGAACCCCAATATCTTCCATCAAAGCAAACTTTTGAGATTCTTCAGGAGTAAATTCAACACCGTATTTTTGTCCCATCAAATCAAGAGCCATTTTTCTAACTTCTCTTCCTTTAAGATCGTAGAAAATCTTTCCTTTTCCAACGGTAATGGTAGCTAAATTATCTTCTGGCAACTTTGACTGAACTGTTGACGCAGGAGTATCAACTGGCAATGCTTCAGGTATCTTTGCTGTTGCCGTCATAACAAAGAACGACAACAAAAGAAAAGCCACATCACACATAGCAGTCATATCAGTAGACCCTGCTTTCTTTTTCATTTTTATAGCCATTAATATATTTTTTAATATTTACAAAAAAGTAGTGTTAGTTATCTAACTACTACTTTTTTGTAAATTAAATTATTAATTATTTTTTTGTACTTCTGTAATGTCTGTAAGTATTAACGATTGTATTACCTGCCTCATCAATAGAGTAAGTTAAATCATCAATTTTAGAAGTAAAAAAGTTATAAGAGATAATCGCTAAAGCAGAAGTAGAAATACCAGTAGCAGTATTAATTAATGCCTCAGAAATACCATTTGCAAGAGCAGCTTGATCTGGAGTACCAGCAGCAGATAACGCACTAAATGCTTTAATCATCCCTGTTACTGTTCCTAATAAACCTGCAAGAGTACCTAAAGATACCATAGTTGAAAGCACAGTCATATGTTTTTCTAACATTGGCATTTCTAATGAAGTAACCTCTTCTATTTCTTTGTGAATAGTTTCAGCAGCAGCTTCACTATCTAATCCTTCATTTTTAACTTCTTGATATTTCAATAAAGCTGATTTTATTGGATTTGCAACAGAACCTTTTTGTTTATCACAAGCAGCGATAGCTGATTCAATATTACCACTTTTAATATCATTTTGTACAGTTTTCATAAAAGTATCAAGGTTTCCTTTTCCTGCAGCTTTAGAAATTACTGCATAACGCTCAAATGAGAAAACGATAACAACTAATAACAAACCTAATAAAACAGGTACAATTGGACCTCCTTTATAAACCATTGCCAACATATTACCTGGTAATGGATGACCAGTATTAACACCACCTTCAAAATTAGCACCATTACCCATTATGAAATTCCAAATCAACCATCCAACAAAAACACATGCTACAATAATGATTCCAGAAATCATTCCTCCACCGTTTGCGCTTTTTTCTTTTTTAACGTTTGCCATTTTTTTTAATTTTAATAGTTTTAAATAAATTATCTTAGTTATATTAAACTTGTAGTGGAGCAAATTTATATTTTTAGTTCAAATAAAAAAACTTTTTTTTATTTTATTGTCATTAAATTTATTTTAAAAACATATCTACACAACTATTTATTGCATTTATATCAGTATATGCAATTAAATTAAATGTTTCATGAGAAATAATTTACGTTTTTATGAATATTTAAAGTAATATTTCAAGATATCACTAGTCAAGCTATAAAGTAATATTTTACGATATTAACAATATAAAAGCAGGAAAACTGCATTATACACTAAAATTGTTACTTCTAGAAAAATATAATATCTTGCGGATGATATTAATTTAAACTATTATGGGTAGAAAAGAGGATTTTGTAAAACATATTTCAGAAGGATACAACTTCAAAGGAGAAAGTATCATATTAGGCGGAGCCATACTTGATGGAGAAGCACTCGCAGATGCACCTATTAAAATTCCATTAAAAACTTTAAATCGTCATGGTTTAATCGCGGGAGCTACAGGAACTGGTAAAACCAAAACAATTCAGGTATTATCAGAACAGTTGTCTAGTTATGGAATCCCAGTTTTAATGATGGACATTAAGGGGGATTTTAGCGGAATAGCAAAAGAAGGCGAAGAGAAATCATTTATTACAGAACGCCACAATAAGATTAATATCCCGTATAGCACAGCAAGCTTCCCTGTTGAATTGCTAACTTTATCCGAGCAAAATGGAGTGCGTTTGCGCGCTACTATTTCTGAGTTTGGACCCGTATTGTTTTCAAGAATTTTAAACTTAAATGATACTCAATCTGGTGTAATCTCTGTTATATTTAAATATTGTGATGATAACAAAATGCCTCTATTAGATTTAAAGGACATTAAAAAAGTAATTAACTATATTACCGAGGAAGGAAAAAGTGAGATCGAACAACATTACGGCAAGATTTCTACATCAACGACAGGAACGATATTAAGAAAAATAATTGAACTTGAACAACAAGGAGCTGATCTTTTTTTTGGTGAAATGTCATTTGATGTAGAAGATTTAATGCGTATTGATAAAAATGGGAAAGGCTACGTCAGTATTTTAAGATTGACTGATATACAAGATAAACCAAAGTTGTTTTCTACATTTATGCTAAGTCTTTTAGCTGAAATTTATCAACAAATGCCAGAAAAAGGAGATGCTGATCAACCAGAATTAGTCATTTTTATTGATGAAGCGCATTTGATTTTTAATGAAGCCAGCAAGGTTTTATTAGAACAAATTGAGACTATTGTAAAACTAATTCGTTCTAAAGGGATCGGAATTTATTTTATTACCCAAAACCCAATGGATATTCCAAGTGGAGTTTTGGCACAACTAGGATTGAAAATTCAACATGCTTTAAGAGCCTTTACCGCTAATGACCGAAAAGCAATAAAGCAGACTGCAGATAATTACCCTAGTTCTGCTTATTATAAAACTGACGAAATACTAACTAGCCTTGGAATAGGAGAAGCCCTTGTTACCGCATTGAATGAAAAAGGAATCCCTACACCTCTTGCTGCTACTATGATGCGTGCGCCCATGAGTAGAATGGACATCCTAACAGAAAGTGAAATACAGGAAATCAATATTAATTCAAAATTAGTTAAAAAATATAGCGAGCTCATTGATCGTGAAAGCGCTTATGAAATTCTAAATAAAAAAATCGCTCTTGCTGAAGAAGAATTTGCATCAGAAAATCAAAAAGCAGAAAAAAAACAACCTGAAGGTCCTAGTACAGCAACTGTTGTAGGCAAATCAGTTATAAAAGTACTTACAAGCGCCACTTTTATAAGAGGAGTATTTGGAGTACTAAATAAAATGTTTAAAAAATAAAAATCACTAATCCCTTTTTAAAACCTCATTTAAAAAAGGGATTTTTTTATAAAATCTAGTTATGAAAAAATACTTTATCCAAAAATCTCCTTTCGTATTTCCTACTACTGATGGAAAATTAATTGAAGAGCATCATGGGATAGTTGCAACTAATAATTCCGAAATTTCCATTGCGCACATGGTTGCACCACCACATTGGAAAGAACCTTTTCAAACTCCTGAATTTGACGAATACACTTATATCATAAAAGGCAAAAAGCAATTTATAATTAGTGATGAAATTATTATTTTAGAAGCTGGACAATCTATCAAAATAGATAAGAACACTCGAGTTCAGTATTCTAATCCTTTTGATGAAATATGCGAATATATTGCCATTTGTACTCCAGCATTTTCTATAGAAAAAGTTAATAGAGAAGAATGAATCTTTTAAAAATTATATCTTTATACCTATAACTAAAAAGGCATGAAAATTCAAAAAAAAATTATAATTGTTGGAGCTGGTTTTGCTGGCTTGCGTTTGGCTCAGGATTTACAAAATAGCGACTTTGATGTATTATTAATTGACAAGAATAATTATCATCAATTCCAGCCATTAATGTATCAAGTAGCAACTGCAAGGCTTGAACCTGCAAGCATCTCTTTTCCCTTAAGAAAAGTATTTCAACACTCTAAAAACGTGAGAATTAGAATCGCGAGTGTTTTAGGTGTAGATACACAAAATAAAATATTAAAAACGTCAATAGCTGATTTTGATTACGATCATCTTATCATTTCATTTGGTTGTTCAACCAACTATTTCGGAAACGCTGAAATAGAGAAATTTGCTTACCCAATGAAATCTGTTCCTGAGGCTATCCAATTGCGAAATCATATCTTACAGACATTTGAAGACGCTTTAATGGTAGATGGAGACCAATTACAAGCTTTAATGAATTTTGTAATTGTAGGAGGTGGACCAACAGGTGTAGAACTTGCTGGTGCATTAGCAGAAATGAAAAGAAATATTCTTCCTAAAGATTATCCAGATAAGGATTTCTCTAAATTGACTATTTATTTGCTTGAGGGATCACCTAATGTTTTAAACCCAATGAGTGGTGACTCACAAAAAATGTCACGAAAATATTTAGAGGAATTGGGTGTAATTGTAAAAACAAGTTCAATTGTAAGTAAATATGATGGTAAAATAGTCACTTTGCAAAGTGGAGAAATCATCGAATCTAATAACGTAGTTTGGGCAGCAGGAATAGTTGGAAATGCTCTTGAAGGAATTCCTTCGGAATGTATTACGAGAGGCAATCGATTTCTTGTTAATCGATTTAATGAAGTAGAAAATCTAAACGGTGTTTACGCTTTAGGTGATATTGCTTTTATGTCTACTCCTAAATATCCAAATGGGCATCCACAAGTTGCTAGTGTAGCAATTGAACAAGCTAAAGTATTGGCCGAAAACTTTAAACGAAGTATAAAAAACAAACCTAGAATCGAATATGAATATCACGATAAAGGTTCAATGGCAACTGTTGGCAAAAGAAAAGCTGTAGTCGATTTGCCTAAATTTAGTTTTCAAGGTAGATTAGCCTGGTTCACTTGGATGTTTATTCACTTAATGTTAATTTTAAGTGTAAAAAACAAACTATCTATTTTTATCAATTGGATGTTTAGTTACTTTAATAACGACAGTACATTACGAGTCATATTAAAATCTGCTTCAAAAAATAAATAAACTAAAAAGGCTCTGAAAAATCAGGGTCTTTTTTATTTATAACCAATATTTATACTTCCTTTTAAAAATAAAAATCAATTGGTTTTGATAATTTTATATTCACAAAGTAATATTTTGTAAAAAACTAAGATCCGTTTTTATCGTAAACTTGACAATAAAAAACTTATCTATTTCGATAATTTAGAAACTAAATTTCCTTTCCGTTTAAAATGTTTCAAGCAATTCTAATCAGTTATTTATTATTTATTTGTAAATATTCTTTATTTATTATTAAATGATATGTTCATAAATGGTAAGAAAAAAACTTTCGAAAGCGCAATTAAATTAAAATTCTCTTTTCATAACCAAGTAAATTAATGTAAGAAAAAATATCGTTTTTTTTAATTAAACTGACAACCATTCTCCCTTAAATATGTATTTTTGATGACTAAATTTCTCTTTTAAATTTATAACATTAAAAACAAAGTATTTTTTTTATTACTAAAAATTTAAAGAATTTATTAATACTCTATTGAAAAGAGAAGTAAAATATTGACCATTAACAGAATTACAGCTAAATTAAAATGAAAAAAACAATACTTTTATTATGTTTATTATACGCAGGAAACCTATTTTCTCAAGCCTGGGATGAAACTTTTGATGCTAAATATTCTATTGGAGCCACAATTCAAAATAAAGGAATAGGCGCTGAAATTGGTAGTGAGATAGGCATTTCAAATTACTTATCAGTAGCAATCAATATTGGTTATGTAATAAAGACAGAACCTTTAGAGCCCGTTTATGATGGGTGGGGTATAAATATTAATAATAGTAAAAATGCTGATTCATTTGAAAAAATGAATATGGCTGCATCACTGAATCTTCACCTTACGCCTTTTTTCAAAATGGATGGAGAGAAGATAGACATGTCAGTCGGTGGAGTAGTCGGAATTAATGGTATTGGTGGACAAGCAGGATTTAAATATTATTTTTCAGAAAATTTTGGACTCTATTTTAGCGGATATTGTCCCATAGTTAAAAAGAGATTCTTTATAGAAGAATCATCTGCAAGAATTTATTATGATTTTTATACTCAGCCTGTTGCAAGCCTTGGTATTTCTTTTAGTCTATAAATTAAATTGATTGATTACTTTTTGATTTATCAGAACATAAAGTAGGTTTTCAATGAAGACTAAATTTAGTTTTGAACCATTACAATTGTAATACAACTAGTATTGTGTTACTTACAGATATAAAAAAAGGGTTCTGAATTTTCAGAGCCCTTTTTATTTACTTTAATAATTCTAAAATCTTATTTTCAACTGCTACTGAATCCCAGATTTTATCAATACTGTCCATTTTCAGTACTTGTTCCATTATTTCGTTTTGATAATCACCTATCGCTAATGCTTCAGCATAAGGACGATCACTAAAAGTGACTCTACTGTATAATGGAATCCATTTTTCAGGATGTTTGTCTGAGAACCATTTTTCAATTTTCTTCTGTAAAAGGAAATTTTCATCTGCAGTTTTAGAACTCATTTCTAAAAAATTACGATAAGAAAGTTCCGCAATAGCATCTGCATTTGGTTTGCGTGATTTTTCATATTCTGAAAAAATAGTTACCCAATCATCGTCATATTTTTCGATCATCTCATGAAGCACGGTAATGTCTTCAAAACCAGCATTCATTCCTTGTCCATAAAAAGGAACAATAGCATGGCTTGCATCACCTATTAAGGCCACTTTATCTTTATATGTCCAAGGAAAACATTTCATAGTAACCAGCGTGCTTGTAGGATTATTGAAAAAATCTTCGGTAAGCTTCGGGATTACATCAATTGTATCTGGCAAATTTTTCTCAAAAAAGGTTTCAACAGATGCTATGTCTTTTAATGATTCAAATGAGTTTTCCCCTTTAAAAGGCATAAATAAAGTGCACGTAAAACTACCATCAAGATTTGGCAATGCAATTAACATATACTCGCCTCGTGGCCAGATATGGAAAGAATTTTTATCTAATTTATGTGTTCCATCATGGTTTGCAGGAATGTTTAATTCTTTATAACCAATAGGTAAAAATTCTTGCGAATAATCAAACATACTTTGACGCTGCATGCGGTGACGAATCCTAGAGAACGCACCATCTGCACCAAAAACAATATCGTATTTTTTATCCTCCCAAGCACCACGTTCTGTCTCGCCACTGTGAAGTGTTGCATCATCAAGAGAAACATCCCAAATTTTTTGCTCAAAAAAGAATTCTGCTCCTTCGGCTTCCGCCAAATCAATCATTTTTCTATTCAAAACTCCTCTAGATATAGAGTAAATTGATTCTCCTTCTTGACCGTAATTCTGAAAATTTAGTTTGTCTACTAAATGGATAGCCCGTTTATCCATTGGAATTGCTATTTCTCGTATTACGTCACCAATATTCACTGCATCAAGCGCTTTCCAACCCCGATTAGACATCGCTAAATTAATAGAGCGACCGGAAAATTGTATTTTTCTAATATCTGGACTGCGATCATAAACATGAACTTCATGACCTGCTCTACGTAGATAAATAGCTAATAAAGATCCTACTAATCCAGAACCTACAACAGCTATTTTTTTTGAATTTTGCATTAATTATATTTAAAAAGTTCTACGAAATTACTAATTTAAAACTGGAAGAGCTTTGAACTATTTCTTTTTAACTGGCATAAACACCAATTTTGTTGAAGTTCTAACTATCTCCTCTTTATTTAGCATCATTCGTCTGAATTTACCCGCATTATAAAGTTCTGCTTGATCGCTATAATGTGCGCTTAATGGATTTCCTGATTGTCCTGTAGGCAAAATGCTCCAACTATTTTCTATGTCAGAAAAGTCAACAATTCTCCTAGTAGAAGGGCCGCCTTTTACTTTATAATTGCCATCAGCAGTAAAATCAAAGAATAAATTATTAATAACCTCTGTAGAACCTGACACTTCGTAAGGTCCAACATTAAAAAATCCTCTAAGAGCGGCAACTTTTCCTAATGGATGCTCATGCTCTACGGTATGAACTTTATTCCAAGTCCAATCTGCAACCGTATTTCCCAGTTGTTTTTCAAGTGCTACAATTGATTCTTTATATGATTTTGATATGATTTGACTTCTTGTTTCCTTACTATTTTTGGTTCTTATATCATCCCACCAAAGCGATTTTTCATTCGTAATTTGTTTGGCTATAATTTGTTTTACAACATGCGTTCCTAAAAATTGCTGAAAATTTTCTGGACCTAATTCATCTTCAAATGTATTTTTTAAATAATTAAAAATCCATTTATTATAAATGGTCGGTGCTACATCATTTAGATTATTAGAACCTTTCCAATCTTTTAAAACAACTAACGCTTGCTTTTCTGTTTCCGAAAGTGATTTCTCCTCTATATTTGAAATTAAATTGGCAACTACATCAGGAGCAACGGCTGATGTGTTGTCAAAAATCATAGTTCCTACAGCTGCCATATCCCAGTCTGATTTAGGATCTAGTAATTGCGTAATTCTTTTAGCACGGTCTTCTGGTAGATAATAACCAGGATAATTATAACCTTCAATAGCTTCGGGTTGATTGTTAGCCGAATATACATAATTCCACCTTGGGTTTTCAGCAGATGGATTTTTGGAAAAATCTAAATATTCCTTAATGTCCTCTTTACCACTAGCTCCATCCAAAACAAAATTAGTATTTACTCCTTCATTGTGCTTGTATAATTTTCCTGTTGCCCACCAGGCTACATTTCCTTTTGCATCTCCATACATAACATTTAGGCCTGGAGCAGCAATTAATGAAACTCCTTTTTGAAAATCTGCTATGCCCTTTGCATGTGATAATTGATACACTGCTTCTAAAATCTGAATAGGTTGTTGGGTGTAAATCCAAGACATTGCCACAGGTTTGTCTGTTTGCAATCCTTCAATTAAATCATTTACAACAGGACCATGACGCGTTATTTTTACATTTAAAGCAACATCTTTAGCATCTTTTACTTTGATTGTTTTTTTTCGTACCTCATAGGCACTATATCCATTTGGAGTTTTATATAAATTGCCGTCGTTGGGATTGTTCTCTTCCTGATAGAGATCAACATCATCATTTTCAAACATTGTTAATCCATAAGCATATTCTCTATTATGTCCCAATAACGGAAAAGGTGTTCCTGCCAAATACGAACCATATAACTCAAATTCTGGAGTTACAATATGTGCCTCATACCAAGTTCCTGGCTGAGAAAAACCAATATGAGGATCATTTGCAAAAATAACTTTCCCATTTTTTGTTTTCTTAGGTGCAATTACCCAACTGTTACTTCCTATAAAAGGAGAAACGGGTGATTTATCTAAAAGAGCGGCAATTGTTTTTGATATTGCAGCATATTCTTGGGGTCTGTCTTTTACATTTTTTATTTTAGTAGTGTTAAATGAACCATCCAGACCAAAATCCTTTAGATAATCCATGCCATACTTATTTCTTATGTCCGTCATAAGAGGGTCTGATTTTTGGGCAATTGCAAAACTAAAAGACATATATCCAAAAATATTATAGACATCTTTTATGGTGAATTTTTCTTTTTTAATACCTAATATACTAAATTCAACTGGAGTTTTTCCCTGCTCTAAATATTGATTTATACCGTCTAAATAGGATATAGTCAATTGATATTCTGGACTATTTTTATCTAAAGCTTCTATTGCTTTCGCAGAAGCCTCTTCAATTCCTAGACCCGCAAAGAATTGATCATTTTTTAAGGTTACAGATCCAAAAATAGCAGACAAACGACCTGAAGCAATTCTACGCATTACTTCCATTTGCCACAATCGATCTTGCGCATGCACGTAACCCAAAGCAACCATTGCATCCTTTGAATTAGCAGCATAAATATGTGGCACACCAAATTCATCAAAATAAACCGTTGTTTCTTTGTTAATATTTTTTAATTGTTGCTCTCCTTCATATTGGGGTTTTAAATAAAAACCATAAATAAATCCTGCAACCACAGTTAGGATAACCAATGAAAGTAAAACGAGAAGAATCTTTTTAAATATTTTCATCTTTAGATATATTGAAAAACAAATATATAGGATTTAAAACTATTTTTTTACGCAGTTTGAAAGAAACAAATTTAAATAATTTAACCATCTATTTTAAATTTTGTTTAATTTATTTTAAAATTAATTAAACAAAAAGTATCTTTGTTTTAAATTATACAACTTATGAAACATATTTCTAGAGATGATATTTCTCAAATGGAGAAAATAGAAAGATTAAATCTGATCAATTCTTGCACAGGATATAAATCAGCTAACCTAATAGCTACAAAATCTCTGGATGGAGATTCAAATGTTGCCATATTCAGCAGTGTAACCCATCTAGGAAGTAATCCTGCAATGATTGGTTTTATTATGCGACCTACAACTGTCCCAAGAGACACCTACAAAAACATCAAGGAAACTGGTTTTTTTACAGTAAATCACATTACATTAGATATGATAAAAGACGCGCATCATACTTCTGCCAATTATGAATGCGGTGTTTCGGAGTTTGACAAAACAAATTTAGAAGAAGAGTATAAAAAAGATATAAATGTTCCATTTGTGAAAGGGAGTCCTGTTCAGCTATATTGCAAATACATTAATGAATATTATATCAAGGAAAATGATACGATTCATGTAATTGCATCTATTGAAAATCTATTTTTTGAGGAAGAATTAGAACATAAAGACGGTTGGTTACAAATTGACAAAGGAAATGTTGTGGCGCTAAATGGTCTTGATGGGTATTGTTTACCCAAATTAATAGAGCGTTTTCAATACGCACGAAAAGAAATTCCTAGCACGCCTTTTCCAAAAAAATAACATGAGAAAACTGCGATTAATTCTTGGCGATCAGTTAAATTCAGAGCATTCCTGGTTTCAAAAAACAGATGAAAACACACTGTATGTTTTGGCAGAAATGCGTCAAGAAACCGATTATGTAAAACATCACATCCAAAAAGTTGTAGCATTTTTTTTGTCGATGAGAAATTTTTACACACATATAAAAAGTAAAGGACATAAATCCATTTACTTTGAAATTTCGGATATTGAAAACCCACAAAATTTAGAAAAAATCATTTCTAAATGTATTGAAAAATATAGAATTCAAAAATTTGAATATCAATTGCCGGATGAATTTCGATTAGACGAAGAGCTAAAAAAGATTTGCTCTAATTTGACTATACCATCAGAGGCTTTTGACACGGAACACTTTTTTACCAATAGGACTGAACTTTCAGAGTTTTTTGAGGGTAAAAAGCTACTCTTGATGGAGAACTTTTATCGTTATATGCGCAAAAAGCATCATATTATTATGGATGGATCAACACCTTTAGGCAATCAGTGGAATTTTGATGCTAGTAATCGTAAGAAATACAAAGGTGAGGTTCCAGTTCCTTCAGAAAAAAAATTCCAAAAAGAGGTCTCAAAAATAGTTCAGCAAATCAGAGAAGCAGAAATTTCGACTATTGGTAATATTGAATTAAACAGTTTCAGTTGGCCCACTTCACGTGAACAAAGTTTAGAAGTAGTAGATTACTTCTGTAAAAATTTATTAAAACATTTTGGCGATTATGAAGATGCGATGCACACCGATGAAAAATTTCTTTTTCATTCTCGATTGTCCTTTGCGATGAATTCGAAAATGATTTCTCCCAAAGAAGTTATTGAAATCGTAATTTCATATTATCACAAAAACGAATCTAATATTACAATTTCACAAATTGAAGGCTTTGTGCGTCAAATATTGGGTTGGCGAGAATATATTAGAGGTATTTATTGGAAAGAAATGCCAAACTACGCTCAAATGAATGTCTTGAATAATACCAATAAATTACCTGATTTTTTCTGGACAGGAAAAACAAAGATGAATTGTATGAGTCACGCGATTAATCAAAGTTTAGACGACGCTTATGCACACCACATACAACGTTTAATGGTTATTGGTAATTTTACCTTACTCACACAAATAAATCCTGACGAAGTAGACGCTTGGTATCTAGGGGTTTATATTGACGCAATCGAGTGGGTGGAATTACCTAATACACGTGGTATGTCTCAATATGCTGATGGCGGCATTATAGCAACTAAACCCTACGTTTCTTCAGGTAGTTATATCAATAAAATGAGTAATAACTGCGCCAAATGCTATTATAATGTAAAAGATAAATTTGGAGAAAAAGCATGCCCTTTTAATACATTGTACTGGAATTTTCTAGATGAGAAAAAAGAATATTTCAAAGGAAATCAACGAATGGGAATGATGCTAAATATGTTGAATAAAATAAGTCCTGAAGAACTGTATAAAATTAAAATAAAAGCAAATGAAATAATTGAAAATATGGATTCTTACTAAATCATTGAATAAACAAAAAAAGAGTGTTTGAATTCTTTATGAATCCAAACACTCCTCTTTGTATTTAATAAAAACTCTAGTTCTTTTTCTTTCCGTCTATAATTGCTCCTGTACCAGCACCAACTCCTGCTCCTGCAATACCACCTATTATAGCTCCTTCTCCTTTTCTCTTGCTTATAATTGCTCCTGTTGCAGCTCCTACACCAGCTCCAATCACAGCTCCTTTTGCAGTATTACTCCAACCTTTCTTTTTGGTTGTAGTAGAACTTGTTGTAGTAGTTGTTTGTGCAGGCGCCTGATGATTTACTACAATTACTTCTTTTTTAGTTTCAACCTTAGCTTCTTCCACTTTTGCCATCTCTACTTGCATAGAATCAATCACTCTTTGTTTTTCTAAAACAACTTTCATAGAATCAACGGTTGCTTCTTTAGCCACTTGAACATCATTTTTTCCTTGATTTTGACAAGAAACGATCAATAAAGACGCTAAAAATAAGTATAATGCTTTCATAATTTTAATTTAAATAATATATACCGCAAAGAAACATATTATACATTTAATAAAGGTTATATAATTACAGGGAATGCTTATATAATTATAGTAAATCCTTATATAATTTTAGCTTAAGTTCTATTGGCATTAAAAATAGTTGTTAATTTAGAATATAAAATGAAAAATAGTAGTTTTATATTACTTATAAAAGCTAAGAAATTAAAAATTCATGACTACCTTAAAAAAAATCGTGCTCGTTATAGTTAGTCTAATTACTATAATTGTACTTCTAAATTTTGGATTAAATTTTTGGATTGACAGACAACTTCCTCAAATTATTTCTGAAAACAATCCAACTCCATACGCCTTTACTTATAGCGACTTAAAAGTTGATCTTTTATCAAAAAACATCAAAGCATCTCATTTAACTATTAGTCCTAAAAGTAAATCACAAGACAGTTTAAAAAAAATTGGAATTTATGCTAAAATAGAGTCCATAGAAATCATAGATTTTAAAATTTGGGATCTTGTTTTCAGCAAACGCATCAAAGCAAATAGTATAAAAATAAATTCTCCAGAAGCGTTCCTGTATAAAAATACTGAGAACGCCATTAATGATTCTAAAAATATAGGCTCAGAAGTAGTTAAACCATTTGAAGAAATTATAGTTGTTTCAAAAATGGAACTGAATAAGGGTAGCGTAACTTTTATATATACAAAAACTAAAAAACCCATTTTAAGTCTCAAAAATCTGAATTTACAAATTGATGGGATTGTTATCACAGATGATATATTAAAACAAAAAATTCCTTTTCAGTATAAAACCTATGAATTAACCGCTGACAGCATCTATTATAGAGTAAGTAATGTTTACCATCTTAGAGCTAACAATTTTAAAGCAACTACAGAAAATATAACTTTAAAAAAATTCGAATTAATTCCAGAATACAGCCGTAGCGAATTTGTTAAGAAATTAGACAAAGAGAAAGATCTTTTTACATTGCGATCCGAAAGTATTGCAGTAAATGCTATGGATTGGGGATTTAAGGATGATAAACTTTTTTTCAACGCTAATTCGGTTAAAATTGATCAATTAGCAGCAAACATTTACCGAAATAAATTACCAGCTGATGATTTGAGTAAAAAACCTTTATACAGTAAACTGCTACGGGATTTAAAATTCCCTCTAAAATTAGATACATTAGCCATACGAAATTCTGTTTTAGTCTATGAAGAAGAATTGAACTTTCAGAAAGGTCCAGGAGTATTGAAATTTAATAATTTTAATCTAACCGCAACACATATTCAAAGTGGTTATGGTCAAAAAAAGTTAAAAAATGTCAATATTGACATTGATTGCAAATTCATGAAAAACTCACCTTTTAAAGTGAACTGGACATTTAATGTTCTAGACAAACAAGATCGTTTTATAATGCATGGTGAAGTTTCAAATTTAAACACCAACGATTTATATCAGTTTACTAAACCTTACATTAATGCAACAACTCAAGGAATATTTGACAAATTAAAATTTACTATAAAAGGAAATGATATTAATTCCTATGAAAATGCTTCTCTACAATACCATGATTTAAAAGTGACATTATACAAAAAAGGGAAACCAGAGCAGAAAAATAAAATTAAAAGCGCATTGGCCAATTTAATTCTTAAAAATGATTCTAAAGGAGAAGAAATACAAACTAAAGCAACTGTTGAGCGTGTGCAAGAAAAGTCATTTTTCAATTTTTTATGGATTAATATTGCAGCGGTACTAAAACAAATTTTAATATAAAATTGAACAACGGGTTTAGAAATAATTTATTCCTAAACCCGTTGTTGGTTTAATTAAAAAAATGGAATTTATTTACCTCACTTCTTGAATACCTCTTTTTAATATTTGACCAAAAGAATACATATCAACAAAAGAGCTATATAAAGGTACTGGTGCTAAACGGATAACGTTAGGTTCGCGCCAATCCGTAATCACTCCGTTTTTCATTAGATAATCAAATAAGCTTCGTCCTTCACCATGAAGTAAAACTGACAATTGGGATGCTCTTTCTAATGGATTTGAGGGCGTAATTATTTCAAAATTTCCATCAAGTTCTTTAGCAATTTCTTTTAGGATAAATTCTAAATAAGAGGTAATTAAATCTCTTTTCTGAATTAAAGCATCCATTCCTATTTCATCAAACATTTCTACCGATGCTAAATAAGGCGCTAGAGAAAGAATTGGAAGATTGCTTATTTGCCAACCATCGGCGCCATGAACCGGATTAAAAACAGGTTCCATTTTAAAACGGCGTTCTTTATTATGTCCCCACCAACCTGCAAATCGTGGTAATTGGTCATTATGATGGTGTTTTTCGTGAACAAAGCATCCTGAAGCATTTCCAGGTCCCGAATTCATGTATTTATAACTGCACCAAGCTGCAAAATCTACATTCCAATCGTGGAGTTCTAATTTCACATTTCCTGCAGCGTGTGCTAAATCCCAGCCAACATAAGCTCCTACTTTATGACCTGCAGCTGTAATCGTTTTCATGTCAAAAACTTGTCCCGTGTAATAATTTACTCCGCCTATTAAAACCAAAGCTAACTCGTCTCCTACTTCTTCAATTTTAGCCAAAATATCTTCTAAACGAATATTATGTTCGCCATCACGACGTTTAATTTCAACAATGGTGTCATCCATTTTATAGCCATGAAAATGAACTTGGCTTTGAAACATATATTGATCTGATGGAAATGCCTTTTCTTCGCAAATAATTTTAAATCTGGTTTTTGTAGGTCTGTAAAAAGAAACCATCATTAAATGAAGATTTACAGTTAACGTATTCATTACCGTAACTTCAGAAGGCAAAGCGCCTACTATTTTGCTCAAAGGATTGGCAAAACGTTCATGATAGTCCCACCAAGGTTTCTCAGCATAAAAGTGTCCTTCAACGGCAAGATTTGCCCAATCGTTCATTACTTCATCAACATATTTTTTTGTACGCTTGGGTTGCAAACCCAGAGAATTTCCTGTAAAATAAATTACTTTTTCTTCATTAACTTTAGGATAAATAAACTCCTGTTGGTATTTGTTTAAATCATCTTTTGCATCTAATTCTTTGGCAAATTCAAGCGTATTTTTGAAAGTCATCTTTTATATTTTGAAATGTAAAAATAACAAAAAAGAAAATAAACGAAAGTTAATTTTAACAGGAATAAAAAACAAATTCTTAAATAGTAATTCAAATCCTACTAACAGTGGCCTAATAATTGATTATATTTGATTAACTATAAATCATAGATCTAATGCTTAAAAACAGTTTAAACGTAATTATTATAGCTCTAGCTGTGGTGATTTCCTCCTATTTATTTTCGAATGCTTTTCAGAATCGAAACAAAAGTAATGATACAATTAGTGTAACAGGATCAGGAAAGAAAGATTTTGTCTCGGACTTAATTGTTTGGAGTGGTTCTTTTTCTAAAAAAAGCATGACTTTGAAAGAAGCCTATGCTGCATTAGATTCTGACAGAGAAAAAATAAAAACTTACTTATCCGGAAAAGGGATTGCAGCTAATGAAATGGTATTTTCGGCAGTGAGTTTTAACAAGGATATCGAAACTACGTACAATGAAAATGGTACAACTCGCCAACAAATTTTTACCGGTTTTACCTTGACACAAAGTGTAAGCATTCAGTCTAAAGAAGTTAATAAAGTAGAAGAGTTATCAAGACAGTCAAGTGAGTTAATTAATTCTGGAGTCGAATTTTATTCTAATGCACCAGAGTATTACTATACTAAACTGGCGGAATTAAAAATAAAAATGATTGCTGAAGCTACTAAAGATGCTAGCGTAAGAGCAAAAAGTATTGCTGAAAATGCCGATGCCAGTCTAGGAAATCTAAAAAAATCAGACATGGGTGTTTTTCAGATAACGGGTCAAAACTCCTCAGAGGACTTTTCATATGGAGGTTCCTTTAACACGCAGTCTAAAAATAAAACTGCTAATATTACTGTTCGTTTAGTGTATCAAGTGAATTAAATAATTCTCATTGAAGTACTATTTATCCTTTTTAATATAAATTGTGTGAGTGATGGAAGTGGCATCCTTTGTTTTCTTGATAAAGAAAATAAAGATATAGCGTACAGCACGACCCTTGGGGCACACCAAAAAAAAACTCGCCAATATTGACGAGTTTTTTTTGAAATCTAAAATATTTTTAGACTATATAATTAACATAGCATCTCCGTAAGAATAGAATTTGTATCCTTCTTCGATTGCTTCTGCGTAAGCTTTCTTCATTAAATCATGTCCGCAAAATGCAGAAACCATCATCAATAATGTTGATTTTGGCGTATGAAAATTAGTAATCATACAAGTTGGAATCGTAAAATCATGCGGAGGGAAAACGAATTTATTAGTCCAACCGTCAAAAGGATTCAACGTGTTTTGAGACGAAACTGAACTTTCAACAGCACGCATAGAAGTAGTTCCTACGGTACAAATACGTTTCTTTTTTGACTTAGCTTCATTTACAATGTCACACGCTTCTTGAGTAATTTTTAGTTCCTCAGAATCCATTTTGTGTTTTGATAAATCTTCAACCTCAACTGGATTAAAAGTTCCTAAACCTACGTGAAGTGTAACTTCAGCAAATTTAATTCCTTTAATTTCAAGTTTTTTCAATAAATGTTTAGAGAAGTGCAAACCTGCAGTTGGTGCTGCAACAGCTCCTTCTTCTTTTGCATAAATCGTTTGGTAACGTTCTGCATCTTCTGGCGTTACGTCTCTTGAAATGTATTTTGGTATTGGAGTTTCTCCCAATTCTGTCAATTTATTTCTGAATTCTTCGTAAGAACCGTCGTAAAGAAAACGCAATGTTCTTCCACGAGAAGTAGTATTGTCGATAACCTCGGCAACTAGCGAATCGTCATCCCCAAAATATAATTTGTTTCCGATTCTTATTTTACGTGCTGGATCAACTAAAACGTCCCAAAGTCTTTGCTCAGAATTTAATTCTCTAAGTAAAAAAACTTCGATTCTTGCTCCCGTTTTTTCTTTATTTCCATACAAACGAGCTGGAAAAACCTTCGTATTATTCAGAATTAAAACATCGCCTTCATCAAAATAATCGATAACATCTTTGAACATTTTGTGTTCTATAGTTTGCTTTTTACGATCAATAACCATTAGACGTGCTTCGTCTCTGTTTTCAGCAGGATACTCTGCAAGTAATTCTTTTGGCAAGTCGAATTGAAAATGTGATAATTTCATTTTTGTTTTTTGTTTAAAAGATTAAATCCCTCGGCAAAAATATTGCCCCAAATTATAAACTTATATAGGACTGCAAATATACGACTGTGAGATAGGCGTTGTCAAGTGTTTTGCTGTTTAATTTAAAAACTAAGTCGCAAAGTCACAAAATATCAGCTATTTAACCCGCAAACATTGACAATTATTGACTAATTTAAGAAATAAAAAAGCCTAAACTTTTCATATCTTCCCAGAAATCAGGATACGATTTTGAAACTACATCAGCGTTTTCAATTATAATAGGCACTTTTAAAGCTAAAGGAGCAAATGCCATTGCCATTCTGTGGTCGTTATAAGTGGCGATTTTTACATTGTGATTAATTGTATTTGATGGTTCTAATGTTAAACTATCATTCGTTACAGAAATAGTTGCCCCTAGTTTAGTAAGCTCTACTCTTAATGCTTCTAGGCGATCTGTTTCTTTTATTTTTAATGTATGAAGTCCTGTTAGATGACAACCTATTCCTAATCCTAAACAAGTTACCACAATGGTTTGTGCAATATCTGGAGTGTTATTAAGATCTAAATTTAAAATTTCAGGTTTAAAGTTTGGCACTTTACTCAAAGACAACGTATTGTTTTCGAAATTCGAAATAACGCCCATTTTCTTGTAAATTTCGACCAAAGCTGAATCGCCTTGTAAACTATTTTCTTTATAGCTCGTTAATGTAATAGAAGCCGTTTCTGATAAAGCAACCAAACTAAAAAAATACGAAGCCGAACTCCAATCGGACTCTACCACCATTTCTTTAGTTTCTACTTCTTGTTTTGGAAAGACTTTGATTATATTCCCTTCAAAACTAGTTTGGATATCAAGATCATTCAGCAAAGCTAATGTCATTTTGATATATGGAACTGAGGTGATTTCACCAACGAGAGTCAATTCAATACCATTGTCTAATTTTGGTGCAATTAATAAAAGTGCCGAAATATATTGGCTGCTGACATTAGCAGGAATACTAACTTTATTACTTGAGATTTTTTTTCCTTTAATGCGAATAGGAGGAAAACCTTCTTGTTTTTCATAGGTAATTTGGGCACCCAATTGTTTTAGTGAATCAACCAAAACTTTAATGGGGCGTTCTGTCATTCTTTGTGAACCCGTCAAGACGACTTCACGTCCTTCTTGTGTAGCAAAATAAGCACTTAAAAAACGCATTGCAGTTCCTGCATGATGAATATCTAGATCCCTTGTTTCTCGAGATGACAAATCAGCGTTTAATGCTTTTTGCATCACTTCACTATCATCGGAATTAGAAGTATTCGCCAAAGTGATATTAGGGAATAACGCTTGTAATAATAATAATCGGTTGGTTTCACTTTTCGAGCCAGTAACGGCAATCTGAGCTTTTAAATTAGAATGGATAGTTTGTAACAGTAAATTCATGTTGTAATTATGAGTTTTGAATTTCGAATTATGGTTAGCATAATTCAAGTTTGCAATTTAACACTCCTCCTTTATAATTCATAATTTAAAAACTACAAATTACTTCAGTTTATCGTTGTTTTTGTGACGATCTTTGTCTCTAACTGACTTTAAATCCATCTTTTTATCAAAAGCAGCTTGTAAATCAATCCCAGTTTGATTGGCTAGACATAAAACAACAAAAACCACATCGGCTAATTCCTCGCCAAGATCTTTATTTTTATCACTTTCTTTTTCTGATTGTTCTCCATAACGACGGGCTATTATTCTAGCTACTTCACCTACTTCCTCAGTAAGTTGAGCCATATTTGTCAGTTCATTAAAATAACGAACACCGTGTTCTTTTATCCAATTATCTACTTCTAGTTGGGAGTTTTTTAAGTCCATATTTACTGTATTTCAATTTTATTAATTTCTTCTATTATCCTGTTTACTTCTATCAAAGTTGTTATTAATGTTTGATATTGTTTGATATCGTTAGATTCTAACAACTTCCGTTTTCTGTCTATTAGCCATTTTTTTGCGGGTTGAGAGTTTCCGATACAAAGGTTCCAAACTGCCTCAGGAATATTTGCAAAGTATTGTGTTTCGTTTATAAATACACTTCCTAAATTTCCGCTACTACAATTTTCTTCAATACAATTCCCCACCTTTGGAGGAATGCCCGTAGGACACGGTGGTATTTCTAAGACATCACAGCCATTCCCGTCATAATTATCAATAATAAACTTTTCTAAATCATTCATCACTTTACTCCTATTCTGTAAAACATCGACAACAGGAATTCGGAATATTTTTAAACCCAAGGATTTTAAATAACGTTCTCTTTCTGCATCATACTTTTCCTTTCCTTCATGACTTAAGCCATCTATTTCGACAACTAATCCTAGCTTTTTAGCGTAAAAATCAACGATGTAATTCCCAATAATTCTTTGTCGGTCAAAATCTATCTTATAAAAATGATTTTTATGTACTTGCATCCAAAATAAAACCTCTGATAAATTTTCTGCATATCGAAGTGCTTTTGCTCTTTCTTTTAATTTTGGATTATAAGGTAAAGTAGTTATTGTGTTGTGATAAATTTTTATGTTTTTAATAGTAAAATGTGGTGGAGTTATTTTATTTATTTGTTCGCCCGTCCCAGTATAAAAAACCACCCCAACCGCTGGGCACTCCTCCGAAGGAGGGGAATTCGAGATACTAAATTCCCCTCCTTTGGAGGGGTAAATGTAAGCCGGGGTGGTATTTGCAATTTCAAATCTTATATTATCTACTAAATTATCACCCGCTAAACGAAATTGAGCAATATTATCTTCTACAAATGGACTTAACAGCAAATTTATCTCCCTCAACTCCTTTCCCAATTTTACCAATTTCCAAAAATCATTACTAACTTTTGGAAAAGGGATTTTTAGAAAATCTGCGCTAAAAGATTTCTGAAATTTTTCTTTATAAATAGCTGAAAAAGAAACAGCATAAATATAATCAAGGAAATCTATTGTTCTAAAAACTTGTTTGAAATCGTCTCTTAATTCTTCATTGTTGTTGGCAAAACAGACATTGCCATTTTCTTTTTTAGGAAGAAACTCCAAACCTAATTTTTGAGCAAATTCAGCTATGATTTCAGAGTTTAAATCAGGAATAAGCAGGGTAACTTTTTCTGTCGTTAACTCTTTATATAAAACTGAATTTAAATTTTGAATATACTGTTCTAAAGTCATCTAGGCTGGAATTTAAAAAAGCGTAAAGAATTTATAATAAAGAATTCAACACTAACACTTGACTTATTCTTTATTCTTACTGTCAATTAGTATTGTAACCGGTCCATCATTTAGTAATGAAACTTTCATGTCTGCACCAAAAACTCCGGTTTGCACTTTCTTACCCAATTGTTTTTCCATGCATTTTACAAAGCTTTCATACAATGGAATTGCAACATCAGGTTTTGAAGCCTTGATATAAGAAGGACGGTTTCCTTTTTTGGTATTGGCGTGTAACGTAAATTGGCTCACTACAATTACATCACCATTACTCTCTTTTACGGAAAGATTCATTACTCCATTCTCATCACCAAAAATCCTAATATTGGCTATTTTAGCAGCAAGCCAATCAATGTCTTCTTGATTATCGGCATCTTCGATACCAACTAACACCAACAAACCTTTCTGAATATCAGCGACTACTTTTGAATCAATGGTAACTGAGGCAGAAGATACTCTTTGGATTACTGTTTTCAATTTTTGATATTTAAGATTTACGGCAGGATTTACTCTCTTGTTTTATCGCTAATTATTCGATCTTCATTGTGAATATCGGTTCTATAATTTTCATCATCTCCTTCTAAAATCTTGAGGTAACTATTGTATCGGGACCATGCAATTTCATCTCTTTCTAAAGCTGCTTTAATGGCACAATGCGGTTCTTCTTTATGCAAACAATTATTGAATTTGCACTGCTCTTTTAATTTGAAAAACTCCGGGAAATAGCCACTAATTTCTTCTTTTTCCATATCAACGATTCCAAAACCTTTGATTCCAGGAGTGTCGATAATTTTAGCATCAAAAGACAAATCATACATTTCTGCAAAAGTCGTCGTATGTTGTCCTTGTTTACTTGCTTCCGAAATCGTTTTTGTTTTTAGATGTAAAGTAGGTTCCATTGCATTTACCAAAGTCGATTTTCCTACACCAGAATGTCCTGAAAACATACTTACTTTACCGATCATCATTTCCTTCAGCTCATCAATTCCTTTCATTTCTGTCGATGAAACGCGCAGGCATTTATATCCAATCTCCTGATAAACGTGTTGCATGTACAATTGTTCGTCAAGCGTAGCTTCATCAAAAGTATCTATTTTATTAAAAACTAAGATCGTTTCAATTCCATAAGCTTCAGCCGTTACCAAAAAACGATCAATAAAATTGAAAGTAGTTGGTGGATTATTAATGGTAATTAATAAAAACACACGATCAATATTAGAGGCAATAATATGCATTTGATGAGATAAATTCACTGACTTACGAACGATATAATTTTTACGTTCATGAATATGGTGAATTGTTCCTGTAATAGTATCTGAGGATTCTTCTAATTCATAATCTACGATATCGCCCACGGCAATAGGATTGGTACTTTTAATTCCTTTGATTCTGAATTTCCCTTTCATACGGCATTCTATAAAATCTCCTTGATCAGATTTTACGGTGTACCAACTTCCTGTAGATTTATATACTAGTCCTGTCATGTAGGCTTTTTGATTGAAGATTAACGATTGCTGATTTCTAATTTAAAATCTATCGATTTGCAAAGGTAAATAATTTAAGATTGAGGAGTAAGGATTTTAGACTTATGATTTTAAAACAATATCTAAATAAAAAATCCCAAAATGTATAATCCTGGGATTTTTCTTTAAGTTCCATTTTATCGGCTCACAAAAGTAAAAATCGTTAACCTAAAACTCTTATTCCTTAAACATTTACTATTTTTTCTTGGTGACCAATACTTTCTTGGTGAATTGCTTTGAACATTCTAAGTACAAACTCTTCTGTCAAACCTCTTTTTTCTCCTTCAAGGATCATTTTTCCAAGGATTTCATTCCAACGTGTATTTTGAAGTACCGCAACATTAGCGTCTTTTTTCACCTGCCCTATTTCGTCAGCTACTTTCATACGCTTTCCTAATAAGTCTAGTAAATTAGTATCTAAAACATCAATATTCGCTCTCAGTTTTTTCATTTTCTGAGTGTATTCATCTGATGCATCATCTTGTTTTCTTACTCTCAAATCCTTGAAAATTTGTTTCAAAGCATCAGGTGTTACTTGCTGCGCAGCATCACTCCAAGCATTATCTGGATCCGTATGTGTTTCGATAATCATACCATCATAATTTAAATTTAGCGCTTCCTGTGTTACTTCAAGAATCATTTCTCTGTTCCCAGTAATATGTGATGGATCAATGATTAAAGGTAAATCTGGAAATTTATTTTGCAAGTCAATAGCAATTTGCCATTCTGGAATGTTTCTGTATTTTGTTTTTTCGTACGTAGAAAAACCTCTGTGAATTACTCCTAATTTTTTGATTCCAGCAGCATGCAAACGTTCTACACCACCCAACCACAAAGCCATATCAGGATTTACGGGATTTTTTATCAAAACAATTTTATCCGTTCCCGCTAATGTATCAGCAATTTCCTGAACAGCAAACGGATTGGCAGTCGTACGAGCACCAACCCATAAAACATCGATATCATATTCTAAAGCTAATTTACAGTGTGCAGCAGTAGCAACCTCAGTTCCCATCAGCAAACCCGTTTCTTTCTTAGCTTTTACTAACCATTTCAATCCAATTTCTCCAACACCTTCAAATCCTCCTGGACGCGTTCTTGGTTTCCAGATTCCAGCTCTAAAAATACTGACATCTGAGTTCTTCAATTCATGTGCAATTTTCAACACTTGCTCTTCTGTTTCCGCACTACAAGGACCTGCTATTACTAGAGGATGTGTTAAATTAAAATCATTTAACCACGTTCTCATTTCTTTATTATTTTCCATATTTTCTAAATTTATTCCCACCCTAACCCTCCCGCCACGGCGGGGAAGGAGCCAAAATAGGATTGTTGTTAATTATTTTATTATGTTTTGTTTTTAACTTCAGACTATGACTGACTACTTTTTCATTCCGTTCAAAATTTCTTTTATTCTATTCACACTTTCCATTTCCTCAAAAATGGCGTTATAATCTTCGTTTATCAGTAAATCTTTAAACTGAGTCAAATTAGAAATATATTCTTCTAGCGTTTTTATAACTTGCTTTCTGTTTTGTTTAAAAATTGGTGTCCACATGGCTGGTGAACTTTTAGCTAATCGAACAGTACTTTCAAAACCAGAACCCGCCATGTCAAATATATCCTGCTCGTGTTTTTCTTTATTAATTACAGTCTTTCCAAGCATAAACGAACTAATATGCGATAAATGCGAAACGTAAGCAATGTGTTTATCATGCGATTTGGGTTCCATATAACGAATTCTCATTCCCAAATCTCTAAATAATTCCAGTGCCTTTTCCTGAAGTTTAAAAGCTGTTTTCTCTACCTCACAAATAATATTAGTTTTCCCTTCAAACAAACCGTGTATGGCGGCTGATGGTCCAGAAAATTCAGTTCCTGCTATAGGATGTGTAGCAATAAAATTTCTTCTTTTTGGATGATTGGCAACTGCTTCACAAATAGGCATTTTAGTCGAACCAACTTCAAAAACTATTGTATCATCTCCAATTGCGTCTAATACAGTTGGCAAAACTACCATCGCCACATCTACGGGAACAGACACAATTACAAAATCTGCCGATGCTAAATCTTCTATTTTTCCAGCCAAATCTACAACGCCTAAATCAATTGCTTCTTGTAAATGCTTTTCGTTAGCGTCAATACCAAAAATCGTGGAATTCGGTTGCAACACTTTGATGTCTAATGCCATCGAACCGCCTATCAATCCTATTCCTACTACGTATACTTTCATTTTTTGTTTTTTTTGAAGCCAATCCTGCTATCCGCTGTATCTTTTTTTGGCCGAAAAGCCAAAAAAAGGATGCCGCTTCTATCAGGGCTAGGGTAACTTTTTTCAATCACAACATTCTTCCTTTCAATAATTTATCGTTATTCCGTTAGAGTTAAAGACGCGATTCATCGCGTCTCTACAGTGTCAATCTTTCTATTGCTTCCTGTACTTTATCCTCTTTCACACACAATGAAAACCGAATATATCCTTCGCCATTACTACCAAAAATAGTTCCTGGTGTGATGAATATCGATTTTTCATATAAGATTTGGTCAATGAACTTCTCTGCTGAAGTTATTCCTTGTGGTAATTTTGCCCAAACAAATAATCCAACTCCTTCCTTATATACTTTGCATCCTAGTTTCTCAGCCAATTCCTCTGTCAAAACTCTTCTTTTTTTATAAATCGCATTCATTTCTTCAAACCAAGAAGCATCACTTTTCAAAGCTTCAATGGCTCCTTTTTGGATTCCAAAAAACATCCCGCTGTCCATATTACTTTTTACTTTCAAAATAGCATCAATACATGCGGCATTTCCTAAAACCATTCCGACTCTCCAACCTGCCATATTAAAAGTTTTACTCAAAGAGTTTAGTTCTAAAGCCACCTCTTTTGCCCCTTCAACCTGCAACAAACTCATCGGATTGTCATTCAAAACAAAACTATACGGATTGTCATTTACTAGTACTATTTGATGCTTTTTGGCAAAAGCTACTAACTTTTCAAACAATTCCAAATTTCCTCTCGCTCCTGTTGGCATGTGTGGATAACCAATCCACAAGAGTTTTACTTTCGAGAGGTCTAATTTTTCTAAAGCTTCAAAATCAGGCTCCCAATTCGTGTTTTCTTTTAGATCATAATAAATAGGAACCGCTCCTACTAAATTGGTCACCGAAGTGTACGTTGGATATCCCGGATTCGGAATCAAAACTTGGTCTCCTTCATTCAAGAAAGCCAATGAAATATGCATAATCCCTTCTTTAGAACCCATCAAAGGCAAAATTTCTGTATTTGGATTCAAAGTGACATTATAATTATTTTTATAAAAATCAGCCATTCCCTGACGCAATTCTGGCAAGCCTTGATAACTTTGATATTGATGTGCAGCATCTTCCTGCATTGCTGCAATCATAGCATCAACTACTGCTTTTGACGGCAGTAAATCAGGGCTTCCAATTCCCATATTGATAATTGGTTTCCCCTCTGAAGCCAATTGCCTAACTTCTCTCAGTTTTGAGGAAAAATAGTACTCTTCAATTGTGTCTAAACGTTTCGCTGTTGTAATCATGATTTCATTTTAAAATCTTTCTCTCTTCTTAATTTTTTTCGAACTTATTCTTTTGTGTTTTTATATTCTCCTAAAACTTTAAAATATTCCGCCATAATAATTAATAGCGATTTTGCTTTGGCATAATCTTCATATTTATCAAAAGTGATATCTACAAAAAAGGAATATTTCCACGGTGTTTCGATTTTTGGTAGCGATTGAATCTTAGTTAAATTCATTTTGCAATCACTCATTACATTTAAAACTGCTGCTAAACTTCCTCGTTTATGATCCAATTCAAATTTTAAAGAGGCTCTTTTAATCTCCTTTTCTGGAACAAAAGAATTTTCCTTCTTTAAAATAACAAAACGAGTCATGTTATTTTTTATCGTCTGAATTTTAGGTGCTAATATTTCTAATTCATACATCTCTGCTGCCGTTTCACTTGCTATTGCCGCAATGCCTTTTAGTTTTTTTTGCTGAATTCTTCGAGCCGTTTCAGCGGTATCTTTATCTTCTACTAATTTTATATTTGGATATTTTTTTAAGAAATCCATACATTGCAAAATAGCCATCGGATGAGAATGTACTTCAGTAATATCTTCGATTTTTTGACCTTTTAAAGCCATTAAATTTTGATTTATATTTAGGTAATGCTCTCCAATTATGTGTAAATTATTTTTATCTATTAATGCATAATTTGGAATAATAGGTCCTGCAATAGAATTTTCGATGGCCATAACCGCTTGTTCAGAATTACCTAAAAGTAAACTAGTTACCAATTCCTCAAAAGACAAACACTCATCGACTAGTACGTTATCCTGAAAGTATTCTTGCGCCACTTGATGGTGAAAAGAGCCTTTTATTCCTTGTATTGCAATTTTATTATTCATCTTTTTTTTAAAATTTAGGCAAAAAAAAATCCCGATTCACATCGGGATTGTATATTTTATAATTATCAATTTAATTTTTAATTAAATAACCATACAACAATCCCTCTCCTGTTTCCAGAAATAAAAAGAATTGCTAAAATAAAATCGGTTATTGAACATTGTGTTGTGTGGTTTTCTATTAAACTCTTTGCGAATGTATAAATAATTTTGGGGGCACCAAAAAAAAAGCGCTCTTTTTTAGAACAAAAAAAGAATTAGCTGTAAAGTTAGTCCAAAATTATACAATCATTAAAAAAAAGCGAATTAAATGATTTATAAATAACTCGGTTTTTAAATCAAGTAAGTTTTAAAACAAATAGTTATTATTTTTTTACTCGTGTTGGTGTGTCTTTGCCCGTTATAATACTCTGAGAACTAATAGCAATCGCCTCAATAATTTTGGTCATATTATCTAAATCTAATGTTGCTACTTCATCACTCAATTTATGATAATTGGCTTCTACATCCATTTTAGAAGTTGAAATGGTATGTGCAGGAACTCCTTGTGCGGCCAATCTTGCATTATCTGAACGATAAAAAAGTTGCTCTGTAGGATATGGATCTTGATAGAAATTGAAACTTGTACCTTTTAAATTATTTTGCAAAATAGTTCCGAAATCTGTTTTTTCAAAACCAGTAATGTAAGCTGAGTTTTTACCCCACTTGCTTTCGGTACCAATCATTTCGATATTAAACATTGCCACTACTTTTGCTGGATCCATCTTAGCAGAGAAGAATTTTGATCCAAAACCGCCCATTTCCTCTCCTGTAAAGGCTACAAAAATAATCGTACGTTCATTTTGACCTAAATCTTTAAAATATTTTGCCAATGCAATTACAGCTGTCGTTCCAGATGCATCATCATTTGCGCCATTATAAATCTTGTCTTCACCTTCTTTTTCCATTCCTAAATGGTCATAATGTGCAGAAAAGATAACAAATTCTTCTGGTTTAGATTTTCCAGGTAAAACTCCGATTACATTGTTTGCCTGTTTCCCTTTAACATCAAATTCTTGACGGTAATTGGTCAAATTATCATAGTAGGAAAGGTTAATTTTCTTGAATTCGTTTTCAATAAAAGCAGAAGCCAGTTCAATACCTGCTGAGAATGTGGCTCTTCCTTCCATTTTATCAGATGCGAGCTCCGTCTCAATTCGGATTACTTCTTTCTTATCAATTACTACTTTTTTCTGAGCTTGAACTAAAAATCCAAGAAAAATGAAGACTAAAATAATTTTGTTTTTCATAATGATACTGCTTATTTATTTGATTATACGTTTTAAAAAGCGCTATCGAAAACCATAGTTCAGTCTTAAAACGCTCTTTTTAATAATAAATAACTAATTTTTTTTAAAATTACTTATTTGACATTCAAAGAAACAACAAATCCATCTTTTTCTGATTACTTTTGCAACAAATAATACGTCATGTCAATAGAAGTAAATAATATATCCAAAAGTTATGGTGCACAATGCGCCTTAGACAACATCTCCTTTTCTGTAAATAAAGGTGAAATCGTTGGTTTTTTAGGTCCAAACGGAGCTGGTAAATCTACTTTAATGAAAATATTAACTACTTACATCAATGCAGATCAAGGTTCTGCGATGGTAAATGGACATGATGTAAACACGGATCAAAAAGCAGTTCAACTTTCTATTGGTTATTTGCCAGAACACAATCCGCTTTACTTAGATCTTTATGTGAGAGAATATCTGGCTTTTAATGCTGCTGTTTATAAAGTGGCTAAATCCCGAATTGAAGAGGTAATTTCACTTACCGGATTAGCTACGGAAAGTCATAAAAAAATTGGACAACTCTCTAAAGGTTATCGTCAACGTGTAGGACTTGCAAACGCTTTATTGCACAATCCAGATGTTTTGATTTTGGATGAACCAACGACTGGTTTAGACCCAAATCAATTAATCGAAATTAGAAATGTGATAAAGAATGCGGGGAAAAACAAAACTGTTTTCCTTTCTACTCATATTATGCAAGAAGTAGAAGCTATTTGTGACCGCGTTATCATTATAAATAATGGTAAAATTGTTGCAGATAAAAAATTAGACAAACTTATTTCTGCTGATAAAGAGCAAGTAATTGAAGTTGAATTTGACTATAAAATAGAAGAACAAGCGATCTCTAAAATTGAAAATCTTACTTCCTATAAAAATACACATGACATGATTTGGGAATTAACTTTCCTTGCCGACAAAGACATGCGTTCAGTAGTTTTTGATTTTGCTACTGCCAATGGATTAAAAACGCTTCAACTGAATCAAAAAAATAAAAACCTAGAAGCTGTATTTAGAGAAATAACTAAAAAATAACTTCTTATTGCTGTCTGTAGATTTCAACTTTCTCTCTTGAAAGTCGTTGTTCCAACCACAAAATTAGTTTTTGTTTTGAACTTTTTGAAAGCTCACTTTTACTCTTGTAAATCATTACTGGAACTACTTTAGACTTTTCTGTGTTTTCGTCATAGGTATGATTTGAGATTGCAAGATTTTCAATTTCTGGAAAAATGATTTTAGCTTCGGCTAATACTACAGCATTATTATAAGTGTTTTGCTTAATTTGTTTTTCTAATTGCAAAATAGTTAAATCCTTTTTGTTTAAAATTGATTTCTCCAAGTTAATTTGGTTGGAAATATACTTTTTGATGTCAGTTGTATCTTGTCTTATTTTTAATTCTGTATTTTCAATACCGTAATTTTTTAATCTTTTATTCAGGATTTGCAATTCTTCATTCGTTGTTTTTTTGGCAAGAAAAACAAGTTCGATTTTTTTAGGAATCACATTAGTTTTTATTTTTTTATAAAGAATAGTATATCCTTTATTGGTAAATTCATCTGTTATAAAAAGTTCAATTTTTTGATTGTACTTTTTTTCTTGAATTAAGATGTAAGCAAAATAAACACTAGGAATAATCATCACCAAAATTAATGAAGTCATAGCGTATCGCACCTTTTTTTCGCGACCTTCATCAATTTGTTTCACCGACGGGTATTTCAGGTATTTAACAATCAAAAAAGTTGCAATACATATAAAAACACAATTTATAATGTACAGGTAAATAGCACCAAAAAAGAAACCCATATTGCCTATTGCTAATCCGTAACCTGCAGTACACAAAGGAGGCATCAATGCTGTTGCAATAGCAACACCCGGAATAGGATTTCCTTTTTCGACTCTAGTTATGGCTATAACTCCAACTAATCCTCCAAAAAAGGCAATGAAAATATCATAAATATTAGGTGAAGTTCTGGATAATAATTCAGATTGTGTTTCCTTAAAAGGACTTAAATAAAAATAAATAGTAGAGACTACCAATCCAACAATTGTTGCAATAAGAAGGTTTTTTAATGCTTTTTTCAAAAGATTAAAATCATAAATTCCTAAACCAAATCCAGCCCCAACTATTGGACCCATTAAAGGAGAAATTAGCATCGCACCAATTACTACCGCCGTAGAATTTACATTTAACCCAACTGACGCTACCACAATTGCACAGGCTAAAATCCAAAAATTAGATCCTCTAAAAGAAATATTGGCTTTTACATTTTCTAATACTTTTAACCGGTCTTCTTCACCAGAATGCAGGTTAATAAAATTTATAATTTTATGGATAATGTCTTTCATAAATGTGTGTTTGCTACCGTAAAAGATGAAATTACATATTTATTTTTGATTACACTACGCAATTTATTTTTTATTTCTTTCTTTGGAATAGAGATCAGATATCGTGTAAAATTTCATGTCATTTGACTTGATGTATCTACATATTGCTATCAAAGTTTTGTATTCGGTTTCGTATTGCGCATCCGACTTATAAACTGGCTTATGTGCATAAAAGATCACCACTCTATTATTTTTTTTTGCATACTCTAACAAAGATAGAAAATAGGGAATACTATATTGTGGATAGCTATTATCAATTCCTAATCCATACAAAACTCTGTTATAATTAAAATAACATTTTTGCTGATTAGGTGCTACTTTACCATAAGTAGTTGCTCTGATAATATTAAATTCTTTAAGCAAAAGAGTATCTGTTTTTGCATCTCTAGATCCATAAGGATAAGCAAAAGAGTGAATGGGCATTGCATTTTCATTCATCGATTGCATCATTGGAAAAATTTCTTTATTTAAGTACTGTATGTCACCATTCTTGGTTTGATAAGGTGCCGCTTTAACGTGCATCCAACCATGTCCTCCAATTTCGTTTCCTTTACTTTTTAAAATTTTCAATTTATTTAATTGAGAAACGGGAAGCGTGTTGAATTGAGATATAAAAAAAGTAGCTTTCCAATTGTATCTTTCCAATAATTTATCGGCATTATACCATTCATCAACATAATTATCATCAAAAGTAATTGCAACACCAGCTTGTAGTTTTTTTTCAATTGGCGAAGTAGCATTATCTTCACTTTTACTACAAGAAAATAAAAAAACAATACTCATTAATAGAACGCCAATTTTTAATTTCATTATTTAATATTTATCAGTAATTGAAGCAAAAGAAATATCGAAGTAGAATACTACACTTGTACGTATAATTTGAACAACCGTTCTTATTAAAGACAAAATATTTATTTATACGGGAAAGATACAAATCAACACGAAAGCCAATTACTTTTTTTAATGTTTTTTGATAAAAAAAATAGTGAGAATTATTTTTGAAAGTAAATAAATTCCTCAACATTAAAACACCTGACTTGCTATTTGCCTAATGTTCTCTGATTTTCCCATAGAATAATAATGCAGAACAGGAACCCCAGCAGCTTTTAACTCCAATGATTGTTGAATTGCCCACTCAATTCCAACTTGTCTAATCCCTGCATTATCTTTACATTCCTCTACTGCTTGAATTAAATCCTCCGGTAAATCGATGCGAAAAATTTGCGGTAATATTTGTAAATGTCTTTGTACTGCAAGTGGTTTAATCCCCGGTATTATTGGAACCATAATTCCCATTTCTCTTGCTTTGGCAACAAATTGAAAATATTTAGCATTATCAAAAAACATTTGTGTCACTACATAATCTGCACCTGCATCTACTTTTTCTTTCAATCGTTTTAAATCAGAAAGTAAAGAGGGCGATTCTAAATGTTTTTCAGGATAACCAGCAACGCCAATACAAAAATCAGACTTATTATCCGTATGCATTACATCATGAAGATACTTACCTTGATTCAATTGATCAATTTGTTTTACTAGATCAACAGCGTAATTATTCCCACCATATTGCGCTTTAAAAGACTGCTCCTCTTTCATGGCATCACCACGAAGCGCCATTACATTATTGATTCCCAAATAATGGCAATCTACTAGCAAATACTCTGTTTCCTCTTTTGTAAAACCACCACAAAGTACATGAGGAATTGTATCAACATCGTATTTATGTTTTATTGAGGCACAAATCCCTAAGGTTCCAGGGCGCATTCTAGTTAATTTTTTATCCAATAAGCCGTTGTCTTTTTTAACATAAATAAATTCTTCACGAGAAGTAGTTACATCAATAAACGGTGGCTTAAACTCCATTAAAGGATCTATATTGTCATACAAATCTTGAATACTTTTGCCTTTTTGAGGCGGAATAATTTCAAAAGAAAATAATGTCTCTCCTTTTGCGCCTTCTATATGTTGTGTTACTTTCATTTTAAGTCTTAAAGTTTGAATGTCTAAAGTCTAAAGTCATATCCTTTGGAATTTATGACTATTTTTTTAATCTGCTATATTGGGGTTTAACCATTTCATGGCTACTTCCGTTGGAATACTTCTTCGTTTAGCATAATCAATCACTTGATCTTCCTTTATTTTTCCGAGTCCAAAATACTTACTTTCTGGATTTCCAAAATAATATCCTGAAACAGCAGAAGCAGGCCACATCGCCATACTCTCGGTTAAAACCACTCCTATTTCTTCCTCAACATTTAACAATTTCCATATAGTAGGTTTTTCTAAATGGTCTGGACAAGCAGGATAACCTGGTGCGGGACGAATTCCTTTGTAAGTTTCCGCAATCATATCTTCGGTTGTCAAAGATTCGTCAGCCGAGTATCCCCAAATTTCTTTACGTACTTTTTCATGAAGGTATTCTGCAAAAGCTTCTGCCAAACGATCTGCCATTGCTTTGACCATGATCGCATTATAATCATCTAAATCTTTTACAAATTCTTCTGCCCATTCATCGACACCAAAACCCGTTGTTACACAGAAACAGCCCATATAATCTGTTATACCACTATCTTTTGGCGCAATAAAATCAGACAAAGCTATATTTGGAGCGCCTTTTGTTTTTTGAGATTGCTGGCGCAAAGTCAAGAATTTCTCTAGTACTTTTCCGTTTTCATCACTCAATTCAATATCATCATCATTGACTTGGTTGGCTGGAAAAATGCCGTAAATTCCTTTGGCTGTTAGTTTCTTTTCTTTTAAAATGACTTCTAACATCGCTTTGGCATCCGCAAAAACAGCAGTTGCTTGTTCTCCCACTACCTCATCGGTAAGAATGTCTGGATACTTTCCGTGCAATTCCCAAGTTCTAAAAAAAGGTGTCCAGTCAATGTAAGGAACCAAAACATCTATATCGACTTCAATAACTTTTACACCAATAAAATTGGGTTTCACTGGTTTGTAATTTGCCCAATCCAATTGCAATTTATTTTTTCTTGCCTGTTCTATTGTTAAGAAGTTTTTATCGCGAGATCGGCTCAAGAAAGTCTCTCTAAAAGCATCGTATTCTTCACGAATCGAAGCCATATATATTTTTTTATCACTATTTAGCAAACTTCCCGCAACTGTTACCGCTCTAGAAGCATCGTTGACATGAACTACGGTTTGCCTGTATTGTGGAGCAATTTTTACAGCTGTGTGCGCTCTCGAAGTAGTAGCTCCACCAATCATAATCGGGATTTTGATGTCTTGTTTATCTAATTCTTTAGCCAGATAAACCATTTCGTCAAGCGAAGGCGTAATCAATCCGCTAAGACCAATAATATCTACGTTATGCTCTATCGCAGCTGCAATAATTTTCTCTGGCGCAACCATTACACCTAAATCGACGATTTCATAATTATTACAGGCTAAAACCACAGAAACAATATTTTTTCCGATATCGTGAACGTCTCCTTTTACAGTAGCCATCAATATTTTTCCATTTCCTTGCTTGTCTCCCGCTTGTTTACTGGCTTCAATAAAGGGCAATAAATAAGCAACTGCTTTTTTCATTACACGAGCTGATTTTACCACTTGAGGCAAAAACATTTTTCCGGATCCAAACAAATCACCCACGACATTCATTCCTGTCATTAAATTAATTTCGATCACTTCAATTGGCTTTGCGGATGCTAATCGCGCTTCCTCAACATCTTCTTCAATATATTGATCGACACCTTTTACAAGAGAATGTGTAATTCTTTCTTGTACGGTTCCCGAACGCCATTCTTGAATTGCTTTCTCATTTCCTTTTACATCGCCTTTTACATTTTCGGCAAAATCCAATAAGCGTTCTGTTGCATCATCACGTCTATTTAAAATTACATCTTCTACATGCTCCAATAAATCCTTTGGAATTTCATCGTAAATAGAAAGCATTTCTGGGTTTACAATCCCCATCGTCATTCCGTTTTGAATGGCATGATATAAAAACACCGAATGCATTGCTTCACGAACCGTATCATTTCCTCTAAACGAAAACGAAACATTGCTCACTCCGCCACTAATATGGGCATGCGGCAAGTTTTCCCGAACCCATTTTGTTCCTCTAAAGAAATCTAAAGCATTCAGGCGATGCTCGTCCATTCCTGTTGCAACCGGAAATATATTTAAATCAAAGATGATGTCTTGAGCTGGAAAACCCACTTTATTTACCAAAATATCATACGAACGCTGACAAATTTCTATTCTTCGCTCGTAATTATCAGCTTGACCAACCTCATCAAAAGCCATCACAATTACTGCAGCTCCGTAACGCTTGATTAATTTAGCATGATGAATAAAAGCTTCTTCACCTTCTTTTAAAGAAATAGAATTCACGACACTTTTCCCTTGAACTACTTTCAAACCCGCTTCTATAATTTCCCATTTCGAGCTATCAATCATAATGGGCACACGCGAAATATCTGGTTCAGCAGCGATTAAATTCAGGAATTTTGTCATTGCATAAACACCATCAAGCATCCCTTCATCCATATTAATATCGATGATTTGGGCGCCACCTTCTACTTGCTCTTTGGCAATACTAAGTGCTTCTTCGTATTTTTCTTCCTTGATTAATCGAAGGAATTTTCTAGAACCTGTAACGTTTGTTCGTTCTCCAACATTGATAAACAAACTCTCTGGAGTTATTGTTAAAGGCTCTAATCCTGATAATACAAGGTTTTTTCTTGTTTCTTTTTCTGCCATTTTATTTATTTTTAATTCTAAATCATTTTAAAAATGAAATAGATTTAATCTTTATTTTTCATGTTTTGGGCGTGACCCAAAAAGGGTCGGGCTATCGTTTCAAGTCCTCGCTTAGTTGCGCTATCGCTGCACTTCACTGTGGGCTTTTCACTGCTATCCCTCACGCGGTTTTGTGTGAATACCGCATTCTGTTGTTCATTCCTGCAAGGTTTATATAACCTTGTAGGTATTGGTTTATTAACTCTACTTATGTTTTATACCTACGAGGTTTAAAAAATCTTGCAGGATCAGCTCTATTTTAACTACAAGCTTTAAAAAAATTTGTAGGATAAGCTCTGTTTTATACCTACAAGGTTTAAAAAACCTTGCAGGATCAGCTCAATACTTTTGGAGTTTTAAACAAAAGAGAAATCTTAATTATGTGATTGCTTCGTTTCTGGCAATGACATTTTACATCACCGCCGTCGAAACTCTTGGCTTATAATTCTTTGCAATATCTGCGATTAACTTGATGTGTGCTGGGGTTGTTCCGCAGCAACCGCCTATAATATTTACTAAATTATCGTCTAAATAGGTTTTGATTTGCGCTTGCATTTCCTCTGGTGTTTCATCGTATTCTCCAAAAGCATTTGGCAATCCTGCATTAGGATGCGCCGAAACATTAAATGAAGTATTGTGTGAAAGGGTTTTTAAATAAGGCTTTAACAAATCGGCACCAAGGGCACAATTAAAACCTACACTTAACAATGGAATGTGTGAAACTGAAACTAAGAAAGCTTCGACCGTTTGCCCAGAAAGTGTTCTTCCGGAAGCATCGGTAATGGTTCCAGAAACCATGATAGGAATATCAATATTGCGTTCGTCTTTCACTTCTTCGATAGCGAAAAGCGCCGCTTTAGCATTTAAGGTATCGAAAATAGTTTCGACTAATAATAAATCGCAACCGCCATCCATCAAAGCTTCTACTTGTTGTTTGTATGCCACGCGCAAATCATCAAAAGTTACGGCTCTATATCCAGGATCATTTACATCTGGTGACATGCTTGCTGTTCTGTTGGTTGGCCCTATAGAACCGGCTACAAAACGCGGTTTTTCTGGATTTTTTGCCGTGAATTCGTCAGCTACTTCTCGAGCAATTTTTGCAGATTGAAAATTCATTTCGTAAACCAAATCTTCGAGATGGTAATCGGCCATTCCGATTGTGGTACTCGAAAAAGTATTGGTTTCAATAATATCGGCTCCTGCTTCAAAGTATTTGGCATGAACTTCTCTAATCGATTTGGGTTGGGTTAGCGACAGTAAATCATTATTTCCTTTTAGTGAATGTGGAAAATCTTTGAAACGCACTCCACGAAAATCTTCTTCGGAGAAATTATAACGTTGCAACATGGTTCCCATGGCTCCATCTAAAATAAGAATTCTCTCTTTTATTGCCGTTTGAATGTTTGACATAATAGTTTCAGTTCTTGAAAATCTCTTTTTAGGAGATTTTTACTTTTGATTAATATTTACAAAAGTTCACTATAATGGCTTTTTAGCCCTGATGGAAGCGGTATCCTTTTATTCTGGGGTTCAGAATAAAAGATATAGCGTACAGCAGGAAGAATATTGGCAAAAAAAGCACCAATAATCCGCTCAAAAAGGATATTAAAATGTTGTCAAGAAAAGGTTGGGGAAATACTAAGTGTGTATTCGTGTGTTATCTATCCACATATTTTGTGGTAGAATGTAGCACCTTCTTTATAAAATAAAGGGTTGCTAAGGTTTCATTGGGTCTTTCCCTCCGCCTTTCGTGATAACTTTCAATAAATATAGGAACACTGCAAAGTAAAGACATAGCGTTACTACTTGCAAGTAATAACGCTATATTTTTTAACTATTTTTTGGTAAATTGTTAAACTATTGCTTTTACCACAGCTTTTGGTGCTTCTTTACGAGTACCATCAAATCCGTCAACACCGCTAACGGTAGTGTATTTTAGCACATATTTCTTACCTGGATTAATGATTTGGTAAGCAGCTTGACACATTAAAGTAGCTTCATGAAAACCACAAAGGATTAATTTGAGTTTTCCTGGATAGGTATTTACGTCACCAATGGCAAAAATACCAGGAATATTGGTTTGATAATCTAACGCATTATTTACTTTAATCGCATTTTTTTCTATTTCTAATCCCCAATCTCCAATAGGACCTAATTTGGGCGTAAGACCGAAAAGAGGAATAAAATAATCTGTTTCGATGGTTCTTGTCGCACCATTTTCTTCGAGCAAAATTGATTCTATGCGCTCTGCGCCATTGATACCAATAACCTCAGCTGGAGTAATTAATCTGATTTTTCCTGCTGTTTTTAACTCTTGTACTTTATCAACAGAATCTAATGCTCCTCTAAATTCATTTCTTCTGTGCACTAAAGTTACTTCTGAAGCTATATTGGATAAGAAAATACTCCAGTCTAATGCAGAATCTCCACCACCAGCAATTACAACTTTCTTGTCTCTGAATTTTTCTGGATTTTTGATAAAATACTTGATTCCTTTGTCTTCATAAAAATCGATTCCATCAATAAGAGGTTTTCTTGGCTCAAAACTTCCTAAGCCGCCTGCAATTGCAATAACAGGAGCATGAAATTGTGTTCCTTTATTAGAGGTAACTATAAAAGTTCCGTCCTCTTGCTTATCTATTGTTTCTGCTCGTTCTCCTAGCGTAAATCCTGGTTCAAATTGCTTGATTTGTTCCATTAAATTATCAACTAAATCTCCCGCTAAAACTTCTGGAAATCCTGGGATATCGTATATTGGTTTTTTAGGGTACAACTCTGAAAGTTGCCCTCCTGCTTGTGGTAAAGCATCTAATATATGGCATTTTAATTTTAACAAACCGGCTTCAAAAACAGCAAATAAACCTGTTGGACCAGCTCCTATTATAAGAATATCAGTTTTAATCATTATGTTACTATTTATAGTCATTTTATGAGTTTACAAAGAAACGAATATTTGTTTCTCCTTTTTATGATTTTTATCATTCCTTTAAATTTAAAAGAACTTTTTATATATTTTTTAACGTTTCGGTAATCTTATTCATTTTTTCGACTTTTTCTTCAAAGTTTCCTTTCAAAGTTTTCCGATATTCATTTAAGTTCAATACCATTTTATTAATATCATCTGGAATTACTTCTTCAAAAAACTCTCGTAATCTTTTGGCCGTAGTTGGGGATTTTCCGTTAGTCGAAATTGCAATTTTCACATTCCCTTTTGTAACAATACCACCCAAATAATAATCGCATAAATCAGGCGTATCAGCTATATTACAAATCAAAAATCTTTTTCGAGACAAGTCGTAAATTTTTTTATTTACCTCTAAATCATCCGTACAGGCAATAACCAAATGTCTTTTTTTGAGCATTTTTTTTTTGAATTTCTTCATGGTTAATTTTACAGAATCGTGTTGATGTACTAAATCGACTAGTTCTGGTAAAAATCGTGGAGCAACAACTTCGACAATTGCATTGGGACTGGATTTTAATAAAAAAGATAATTTCTCTAATCCTACATTTCCGCCACCAACAATAAGCACTTTCAGTTGATGCACTTTTAAAAAAATGGGGTAAAGCTGATTCCTCTCTCCCAAATCCTCTCCTAAGGAGATGGAAGCCGAGTCGTGATTATTGGAGTATGATTCTTTTTCTTTCATTATAGTCGTATTTCAGAAGACACAAACTCTTCGTAAAAGCCTTTTAGTTTATTACTTTCTTTAACTACTTCGCCAATTACAATAATTGCTGGGGAACTTAAATTATTTTCAGCGACTACTTTTTGGATGTTATCTATGGTTCCAATTCCAAGCTTTTCTTCTGGAGTTGTTCCGTTTTGAATAATTGCAACCGGCATTTCACCTTTAGATTCATTTTGGAATAAAGCTACAATTTCATCCAGTTTACTCATTCCCATTAAGATCACTACGGTTGCTGTTGATTGAGCCGCCAAAGCTACATCGGTAGATAATTTTCGGGTAGAAGTGGTTCCCGTAATTACCCAAAAACTCTCAGAAACATCTCTTTTTGTCAACGAAATTCCTTGCGAAGCGGGAACTGCTATTGATGAGGAAATTCCGGGGATTACAAAAGTTGGAATTCCAAAACTTTCTACGAATTCAATTTCTTCGCTTCCTCTTCCAAAAATAAATGGATCGCCACCTTTTAACCGAACCACATGACCGTAAGTCAATGCATTATCAACAATCAATTGGTTAATTTCATCTTGCGTATAAGCATGACAGCCCTTTCTTTTTCCAACAAATATTTTCAGTGCTTTTTTAGGCGCATAAGTCAACAATTCGTCGTTTGACAAAGCATCGTACAAAACCACATTGGCTTCCGCCAAAGCTTTTGCTCCTTTGATCGTAAGTAAATCTGGATCTCCTGGACCAGCGCCTACTAAAGTAACTTGAGGTTTTAGTCTATTTTTCATCTTCTAAGTCTTTAGCTCTGAATGCTTCGATTGTATCGAAAAAATGGATTGCTTGTTCTATATATTTTTTAGCGAAAGCCTCAGTAGGTTCGTTTTGATTGATTTGGAAAACTAAATCTCTGAATGAAGTTTCAAAGGAAATTTTATTGGTTTGTACAAAAACACTATCAAATAAATCTATAATTCCGGCCTGATGATTTGTTTTTTGGTTTTCCGAAAGCAGTAAAGCTTTGGCACCATTTACAAAACCAGAATACGCATGATAAATAGCATCTGACCATTTATTTTCATCGAAAGCTTCTTGAGCAAATGTCAATTTATCTTTGGCTTCCAATAAAAGAGTGGCCACTAAATCAATCACAACGCCAGCACATTCTCCTACTCCAACGGCTTTTACGTAATTATCCGCATTTCCCCAATCAACAAAATCAGCTTCTGTAAGGTTGGTTATATCGGCTAAAGGTTTTAATATTTCGTAGAAATATTTCTCGCCTTTTTCTACATAATAATTCACAAATGAAGTTCCATTCCCATTTTCATCAAAATCATTTAAGATATAACGCAACGCTTCAGGTCCTCTACGGCTTGGAATTTTTATAACTTTATCAGCAAAACGACCACTTCCATTTCCTAGATTTCCACCTCCCAATAAAACTTGCAAGGCTGGAGCAACTAATTTACCAGAGTTGATTGACATTCCTTGAAAACCAATCGCTGACATATTGTGTTGACCGCAAGCGTTCATACATCCACTAATTTTTATTTCAATCTCTTTGTTGTTTTTATATTGTGGATATTCTGCTTCGATTACTTTCTCCAATTCTTCCGCAATTCCGGTACTACTGGCAATTCCGAGGTTACAAGTATCAGTTCCTGGGCAAGCAGTGATATCAGCCGTAGAATTGTATCCCAAAGTGACCATATCTAATTTCGCTAATTCTTGATAAAAGAAAGGCAAATTTTCTTCTTTTACATTGCGAATAACAATATTTTGACGCAATGAAAAACGCAATTCATTAGCTGCATAATTTTTAATCAAGTCTGCTAAAACTCTGGCTTTATCGGTATAAAAATCACCTAAAAGTACTTTGATACCTATAGCAAAATATCCTTTTTGTTTTTGAGGAATCACACATGATGATTTCCAAGTTTCATAAGCAGTAGTATCAGCAATTGTAACTTCTGGCACTTTTAATAAAGGTTCTGGAATAGTTTCATCAAATCCTGCAATGTCGATTTCGTATGTCTCAAAAGCGATTGCTTTTTTCTCTTTTTCAACCAATTCTAAGAAAGCTTCTTTCCCAATGTCTTTGATTAGAAATTTCATACGCGCTTTCATTCTTTTATTGCGCTCTCCATGTCTATCAAAAACCCGAATAATACCTTCAGCCGTTGGCACTATTTGATTTGCGGGAATAAATTCGCTTAATAATTCCGCGTGAATGGGTTGCGAACCTAATCCACCGCCAAGCATCACTTTGAATCCTCTTTCACCATTTACAATTTTGGGAATAAATCCTAAATCGTGTAAATAGCTCAAAGCAGTATCCTCATCAGAAGAAGAGAAAGAAATTTTGAATTTACGTCCCATTTCTTGGCAAATAGGATTTCGTAACAAATATTGAAACATTCCGTGAGCGTAAGGCGAAACGTCAAAAGGTTCGTTTACATCTACGCCTGCTAATTCGCTTGCTGTAATATTACGAACCGTATTTCCACAAGCTTCACGTAGTGTGATATCATCTTTAGCTAAATTTGCCCAAAGTTCCGGTGTTCTATCCAAACTCACATAGTGAATCTGAATATCTTGACGTGTGGTAATATGCAAACGACCTGTAGAATATTCGTCAGAAACTTTTGTAATACGCACTAATTGTTCGCTAGTTACTTTTCCGAAAGGCAATTTAATACGAATCATTTGGACTCCTTCCTGACGTTGCCCGTAAATTCCACGTGCTAAACGAAGACTGCGAAATCGTTCTCCATCAATTGTTCCCCCACGAAAAGCATGAATTTTTTTTTCTAAATCAATTATTTCTCTTTGTACAATTGGATTTTCTAATTCTGTTCTAAAACTTTGCATTTCCTGAGTATATTCCTCCCCCTGACCCCCTGAAGTAGGGGGAAACTTGATGGGAAATTATTAATGTATATATATTGTTCCCCGCATCGGAGAGTTTGAAGGCGCTACTTTATAAAACCAACTCCAGCAGTGGTATTTGTAGCAACATCAATTAAGATAAAGGCACCGTTGGTTTTATTTTCATTATAAGAATCAAAATACAGTGGTTTGCTTAATTTAATTGTGACTTCACCAATTTCATTAATAGACAATTGAGAAGCTGCTGTTGTTCCAGAATAATCAGTTGCAATTACATTTTTTACATTATCAATTTTTGCTAAAACTCTATTGGTATTATGCTGTACATAATATTTAGCTCCTGCAACTAATTTTTTGCTGTCCATCCAACAAACGGTTGTTGTAATATCTTTTTCTATTCTTGGAATTTCATCTGATTTTACAATCATGTCTCCTCTAGTGACATTGATATCATTTTCTAATTCGATTGTAATGGAAGAACCAGCACTAGCCTCATCAAATTGTTTGTCAAAAAAATGAATGTGTTTTACTTTAGACTCTGTTAAAGAAGGAAGCACTGTTACGGAATCTCCAACTTTGATATTGTTGCCATATAACTTACCCGCATATCCTCTAAAATCATGGTATTCATCTGTTTTAGGTCTAATTACGGTTTGAACAGGAAAACGTGCTTTCCCTTTTTCGTAAACATCAGCAGGTTGTAATTCTTCTAGATGTTGTAAAACCGTTTGCCCTTTATACCATGGCATATTTTCTGATCGATCAGCTACGTTTCCTCCATTTATTGCACTGAGAGGAATGTAGCTCACATTTTGTTCCTTGAATGAACTCTTCCTGTTTAATTCTTGAAAATCGGTTTTGATTTTATTAAATACTTCCTCAGAATAATCAACTAAATCCATCTTGTTTACTGCAACAATCACCTCTTTTACTCGCAATAAATTATTGATGAAAAAGTGACGATAGGTTTGCTCAATAACGCCTTTTCTGGCATCTATCAAAATAATTGAAACTTGCGAAGTCGAAGCTCCCGTTACCATGTTTCTAGTATATTCTACGTGACCTGGCGTATCGGCAATGATGTAACTTTTCTTGGCTGTCGAAAAATAAATATGTGCTACATCAATTGTAATTCCTTGTTCTCTCTCGGCCACTAATCCGTCTGTAGCCAACGAAAAATCAAGATAGTCATATCCTTTTTGCTTGCTGCTTTTCTCAATTGCTTCTAATTTATCTGTAGTTAGTGATTTTGTATCATACAATAATCTCCCGATTAAAGTACTTTTCCCATCATCTACACTTCCTGCTGTTGCTATTTTTAAAACTTCCATAGGCCCCACCCCAGCCCTCCCCAAAAGGGAGGGAGCCAGGTTTTGATTTTAAATTATTAAATATGTTTTTTATAAGTCCTTTATTCCCCCTTTGGGGGTTAGGGGGATTAAAAATATCCTTGTTGTTTTCTTTTCTCCATCGCGGCTTCTGAACGTTTATCATCAATTCTGGCTCCTCTCTCAGATATTGTTGATGTTCTGATTTCGCCAACAACCTCAGCAATTGTTGCAGCATAAGAATCTACTGCAGCCGTACAACTCATATCTCCAACTGTTCTAAAACGAACAATTCTCTCTTCGATTTCTTCGTCTTCTTCTTGGTAAACAAATGGAGAATGTGACCAAATGAGTCCATCTCGCATAAAAACTTTACGTTTATGTGAAAAGTAAATAGATGGAATTTCAATTTTTTCTTGTTCGATATAACTCCAGACATCTATTTCTGTCCAGTTTGAAATTGGGAAAACACGAACATTTTGACCGTTTTCAATTTTTCCGTTTAGTAAATCAAATAATTCAGGACGCTGGTTTTTTTCATCCCATTGCCCAAAATCATCCCGTACCGAAAAAATACGTTCTTTAGCTCTTGCTTTTTCTTCATCTCGACGGGCACCACCAATACAAGCATCAAATTTAAATTCTTCGATGGCATCAAGAAGTGTAGTCGTTTGCAAACTATTTCTGCTTGAATATTTTCCAGATTCCTCTTGTACTTTACCAGAATCGATAGCATCTTGCACATTACGAACGATTAATTCTAAGCCTAATTCTTTAACTAATTTATCTCTAAAAGCAATAGTTTCAGGAAAATTATGTCCTGTGTCTACGTGCAACAATGGAAAAGGAATTTTGGCAGGAAAAAATGCTTTTTGTGCCAAACGTACTAATGTAATAGAATCTTTTCCACCAGAGAAAAGCAAAACTGGTTTGTCAAATTGAGAAATAACTTCTCTGAAAATGTATATCGCTTCGCTTTCTAAAGCATTCGTTTTTAATAATGTGCTCATAACTTATTTTTTATCCCATCTCTGGCTCTACACAAAATGAAGGAAGCCACAACTTGAAATTATTATTTTTACTTTAACTTATTACTTTTGGTGCAAACCACATTCTTTATGACTGGATTCCCACCACCATCTTCCTGCTCTAATATCCTCGCCAGGCAAAATTGCTCTAGTACATGGTGCACAACCAATACTTACAAAACCTTGTTTGTGCAATGCATTTTGTGGTACATTATTTAAGTCTATATAACTTTGAACTTCTTCTAATGTCCATTTTAACAAAGGATTAAATTTGATGATATTAAAGTGCGCATCATATTCAAAAAAAGGTAAATCATTTCTATTCTCAGACTGCTCTGCTCTTAAACCTGTAATCCAAATTTCATTTCCATTTAAGGCCTTACTTAACGGAGCTACTTTTCGAATAAAACAGCATTCTTTTCTATTTCCTACAGATTCGTAAAAACTATTTGGGCCTTTTTTGTTTAGTAAATCTTCAACAGATGCTGCTTCTGGGAAATGGGTTTTAATTTCTATTTTATACTTTTTATTTGTTTTATGAAAAACATCATACGTTTCTTGAAACACCCGACCTGTATCTAAAGTAAAAATGGCAATTGGTAAATCCTTTGAAGCAATGAGCGCTGTTATCACTTGGTCTTCTTGTCCAAAAGAAGTTGAAAAAACTACTTTATTTTGATATTCATTAGCCAAAAAAGCTAAGGTTTCTTCGATTGAGAAGTTTTTTGTTTTTTCTGTTAATGCTTGTGCTATTGTTGAACTCATTTTTAAGCTTATTTAATTAATCTATTACCCTATAGGATTAGTAGATTGAATTGCAAAAGTACTATTTATTTTTAAATAACAAAATAATTGCATAATTTTTATTTTATTTCAAAACCATCGCTAAGCCTTGTAAATAAAGAGTTTATAAATTACGAACGCAATAATTATTGATTTCTTTATCAATCGGTTCTGTTTTATCATATCTATAAAAAAAGTAATTTAAAATTGATTAAAGTTTATTTCTTGACAAATAAAATAATTAACCTACTTTGCCGATAGGATAATTATAAATAATTATTATTTTTGTCAAAATTTTTTTTATGGATTTCCAATTAGGTTTAGTAATAGCAGGTTTAACGGTAGGTTTTATAGTTGGGATGACAGGTGTAGGAGGCGGATCTTTGATGACACCTATTTTATTATGGTTTGGAATTCCACCTACAACTGCTGTTGGCACAGACTTATTATATGCTGCTTTTACTAAAATGGGAGGAGTTTATGTACATCACAAGAAAAAAAATATCAATTGGTCTATAACAGGTTGGCTTTCATTAGGAAGTGTTCCCGCAGCTTTATTAACCTTATGGATATTGCATAGTATAAAAACAGAAGTAGCTTCTCTTAACGCTATTATAAAATATGGCTTAGGCTGGGCGCTTATATTAACTTCGATAGCGGTTTTATTCAAAAAGAAACTGTTATTAGTTTCTCAGAAAAAGTCTGGAAATAAATTTCATAATGAAAGTAAAACTCAAAACCTACTAACTGTAGCTATTGGTCTTTTATTAGGTGCAACTGTTACCTTAACTTCTATTGGAGCCGGTGCATTGGGAACGGTTACCTTATTTTTCTTGTATCCCCTTTTAGCAACTCCAAGATTAGTGGGGACCGAAATTGCGCATGCTGTCCCGTTAACGCTTGTAGCTGGATTAGGACACGCATCAATGGGAAATTTAGATTTAGGATTGTTGGGGCAATTATTACTTGGTTCTCTACCTGGAATTTATATTGGAAGCATGTTGAGCGGAAAAGTTCCCGATTTATTTCTTAGAAATGCTATTGCTATTATGCTTTTTATAGTGGGTTATAAATTAATTTTCTAGTTTTTTAGGTATTGCGATGCGGTATTTTAATTATGAAGTAAGTAATTTATTTTCTTAAACCATATAAGACATTTAAGAAAATTAAGCATGTGGTGTTAATAACCGTCGTCTTTTAAAGATGATGTTAATGATTAGAGGTTTTTAGCTACAGGAGTAATTTTCACCTCTGTTTTTGATTATAAATAAGTTGAGTTTGTAATTATAAGTGTAGTTGGGTAATATTCTACATTCGTAGGAATTAAAAATTGAGCATTACTGCAATTTTATAAAAAAATTGAAACTGAAACTGATTTTTTTTTGCGTGAGGGATTGCAGTGGAGCTCTTTTTTATTAGGTTTCGTTGATAGAACGAGACCTAATAAAAAAAAGCGGGAACGGAAAGCACGACCCGAAGTTGCGATGAGGAACGAATGAGCAATCTGAAGGGGCACGCCCAAATAAATATTGTTGAAAAGATTAATTTAAAAAGCGATATCTGCAAGGGTGTTACTCTCTAATATTTTTAAAGTGTTATCGCGTACTTCTATCATTAATTTTCGAACAGCACAATTTAATTCCTCCTTGCAATCATCACATTTCTCATAGAAATTGTGACTTGCGCAAGGCAAAAGTGCGATAGGTCCTTCTAGAATGCGATAAACATGCGCCATATTGATTTCTTTAGGATCTTTGATTAAGTAATAACCTCCTCCTTTTCCTTTTTTGGCACCTAAAAAACCAGAATTTCGCAATAATAATAAAATACTTTCTAAAAATTTCAACGAAATATTTTCACTCTTCGCTATTTCAGCAATTTGTACTGGTGTATTATCTTCTTGGCGAGCCAAAAAAGTCATTGCTTTTATTCCGTATTTTGTTTTTTTAGAGAGCATAATTACCGATTTGGATTTAAGAATGATGATTAACGATTTTTGATTTAAAAAAATCATCAACTGTTTTAAATTCGAACACCAAATTTACAATCTTTTTTTACGACAATCATCAAATCTAAATTCAAAAAACGCAACCCTAAAATCTAGGATAATGCTTGCTCTAAATCGGCTATTACATCCTTTACGGTTTCTAATCCTACGGAAACGCGGACTAAACCATCCGTGATGCTTACTGCCAAACGTTCCTCTACGGATAATTTACTATGAGTTGTAGAGGCGGGATGCGTAACAATAGTTCTTGTATCGCCTAAATTAGGAGACAAAGAACATAGTTTTATTTTATCCAGAAAAGTTCTTCCTGCTTCTAATCCGCCTTTGATCTCGAATGCTACGATATTTCCACCTAAACTCATTTGTTTTTTAGCAATGTCATATTGTGGATGTGATTTTAAAAACGGGTATTTCACCTGTTTCACTTTAGGATGATTTTCTAGAAACTCGGCGACTTGAAGTGCATTTTGGCAATGTTTCTCGACACGAACGGCTAAAGTTTCTAAACTTTTAGACAAAACCCAAGCATTAAATGGGGATAATGCAGGACCTGTAAGTCGGGAAAACAAATAAATTTCTTTGATTAAATCAGTATTCCCAACAGTAACTCCTCCTAATACTCTTCCTTGTCCATCAATTAATTTAGTAGCAGAATGCACCACTAAATGTGCACCCCACTTTATAGGTTGCTGAATATAAGGGGTTGCAAAACAGTTGTCGATAATCAAAATCAAATTGTATTTTTTAGCAATTGCTCCCAATAATTCCAAATCAATAATATCAACTGCTGGATTCGTAGGCGATTCCGCAAAAAGAATCTTGGTATTTGGTTTAATAAAACTCTCGATAGTTTCCGGTTTATTGATGTCAAAATACGAAGTTTCGATATTCCATTTAGGAAAGTATTTCATAAAAAGCGAATGTGTAGCGCCAAAAACACTACTGGCTGATACAATATGATCTCCTGATTTTAACAAAGCTGCAAAAGTAGAATACACCGCTGCCATTCCAGATGCAAAAGCAAAACCTGCCTCAGCACCTTCCATTTTACAAATTTTATCAACAAATTCGTTGGTATTTGGGTTACTGTAACGGCTGTAAATATTTCTCTCTTTTTCTTCGGCAAAAGAGGCTCTCATATCTTCGGCATCTTCAAAAACAAAGCTGGAGGTTAAATACAAAGGCACTGAATGTTCCAAATATTGTGTTCTTTCTAATTGATTGCGTATTGCTTGGGTTTCAAACCCGAATTCTTGATCGTTCATAAAAGTTCTATTATCCCCACCCCAGCCCTTCCGCCGCGGCGGAGAGGGAGCCTGGCTAGAGCATTATTATTTAAAAAATCAGCAATTATTTATAAGTTGCTTGTTCCCCCTTCGGGGGTTAGGGGGATTCCATTCAAAACTACTTTGTAATTTACTGTAGCTGTTGGCTCTAATGTTTTAGAAACGGAACAATACTTCTCAAAAGAAAGTTGTGCGGCTCTCGCTGCTTTTTCTGGATTAATTTCGCCTTCTAAATAAAAAACAACATGAATATCTTTAAAAGGTTTTGCCTCTCCTATTTGAACTCTTTCGCCATCAACCTCTGCTTTGAAAGAAGTAATTTCTTGACGTTGCTTTTTTAGAATCGAAATCATATCAATGGCGCTACAGCCTGCAACTCCCATTAACACTAATTCCATAGGACTTGCTCCCATATCATTTCCTCCAAACTCAGGACGACTGTCTACGTTTACTATGTGTCCACGTTCGTTTTTTAATTCGAAATGGAAATTATCGTTTACTCTATTTAATGTTACTTTCATAATATCCCCTCCCCAACCCTCCCCGAAGGGGAGGGAGCCAAGACCGGAGGTATGTCCTTTTTATATTATTTATATTTTCTTTATTCCCCCTTCGGGGGTAAGGGGGATTCTACCCTTTATCCGACAATCTCAAAATATCTCCAAAAACTCCTCTTGCTGTCACCGCTGATCCAGCGCCCGCTCCTTGAATTACTATTGGTCGATCTCCGTAGGACTCTGTGTAAATCTCGAAGAAAGAATCAGAACCTTTCAATCCTCCTAATGCAGTATCTGAAGGAACTGAAACTAATTTCACTTCTAGTATTCCTTTATCATGCTGCAAATCTCCAGACAATTCGCCTATATATCTTAAGACATGATTCGGTTTTTGGTCTGCTTTTATTTTGTCATAAATAGGATCAAATTCCTTAAGCTTTGTTAAAAAATCAGCAACATCACCTTCACGTAAATGTTCTGGAATAAGATTTTGAATCTTAATTTCTTCAAATTCATTTTGCAAATCTAGTTCTCTTGCTAAAATCAATAATTTTCTTCCTACGTCATTACCGCACAAATCTTCTCTTGGATCTGGCTCCGTGTAACCGTTGTCAATTGCTTCTTTTAGAATTTCGCTAAAAGGCGCATCTTTTGCAGAGAAATTATTGAATAAATAGCTCAAAGTTCCAGAGAAAACCCCTTTAATTTTAGTAATATTTTCTCCTGAAAGATGCAGTAATTTAATCGTATCAATCAATGGCAAACCAGCTCCAACATTGGTTTCATACAAATAGTTCTTTTGGTTATCTGCTAATGATTTTCTTAAGTCTTTATAAAAACCATAGCTTAATGTGTTTGCTACTTTATTTGAAGAAATTAAATCGAAGCTGCTTTCCACCAGCGGAATATAGTTTTCAACAAATGCAGCACTCGCTGTATTATCGATGGCAATTAAATTTTCTAAATGATGTTCGTTTGCATAAGCAATAACGTCTTCCATCGTATAAGGAATTCCTTGATCTTGAATTTGATTTTTCCACTGTAAAGAAACTCCGTTTTTATCTAAAAGAATTTTTTTAGAATTGGCAATGGCAAAAACATTTAGTTTAATATGTTTTCTTTTATCAATTGCTTCAGCAGACTCTAAAATTTGATTAATCAAAGTTCCTCCCACTAGACCATGTCCAAAAACAGCAATGTTGATTTTTTTTGAAACACCAAAAATCTCACCGTGAATGACATTTAATGCTTTATAAAGTTCGGTTTTTTTAACCACTAAACTCACGTTTTTACCCGTAACAGTATTATTAAATAGTATAGGAATAATTTTATTTTTAATTAAAGCAGTATAGGGTTTATGAAACGTACTTAAATCTTGGCCAATAATTGAAATTACCGAAACATTATCAGTCACTGTAATTTTATTCACATCTTTAGAATAGAAATCATTTTCGAATTCTTTTTCTAATTCGATCATTGCTCTTGTGGCTTTATCAGCTGCAACCACTAATCCAATTCCTCTTTCTGATGAACCTTGTGAAATGATACTTACACTAATATCATTATCGCCCATTACTTTAAAAATACGAGCATCTACACCTGTTTTCCCCAACAATCCTCTTCCTTCAAGATTTACTAAAGCTACATTCTCTAAAACGGAAAGTGTTTTTATTCCCGCTCCTGCAGCATTAGCCGTAATGAGTGTTCCTTTATTTTCGTGATTAAACGTATTTAAAATACGAAGCGGAATATTTTTTTCTAATAAAGGAATGATAGTTTTAGCATGCAGAATAGTTGCGCCAAAATTAGCCAACTCATTTGCTTCATTAAAAGTCAAGTGATCTATTTTTTTTGCATCAAATACTAAATCTGGATTGGCAGTGTATATTCCGTCAACATGTGTGAAGTTCTGAAGTTCTTCCGCATTAATGAAATTTGCTATTAGTGAAGCTGTGTAATTACTTCCATTTCTACCTAAAGTAGTAGTTTCATTTTTGGCGTTCGCACCAATAAAACCTGTAATTACTAAAACGGCGTCTTCATTTTCTTTAAAAATCTGGATGATATTCTTTTTCGATGCCCCTTCTATAGGTTGAGCATCGCCAAAATTCGAGTCCGTAACTATCAATTCACGGGTATCGGCAAATTTTGCAAGAATACCTCTTTCGTTTAGTAAGAAGACGAGTAATTTAGCCGAAAGCACTTCACCTTGTGCCAAAATTTGATCTTGAATTTTAGTACTGTAATCGCCTATCAAACTCACTCCTTCAAAAAGTTTATCTAATTTTTCAAATTCAACAGAGAAATCAATTGATTCAAATCCATCTTTTTGATATTTTTTAAAACTCTCTAAAAGTGGTTTGTAATTACCATTTTTCACAGCGATTGTTAAAATATCATCAAGTTCATCAGTAGCTTTTCCTCTTGCGGATACAACAACAGTAACTTTTTCTTCTTGCTTTATTTTACTTTCAATAATATTTAGAACCGTATTAATCCCTTCCCCATTTGCTAAAGATTTTCCGCCAAATTTCAGTACTTTCATTTGTTTTTTATTTTTGAAGACTACTTCTAATAAATTGTCTAATTGTTCATATTCTATCAAGAAAGCATCATGTCCGTGCTGCGAGTCAATCTCGCTATAGAATACATTGTTTTTAAATTTTTTGATATCGTTGTATGTTTCTTTATTCTCCTTTGCCGTAAAAAACAAGTCAGAGTTGATTCCTACTATATAAATATTGGCATCAACTTTAGAAATAAGAGATTCAAAAGATTCTCTATTCCGAGTGATATCAATGGTTTTTAATAATTGATTCATCATCTTGTAGGCCGATAACTGAAATCTTTTTTCCAATTTTTCTCCGTGATAATTCAACCAACTCTCCACTTGAAAAGTTTCGAGTTGCACATTAATATCTCGATTAAATTTTTCCTTAAAAGATTCAGGAGTTCGGTAACACAACATTGCGTGAATGCGTGCATCTTCTATAGGTTTTTTAGAATTATTTAAGATTTGCTCTTGCAAATAACAGTTAGCAATCAACCAATCGGTAGCCTTCCAATCGGTAGCAATGGGAATGAAATTTTGAGTTAATTTAGGCTCTAAGGCCAAAATTTCCCAACCTATTCCTCCACCTATTGATCCACCGATAAGCGCAAAAAGTTGATCAACTTTTAGCACACGAAGTCCTTCCAGAAAAATTTTAGCAATATCTCTTGCAATAAAATCCTTGTAATTGTCGATGGTAGCTGAATTAAAACCATTGCCTGGAACATCAAAAGCGATGATGGTATATTTTCGGGTATCAATTGTTTTATCAACGCCTACTATTTCGTTCCACCAACCAGCTTCACCAATAACTTGTGAGTTTCCAGTTAAAGCATGATTAATTAAAATTATGGGAGCAGAATGCAAATCGGCGCCAAAAATCTGATAGCTTAAATTTAGGGTAGCATAGAAAGCACCATTATGAGTGGTGAAATCTTGTAATTTAATTAATGAAGGTTTATTTTCCAATTTCAAATCTTTTATGATTTTTGATTTGTGTCTGGAAATATTAGAAAGAAAGCTAGAATATTGGGTATCTAGACGAATTCTTATTGTTATCTTTCCTAGCAACTGAAACAAATTCAGTTCAAGGTAGAATGCAGCACCTTCTCCGATAAATCGAAGGGTTGCTAAGGCTTCATCGGGTCTAATCCCTCTGCCTTTCTTTATAACATTTCAATACAAGTGTGAACTTAAAGCAGCAAATTAACTGCTATTATTTTTAAAAACCAAATTTTCGTGTCTTTTGATTTTTATAAGAAAAATAAAAGCAAAGTGTTAAACTTATAAATTAAAAGTAAAACTATACTATATCAGAGTAACACTTTGCATTTTTTTGTATCATCAGATAATGGAAATTACTTTCCCATTTCCTAAATAAACAACGCTTCATTCTCTTTTGAATACATTAAAAAAAGTAATGAATCTGTCACTTTATTTTGTGGCAAAGCATCATTTTTTGAAAATTCAAATCTCGAATCGATTAGTTCATTGATAAAGTCGTTCCCCTTTACTGTTTTATTTCTGAAATTAATACTTTTTAATAACTGAAATGTTTTTGCAAAATACTTAGTTGCACTCATAATTTAATAATTGTTTAGGTTTATAAAATTCTTTTTTGTTCTTATTGTTGTTATACTATCTTAGTTTTCAAATACTAGTAAAAAAACAAAAACCCTTTTAGATGACTATCCAAAAGGGTTTTAAGTTATATATCAAACTTATACTTTTGGAATCAACAGTCATGCATGCATAAAATGGTACACACCACAATTACATTGGTGACTTTTACGGTATTTATTGTCTTGTTTATTAGTTTTTTCATCTATTTCCGATTCTAATATAAATCAATTTAATTTTGTATGCTCATAAAAAAAGCCTCCCTATCATGGGAAGCTTATTTCTTATAATTTTAATTTAAAATTATGCAATAAACTACCCTCAGGAATTATCCTGACCGACTTTAAACATAGTGTAAATTGTATATTTCATCTTTATTTTTTTCAAAATCAAATATGCAACTTTTAATTCATATTTCCAAATAAAAAGACTGGATTTCTAATATTAAATAATCGTTAACAACCTTCTATTGTTTTCATATTCATCAGTCTTTCAATTTGTTGATCATTCAAACGATTGTATTTGTAGGCCCTGCTGATTTGCTTTTTAAAAAATTGCCATTTCTGCTGCATATAAGGATATAATGATAATGAATTCATATTCCCCTCGTTTGACTTTTTGTAATGCTTTTTATATTCTTTAAAATAGTTACAATAATCATCTAAATATTTATCCCATTTTAAATCTCCTGTTTTGTTACTTGTTTTCGATGCTTTTTGCTCCGCTACTAGTATTTCTCGTGACTCCATAATGAGATTGTTATTTTATTTTAATTTTATTTCTACTTCCAGCTAAAAAACACATCAACATATTGCTTTTCTTTTTTTTTAACTCGTAGCAAATCTACTGCGCTTATCTGCTACTTATCTTACACAATAAGGATTAATACTTATATAACTTTTTTGTATCATCACTTAAAAAATATAAAAGCTTTACAGAAACTTCGAATTTTTTCTTTGAAACCAAAATCTAACTAGAACTCTATCGTTATTCTTCAAAAAAAGATTTAGTTAGAAATATGTAATTTTTCACAATTAAAAAACCAAATTTTAATAAAGTTCTTTAATTGTGAAATTACTATTGAATTATGATCATTTTTTAAACTAATTAAAATCATAGTCTTTAAACAAATTCAGATTGTTTTATACTTTTAAAAGCCACTTTTAAATCGGTAATTAAATCCTGAATATCTTCTAATCCTACAGACAATCGTATTAAGTCATTAGGAACTCCTGCTGCAGCTTTTTGTTCATCGGATAATTGCTGATGAGTAGTACTAGCAGGATGAATTATTAATGATTTAGTGTCGCCAATATTAGCTAATAGCGAAAATAATTTAGTTTGATCTGCTACTGTTTTTGCTGCTTCAAATCCTCCTTTTAACCCAAAAGTCACTACTCCACTTTGCCCTTTTGGTAAATACTGCTGAGCTAAATTATAGTATTTACTGGATTTCAAACCTGGATAATTTACCCAAGCCACTTCTGGTTGCTCTTCTAACCATTGCGCTAATGCCAAAGCATTTTCACTGTGGCGTTGTACACGAATGGGCAAAGTCTCTAATCCTTGTATAATCTGGAAGGCATTAAACGGACTCAAAGCTGCTCCAAAATCACGCAGACCTTCAATTCTAACCTTAGCAATAAAAGCTGCTTTTCCTAAAGCTTCATTGTAAATTAATCCGTGATAACCTGCTGAAGGCTCTGTTAATTCAGGAAATTTCCCATTAGTCCAATCAAAGTTTCCAGCATCAATAATCACACCTCCAAGAGAAGTTCCGTTTCCAGTGATGTATTTTGTTAAAGAGTGCACTACGATATCCGCTCCAAAATCTATAGGATTTAACAAATAAGGGGATGCAACTGTATTATCAACTATAAAAGGGACTTTTGCGGCTCTTGCTTCCTTAGAAATACCTTTTAAATCTAAAACGTCTAATTTTGGATTCCCCAAGGATTCTACAAAAAAAGCTCTCGTATTTTCTTGAACAGCGTTCTTAAAGTTTTTTGTATCCGATGGATCTACAAATGTTGTGGTGATACCAAGTCTTGGTAATGTCACATTAAATAAATTGAAAGTTCCGCCGTATAAACTATTGGAAGCTACAATGTGATCTCCCGCTTTTAACAAAACTAACAATGCAGTAGTAATGGCAGCTGTACCAGAGGCTGTAACTACCGCTCCTATTCCCTTTTCTAGAATAGCCAATCGCTGCTCTAGAATATCGTTTGTTGGATTATTAAGTCTTGTATAAATAAATCCTGGCTCCTCTAATCCAAAAACTTTGGCGGCGTGTTCCGAATTATTAAAAACGTACGAACTTGTTTGATAAATTGGAACCGCTCTTGTTCCTGCTGTTTTAGTAACATCATGTCCTGCATGTAATGCATTTGTCTCAAATTTTTGTGTACTCATAATCTTCAAATTTAAATTAGTTGGTTTGTTATTAATTGCTTCTTTTTTTTATTTCTGATCTTAAAAAATAATACTCATATACTGGATTTATTAATTTAATTCCAAAAAAAAACCCCTGCTTTTCGCAGAGGTCTTAATTATATATTTTAAATTTTTAAAACTATACAATAGCGTGCTCTGCGGAAGGCTCCGGCATCATAACACACATATTGAAAGTTTTAATTGTCATTTTTCTTTATTTTATTTTACAAATCTGCAAACTATATTTGAATAAAACAAATAAAAAATAAATTATTTACTAATCCTATAGATTTAATAGGTTTTATTAAATTGTCTTAAATTATATTAAAAAAACAAAAGATTAATTTACAATTCAAAATGGTTTCATACATTTGCACCCTAATACAAGAGGAAAAATTTGAACTGATTGCAACCTCTTCATAATGAAACAAATTCATTGTGAATACTGAAAATTTTTCAGTAGAAAAAATGCTAAAGCAGAAACGCTCCTTTAGTCCTTTTCAGCAATTATTTTTTCTCATTTAATTTTAAAAATAATAATTATTATGGCCTATTTATTTACGTCAGAATCTGTAAGCGAGGGACACCCAGACAAAGTTGCAGATCAAATTTCAGATGCATTAATCGATAATTTTTTAGCATTTGATGCTGATTCAAAAGTAGCTTGTGAAACTTTAGTAACTACCGGTCAAGTAATACTTGCTGGTGAAGTAAAATCAAACACTTATTTAGACGTTCAACAAATTGCTCGTGATGTAATCAGAAAAATTGGTTATACGAAAAGCGAATACATGTTCGAAGCTAATTCTTGCGGTATTCTTTCTGCTATACACGAACAATCTGCTGATATTAATCAAGGTGTTGATAGAGCAAATCCTGAAGAGCAAGGTGCTGGTGACCAAGGAATGATGTTTGGTTACGCAACTAACGAAACAGAAAATTACATGCCATTGGCGCTTGACTTATCTCATAAATTATTGCAAGAATTAGCAATTTTAAGAAGAGAGAATAAAGAAATTACCTACTTGCGCCCTGATGCAAAATCTCAGGTAACATTAGAATATAGCGATGACAATAAACCAACTCGTATTGATGCAATTGTAATCTCTACACAACACGATGATTTTGATGAAGAAGCAGTTATGCTTGCAAAAATCAAAAAAGACATTGTGGAGATATTAATTCCAAGAATTATTGCAAAAAACCCAACGCACGTACATTTATTTAATGATACAATCCAATACCATATCAATCCAACTGGGAAATTCGTAATTGGAGGACCACACGGAGATACTGGACTTACTGGAAGAAAAATTATTGTAGATACTTACGGTGGAAAAGGGGCTCACGGTGGTGGAGCATTTTCTGGAAAAGATCCAAGTAAAGTAGATAGAAGTGCTGCTTATGCAACGCGTCATATCGCTAAAAACTTAGTTGCTGCGGGAATTGCTGATGAAATTTTAGTTCAGGTTTCTTACGCAATTGGTGTTGCAAAGCCAATGGGTATTTTTATTGATACTTACGGAACGTCTAAAGTAAACTTGACCAATGGTGAAATCGCCAAGAAAGTAGAAGCTATTTTTGACATGCGTCCTTACTTTATTGAGCAACGTTTAAAATTGAGAAATCCTATTTATAGCGAAACGGCTGCATACGGACACATGGGACGTACACCTGAAACTGTTACAAAGACTTTTACAGCTCCCGGAGGTTTAACAAAAACGGTAGAAGTAGAATTATTCACTTGGGAAAAATTAGATTTTGTTGACCAAGTTAAAACAGCATTTGGACTATAAATCATTTTCTTATCTACTATTATAATTAGAAACAGAAAAAAACGGTCTTCTATACAAAAAAACCGCAATTAAAAAGAATTGCGGTTTTTTTATTTTAATTCTTTTAGCAAAATTGTAAATAATTCTTTCAAAGAATATTATTTACAGTACATTAAAAAGCAATTAATAATAAAAAATCATAAAAAAACCGTCGCTTTATAGAAACGACGGTTTTTTTTATTTTCAATAATGTAAAATTAGAATTTGTATGTAATTCCAAGTTTAGCACCACTTACTACATTACCACCACCTAACTGAAGATTTACTCCAAAGTTATCACTGAAGAAATAACGACCACCTACTTGTAGACCGATACCAAAATTTTCAGCACCATTATAACCACTAAGTTTTTCTCCGTCATATTTTGTAGTCCAACTGTAGTAATTTAAGTTAGCTCCAGCATAAAAATCCCATTCACTAGGAATACTCAACAATTCATTAAAATGATAGTTACCGTTTCCTTGAATCCCTAAAATAGAACTTTTTACTTTACCATTTCCATAACCATAATTTTCATTGTAAGATTGGTAAGAAAGTTCTGCTCCAAGAGTCCAGTTTGTTGCAATACCGTAATCAAGACCGACATAAACAGGTGTTCCCCATCCAGAAGTTCCAACTCCAGCATTTAATTGAACTCCTCCTTCTTCTAAAGGAGCCTGAGCATTTGCAAAACTAAAAGCGAATACAGCTAATAAAAGAGCGATTTTTTTCATGTTTAAATTTTTAAATTAATTTGATTATTGTGTAAATAACATCTGTAAAAGTAGTATTTTTCTATTGAATAAACAAAAAATCAGTATATCGTTGGTGATTTTAGTACAAAAAACAAACGATTATTCTATTTCTTAAGGGTCTAGAATGTATTGTATGGATAAAATTAAAATCATATTTCGGTATTTTTAATAGATTCTATTTCTTGATCCTTTTTAATTTTGAAAAAAATATAGTTTTATTCAATACCATTAAAGTTCCTGAGAAAATCTAATTAGGCAAAAAAATATTTTTCATCAAGTTATTTAAATTAATAAAAAAGTGATCCTTTTTTGTAATGGTTAAATCGTAAATTCGTCTTCATGAAAAAAATTATATTTTTATTTATCATCACCTTTTATACCGCTCTTTCAAGTCAAAACATTGAAATAATAGGCTCTAAAACGAATACGCTTGTTTTTGATGGAGATGAATTTTTGGGATATGACAATTTAGGTTTTTATTATTTTATAAAAAATAATGTGTTTCATAAACGGAACAATCAAAACAATCTCGAGTATAAAAACATAAGTCTTGGAAAAATTACGAAAATCGACATACAAAACCCTTTTAAAATAATTGTGTTTTATGAAAACTTCAATACAATAATTCTGCTAGACAATCAATTGAATGAAATTCAAAGCATTAATTTTTCAGAGGACAACACCCCTATTATAGCTACAGCTGTTGGTCTTGCATCTCAGAATCAGTTCTGGATTTACAACACTATGAATCAGCAAATAGGGCTTTACGATTATTTAAAAAAAGAATACCGAGCGATCGCTGTTCCATTTATTGACACTATAAAATACTACCAATCCGACTTTAATTCCTTTTCCTGGATAGATCAAAAAAATAATTGGTATAGTTGCGATATTTTTGGAAAAATAGTTTTGAGAGGAATATTGCCAAATTCAGATTACACATTGATTATAAATAAAAATCAAATTATGTACGCTAAGTCAGGAATTATAACTCTTGAAGATGCCGAGAAACAGAAAAAATATGAAATAAAAATTCCCGAAAAAACCTTTAATAAATTCTATTACAAGGACCAAATTTTATCTATTTTTACATCAGAAGGAATTACAAATTATAAAATCATAATACCGTAATGCACATAGCAATAGCAGGAAATATAGGTTCAGGAAAAACTACTCTAACGCGTTTATTAGCCAAACACTTTAAATGGGAACCCCATTTTGAGGATGTAGTTGACAATCCATACTTAGATGATTTTTACCATCAAATGGAACGTTGGTCTTTTAATTTACAAATTTATTTTCTCAACACCCGTTTTCGACAAGTGATGCAAATTAGAGAAAGTGGCAAAAAGATCATACAAGACCGAACTATTTATGAAGATGCACATATTTTTGCTCCCAATCTTTATGCAATGGGATTAATGACAAGTCGTGATTTTCAGAATTACTCCTCTCTTTTTGAATTAATGGAATCAACTGTGAAACCACCAGATTTATTAATCTATTTGAGAAGTTCGATTCCTAATCTAGTAGGACAAATTCACAAAAGAGGAAGAGAGTATGAGAACTCTATTTCGATTGATTATTTAAGCCGATTAAATGAACGTTATGAGGGTTGGATACAAACCTATGATAAAGGAAAATTAATGATAATAGATGTTGATAATATTAATTTTGTTGACAGTCAGGAAGATTTAGGAAATATTATCAATAGAATAGATGCCGAACTAAACGGATTATTCTAAAATACGCTCCAATATTCTCACCATAAGAAAGGGAGAAACAATAAAATTAATAAAAACTAAATATAAAAATGCCTCACTCCTAATTTTTAGAGTGAGGCATTTTTTGTAAAACTTTGTCAAATTTTTAAACTTTCACAAAGATGATTTAATCATTATTTTAAAGCGTCTATTTTAGCTTGAACTTCGGCGTCGGTTCCTTCAAATTTTTGAATTTCTTCTTTTCCGTCTATCGTCGTTTTTATGGTAGCTGTTACCTTTCCATCAATGTTTGACTTTTCGATAGACACTTCTTTTGAAGAAGAGAAATGCGTAGCGACTGATTTCTCATTCATAAATTTACAACTTGAACTTGTACAACCCTTAGCTAAACACTCTTCTTTAGACATTGAAGTACACATTTCTGAAGTAGCGCAACATGCTGGTTTATCCAGAACAGTATGACTACCGTTGCCTAAAATTGGAGCGATTACTAAACCAATCAAACAAGTCAATTTAATTAAAATATTCATCGATGGTCCAGATGTATCTTTAAACGGATCTCCAACAGTATCACCAGTTACCGCTGCTTTATGAGCATCAGAACCTTTATAAGTCATCTCACCATTTATCAAAACTCCGGCTTCAAAAGATTTTTTAGCATTATCCCAAGCTCCACCAGCATTATTTTGAAAAACTGCCCAAAGCACACCCGAAACAGTAACTCCAGCCATATAACCACCGAGCATTTCGGCTACTAATTGGTTATTACTACTGTAAACTAACTTACCTAAAAGTACAATTGCAATAGGGAAACCAATAGTAAGAATTCCTGGCAACATCATTTCACGTAGTGCTGCTTTCGTAGAAATATCAACACATTTTGCGTATTCTGGTTTCCCAGTTCCTTCCATAATTCCAGGAATTTCTCTAAACTGACGACGTACTTCGTACACCATATCCATCGCTGCTTTTCCAACAGAGTTCATTGCCAAAGCAGAGAAAACTACAGGAATCATTCCGCCCACAAATAGCATAGCTAAAACAGGGGCTTTAAAAATATTAATTCCGTCAATTCCTGTAAAAGTAACATAGGCTGCAAATAAAGCCAATGAAGTTAATGCTGCCGAAGCAATTGCAAATCCCTTTCCAGTTGCTGCTGTTGTATTTCCTACAGAATCTAAGATATCAGTTCTCGTACGTACTTCTTTAGGCAACTCGCTCATTTCAGCAATTCCACCTGCATTGTCTGATATTGGTCCAAAAGCATCGATTGCTAATTGCATTGCAGTTGTTGCCATCATTGCAGAAGCTGCAAGTGCAACTCCATAAAAGCCAGCCAATGCATAGGTTGACCATATAGCTGCTGCAAATAATAAAACAGTCGGAAAAGTAGAAATCATTCCAGTTGCCAATCCAGCAATTACATTAGTTCCTGCACCCGTTGATGATTTTTGTACAATGGCCATAACTGGTTTTGTACCTAATCCGGTATAATATTCTGTAACTGATGAAATAGCACCACCAACAAATAAGCCAATTAGTGATGCATAGAAAACTCTCGTTGAAGAAATATCTTGTAAGCCTTCGCCAAAGAAATTCATTTTCATAGTTTGAGGTAACATCCACTGAATTAAAAAGAAACAAGCGATAGCTGTAAGTACAATAGAAACCCAGTTTCCAATGTTAAGTGCTTTTTGAACTTGTGGCTCTTTAGCATTATCGTCTGTAATTTTGACTAGTAGAGTTCCGACGATAGAGAATAAGATTCCGAAACCAGCAATTGCCATAGGTAATAGTATTGGACCAATTCCGCCAAAACCATTTTCTACTATATTCCCTCCCATATCTTTGATTACATAGTTTCCTAATACCATTGCTGCTAAAACGGTAGCAACATAAGAACCAAATAAATCCGCACCCATGCCCGCAACATCGCCAACATTGTCCCCAACATTATCAGCAATAGTCGCTGGATTACGTGGATCATCCTCTGGAATACCCGCTTCTACCTTACCAACTAAATCAGCTCCTACATCAGCGGCTTTGGTATAGATACCACCTCCAACTCGAGCAAATAATGCAATAGATTCAGCTCCTAACGAGAAACCAGCCAATGTTTCCAGTACAATTGTCATTGTCTCTGTGTCTTTCCAAACGCCTCCAGAAAGTATTTGAAATAAAATTATAAAGAAAGTTGTTAATCCTAAAACTGCTAGACCTGCAACTCCCAAACCCATAACAGTACCACCACCAAAAGAAACTTTTAGTGCTTGTGGCAAACTCGTACGTGCAGCTTGGGTGGTTCTAACATTGGTTTTAGTAGCGATTTTCATTCCCATATTTCCTGCCCAAGCTGAAAATATAGCTCCAAAAATAAAGGCAACTACTATTAGTAAATGTGTTTTTACACCTGGAATAAAAGTAATTCCGGCTAAAACAATGCTAGCTCCTATAACAAAGAAAGTCAACAACCTATATTCTGCTTTTAAAAAAGCTAAAGCTCCTTCGTAGATGTAATCTGAAATCTCTTTCATTTTTCCATCTCCTGGATCTTGTTTTAAAACCCAGGCTCTTTTATACATCATAAAAAGAAGGCCAACTATTGCCATAATTATTGGCACATAAATCATTATTGAATCCATAATTTTTGTTTGGTTTTTGGTTAAATTAACAATGTAACTTAACGAAAATAAACAAAAAAGCAATACTCTTAACGGAGTATTGCTTTTTTTATAAAAATCACAAATTAATTATTTAATGCTAAATAATCCTTTTGGTTTGTTTTCAATCTGATTGAAACGGTCTGTACATTGTTTGATTATAGAATAAGCTTCCTTAACATCTCCCCAACCACCTACGTCAACACTTTTGTTTTCAAGATCTTTATATACTTGAAAAAAGTGCTCGATTTCTTTTAATAAGTGTGGATTCATATCTGATAAATCATTCAATGAATTCCAAATTGGATCTGAAACAGGAACGCAAATTACTTTTTCATCTGGTCCTTTATCGTCTGCCATATGGAAAACACCTATTGGTTTTACTTCCATAACACATCCAGGAAAAGTTGGCTCATTTACTAATACCAAAACATCTAATGGATCTCCGTCTAAAGCTAAAGTTTCAGGAATAAATCCGTAATCAGCAGGATACATCATTGAAGAAAATAACATTCTGTCAAAACGCATTCTTTTTATTTCGAAATCATATTCGTATTTATTTCTACTTCCTCTTGGTATTTCGATTAATACATCGAAAGTTGTTAATTTGTCTGCAGTCATTTTAATTTTTCTTATCTATAATTATGGGTGCAAAAGTAAGGAATCTAACTCTTTTTTACAATAAAAATAAATACACTTTCAATTGATTGTGTTTTAAAAGTGAACACGTTAATAAACAACTCTTCGATTTCGCTTTTTTAAATAATGATGCCATAAAAGATACGTCGCAAAGGAGCGATAAGGACTCCACTTTTCAGCATACTTTTCCATAGCCTCTTTATCGTGAATATCCAGTAATTCTTTTATAGTGTTTACAACCGCAATATCTCCTAATGGTAATAAATCAGGCACTTGCAAACAAAACATCAGGTAAATATCAATAGTCCAATTGCCTATTCCTTTAATTTTTATAAGTTCCTGCCGAACTTCTTGCGCAGTTTTGTTTGGCAAACTTTCTAAATCAATTTCTTTATTTAAAATAGCTAACGCTAAAGCTTTTATATAACTCGTTTTTTGACGAGTTACTCCAAAATTCCTAAAAACTTCATCCGAAACAATCGATAAAACTTCTGGAGTTATTGTTTTTTGACTGTCTTTTATTTTTAGAAATGTAGCTTTGGCCGAATCAATAGAAACTTGTTGCTCTAAAATTAGCAACAATAACGTTTCAAATCCTTGCGGTCTTTTTGGAATTAAAGGCAATCCAAATTGATCAATAATTATCCTGAAAATCCGATCTTTTTCTGCGAGATAATCAAATGCTTCTTGCATAATCTAATTTTTTTTTAATCATCTTAAATTTAAATAGCCTTACATCCAATTCTTTTAGGTTTGGATGTAAGGCTAAAAATATCTCTATTAAAAATTAAATCCAAATGAGGCTTTAACTGTAAATCGATTGGTATCGGGAGTGTTTAAATAATTACCTCGCCAAGAAAAATCAACTCGGAATAATTTAAAAATATTCCCAACTCCAGCACTATATTCCCAATATCCTTTTTCTGGTGCATTATAGGATAATCCAGAAGCATTTATGGCTCTATTATCATCAGAAATACTACCATATACTCCTTTTACCGAAATTATTTCTCTCCAGTTCAATTTACGCATAAACGGAATTCTAGAAAAAATCCGTCCTCCAAAATTGTGGTTCCATTGTACAGTAGCATATTGATCTGAAATAAATTCATAATAATTTAGATTACTGAACGTATTTTCGATACTGAAAAAAGTTTGATTTCCTGGAATAACACTCATTAATCCTAAAGGAACAGTTCCAAAAGTTTTACCCAATTCCATAATAATATTAGAGCGTCCTAATGGACCAATAATAATTGGTTGTTTAAAATACAATTGCAATTTATCATATTGAAAGTCACTATCTAGCAAGCCTTTAAAACCATGACTGTAATTTACAAAAAAGCGACTGTAAGGACTATCTACAATTTCACGTTCTACCGCGTATCCAATGGTTCTCCTTTTGGGAGTATATTCAATTTGAAAACTAACTTCTGATTGTTTTACATCACTTTTAACAACACCATTAACTCTATCGGTGTAATAATCTAAACTAAATGTAGAAGAAGCAGACTCCAAGGTACGGTACGAAAAACCTGTTTGAAAAGTTAAGTTTTTCACAGGCTCCATTTCTACTGCTATATTACTTAAATTAATATTGGTTAGTTTTCCATTATTTCCTGATGAGAATACAGAGGAAGAAGCACCGCTCCTACCCAAAATATCATAAGTCGCAGTCAAACTCGCACCGATTTGCTCGATGTCACGTCTATTTCCTCCTGATAAAATAAATCTATTTTTCTTATCGACCATCCATTTTCCAGAAAATCCGTATTTAAATTTATCATCTTTAAAACCATAAGCCGTATATCCTTGTATACGCCAAGTGTCATTAGTTCCAAAATAGGTTCTTCCTCCTGCACGCAATCTTGCTCCTTCTACTTCATTGTAGCCAAATGTGGAAAAAATAGGACCGTAATCGAAATTACCAAATTGTACAAATCCGCTAGCAAGTACTTGAACAGAACTGTAAATTTGTTTGAATTTTTTAACGGTCTGCAAAGTATCAAGCATTTTATATACCCCTAATTCGTCTTTATTTAAATTTTCGAAACGATTTTCCTCCCAGTATTCATCCGACTTATTATAAACTTCAGGATCCTTATAATTTACTTCCTCTTTATAAAAAGCAATTGGTTTGACATTATTGAATTTATGATCTCTGAAATAGGTTGTTCTTTTTCCGTAAATCCCTTTAGACTTTTCTTTTTTGTTTAAAGCAAAGTCGGACATTAAATAATCTTTGGTCAACAAGAAAACCGAATCACTAACAACCTCAAATTCTTGCTCAAGATAGATATCTTTCACCCAGTTGATGTTGGCGCTTTTGGTAACAGCCATATTGATTTTCTTGATCGCAAAAGTGGTATCGTTTACCCAAAAATCACCTTTAAAAGTTAATTCATTTTTACGTCTTGGATAAAATATAATATTATAACACCATTTGTTATCAATATAAGTGCTGTCTTTTAGGATATAATTATAAACATCGATACCTGTTTTAGAAAGCGGGCTTGTAAAACTTTTGTCAAAAAAAGTTAAATAGTTATTATAGATATTATAATCAGAATACAAATCTTTTACAAAATTTAAAATTTGCTGATTTCCATTAAAACCTGATGTCTTGCTGGCTTTTAGTTTTTCTTTTATTTTTTTTAATTTTAAATCACCATAAACATCAGACAAGGCCTCGTTTACAAAAATGGGTAAATAGGTTTTTCCTGTAACTTTTGAAGTATCCATTTGATTAAAAATAAACTCCATTCCTTTGAAAAGCTTATTTTTCATAAAAGCACTGTCTATAGAATTCATATCAAATTCTATTTTTTCGTACTTCTCCATTTGATACTGATTGAACATGTACAATCCGTTTTGGCGTTTCTTTTCCCAAATTTTACGCAGTATATCAAGAGCAGGATTATTCTTTTTAGAAGTTTTACCAGTAAAAACAACTACTTCATTTAAACTCTCCGCTTCATTGAGCTGAATTCTCATATTATAATTAACCGCTTTTGGCAACACAATTTCCTTTTCAGAAAAACCTACAGAGGAAATCACTAAAGCCGTATACGTTTTTGGAGATTCTAAATAAAACAACCCATCTTCATTAGCAACAATTCCTTCACTAGAATTCTTAAATACTACATTAGCAAAGGGTATGGGCTGATTCATCTTGTCTAAAACAACGCCACCAGCTTTGGTCTGTGCAAAAACAGCACTTACCGAAACAAATAAAAACAACAGTATTACAATATTTTTTTTCATAATCGTTCCAAAAAAAAACTTCATCAAATAAATAATTGATGAAGTTTCAAATATAGTGAATTACAGCACTTAAATAATCAGAATTTAATGTTTCAATTATTAAATTTCAATCAAATTCAAATCTTTCAGTAGCTGTTATTTTTTATACATTACTTTCTTAACTGCTTTTATAACATCTTCTGAATTAGGCAACCATTCTTTCAATAATACTGGAGAATATGGCGCTGGAGTATCTGCAGTTGTGATACGTTGTATTGGTGCGTCAAGAAAGTCGAAAGCACGCTCTTGAACAATATAAGTAATCTCTGAAGCGACACTTGCAAAAGGCCACGCTTCTTCAAGAACTACCAATCTATTTGTTTTTCTAACTGATGTTAAAATCGTTTCATAATCCATAGGACGAACCGTTCTTAAATCAATTATTTCACATGAAATTCCTTCTTTAGCCAATTCATCAGCAGCAATATGAGCTTCTTTTATAATTTTTCCAAAAGAAACGATTGTTACATCTGTTCCTTCACGCTTAATATCAGCAACTCCTAGAGGAATTGTATATTCGCCATCAGGAACTTCCCCTTTATCACCATACATTTGTTCCGATTCCATGAAAATTACTGGATCGTTATCGCGAATAGCAGCTTTTAATAATCCTTTAGCGTCATAAACAGTAGATGGAACTACAACTTTAAGCCCAGGAGTATTGGCAAACCAATTTTCTAAAGCTTGAGAGTGTGTTGCTCCCAATTGTCCTGCAGAAGCAGTTGGGCCACGAAAAACAATAGGAACATTAAATTGACCACCTGTCATCTGACGCATCTTGGCAGCATTATTAATAATTTGATCAATACCAACCAAACAAAAGTTAAAAGTCATGTATTCTACGATAGGACGACATCCATTCATAGCAGATCCAACTGCAATACCGGTAAAACCTAGCTCAGCAATTGGAGTATCAATAACTCTTTTTGCACCAAATTCAGCAAGCATTCCTTTAGAAGCTTTGTAAGCACCATTATATTCTGCAACTTCTTCACCCATTAAGTATATGGACTCATCGTGACGCATTTCCTCACTCATCGCTTCGCAAATAGCCTCTCTAAATTGTATCGTTCTCATATTATTATGTTGTATGTGTCTAAATTTTTCGAACAGCAAAAATAAATATTTTATATCACTTTAATGCATAAAAAATCCTAAATTAATTTTAGAACATTAGTTCTCCTTTTGAGATCCAATTCAAAACTCATAAAGCCTATAAACTACTTAAATTAAGAGGCACATTTAGCTCTTTATAACCAACTGTCTAACATACAATAATAAGCCTACAAAGACTCTTTCAATATTAATGCTCCGAAAACGTAATAGCTAACAAAAAATATTATGCACGCATAGTATATTATTCAAATTAATATTTTAAATTTGTAAAAGAAATTAAAGAATAACTAAATATATACTTATGAAAATATTAGTTTGCATCAGTCACGTTCCTGATACTACTTCAAAAATTAACTTTGTCAATGGTGATTCTGAATTTGACACTAATGGAGTTCAATATGTAATTAATCCTAATGATGAATTTGGATTAACACGTGCCATTTGGTTTCAAGAACAACAAGGAGCAACGGTAACAGTTGTAAATGTAGGAGGACCAGACACGGAACCAACTTTAAGAAAAGCTTTATCAATTGGCGCAAACGAAGCAATTCGTATAAACGCTACTCCTACGGATGGTTTTTTTGTGGCTAAACAGTTAGCCGAAGTAATTAAAAACGCAGGATATGACATCGTAATTGCAGGAAAAGAATCTTTAGATTACAATGGCGGAATGGTTCCAGGTATGATAGCAGGAATTCTTGGATATAACTTCCTAAATTCATGTACAAACTTAACCGTTGACGGAACTAACGTAAAAGCAGTTCGTGAAATTGATGGTGGTAAAGAAACTGTAGCTACAACTTTGCCATTAATTATTGGTGGTCAAAAAGGATTAGTAGAGGAAAAAGACTTGCGTATTCCGAACATGAGAGGAATTATGACAGCAAGAACTAAAGCCTTAACAATACTTGAGCCAGTAGAGGCTACTGTAAATACTAAAGCGGTAAAATTTGAAAAACCAGCTCCAAAATCTGCGGTAAAATTAATTGCTGCTGATAATTTAGACGAATTAATCAATCTATTACACAACGAAGCAAAAGTGATCTAGAAATTGGATTACAGAATTAGGACAAACGATTTTTGATTGCTAATGACAAAAAAAATGTAAATTCCTTATTCAAATTCCTGAAATCTAAAATTACAATTCAAAAATCTAAAATCTAAAATCATCATGTCTATATTAATATATGCAGAATATGCAGAAGGAAAATTCAAGAAAGTAGCTTTCGAATTGGCCTCATATGCAAAAAAAGTAGCTGAAACATTAGGAACAACTGTTACAGCAGTAACTGTTAATGCTGGAGATGTTTCGGAATTATCAAAATACGGTGTGGATAAAGTTTTAAAAGTAAACAATGATAAATTATCTGGATTTACTGCAAAGGCATATGCTGATGTGATTAAACAAGCCGCACAAAAAGAAAATGTAAAGCTAGTATTACTATCTTCAACAACTGATAGTGTTTATTTATCTTCTCTTGTTTCCGTAGCGCTAGAAGCAGGTTACGCTTCAAACGTTGTTGGACTACCTGTATCAACTTCACCATTTCAAGTAAAAAGAAATGCTTTTTCAAATAAAGCGTTTATGATTACTGAAATCACAACTGATGTTAAAGTTCTTGGATTAGCTAAAAATTCTTATGGGATTTTTGAAAATACATCTACTTTGACAGAAGAAGATTTCAACCCAACCATTGGAGAAAATGATTTTGGTGTAAAAGTAGAATCTGTTGAAAAAGTTACTGGAAAAGTATCTATCGCAGATGCAGAAGTTGTAGTTTCAGCAGGACGTGGATTAAAAGGTCCTGAAAACTGGGGAATGATAGAAGAACTAGCTACTGTTCTTGGAGCAGCAACAGCTTGTTCTAAACCAGTATCTGATTTGGGTTGGAGACCTCACGGAGAACACGTAGGACAAACAGGAAAGCCTGTTGCAGCAAACTTATATATAGCAATTGGTATTTCAGGAGCTATTCAACACATTGCAGGAATCAACTCTTCTAAAGTAAAAGTTGTTATCAATAGCGACCCAGAAGCACCTTTCTTTAAAGTTGCAGACTACGGAATTGTAGGAGATGCTTTTGAAATCGTACCTCAATTAATTGAAAAATTAAAGGCTTTTAAAGCGCATAACTAGTCGTTACAATAAAACAGTTTTAATGCTATCTAAAAATAAGATATTTGTATCTTTGCGTTTAGATAGCATTTTTTTTGCAATCTGTTTTTTTAAAAGTATTCGGTAATTACCATTACAACATCTATGAGCTTAGTTAAATTATCTATAAAAGGAATTTCTTACAGTCAGACTCAAAACGGAGCCTATGCTTTGATATTGAATGAAGTTGACGGCGAACGTAAGTTACCAATCGTTATCGGCGCTTTTGAAGCACAATCTATTGCAATTGCCTTAGAAAAAGAGATAAAGCCACCACGCCCACTGACGCATGATCTTTTTAAAAATTTTGCAGAGCGATTTGATATTGTTGTAAAACAAGTGATCATTCATAAATTAGTTGATGGAGTTTTTTACTCGAGTATCATTTGCGAAAGAGATAAAATAGAAGAAATCATTGATGCTCGTACATCCGATGCGATAGCTTTAGCATTACGCTTTAACGCTCCTATTTTTACCTACAAAAACATTCTTGACAAAGCTGGGATTTACTTAAAAACTAATCCTTTAGACCCAAACAAAGACACTCAAGAATTAGATGATGTTCTTTCTAATCCAGACACTTTTGGTCGTGAAGAAGAAAGCAATCAATCCGGACATACGTATTCTAAACATACGCTGCAGGAATTAAATGAATTATTGGATCAAGCTGTTTCACATGAGGATTATGAAAAGGCAGCCAAAATTAGAGACGAAATTTCTAAAAGAGAACTTTAATGGCTTTTTTTAGTCTAAAAAAAGCAATATATAAAGCGATTTTTCAATAGATATCAAATTAAAAACTACTACGTACCTACCAATAATATGAAACAATATTTAGATTTAGTACAGCATGTAATGGACAATGGTTGTCAAAAAGGAGACCGAACGGGCACGGGAACAAAAAGTGTTTTTGGTTACCAAATGCGTTTTGACTTGAGCGAAGGATTTCCGATGGTTACCACTAAAAAATTACATCTTAAATCTATTATTTATGAATTGCTTTGGTTCCTTAAAGGAGATACCAATATTAAATATCTTCAAGAAAATGGAGTGAAAATTTGGGATGCTTGGGCTGATGCCAATGGAGATTTAGGTCCAGTTTATGGTCATCAATGGCGCAATTGGAATAGCGAAGAAATTGATCAAATCTCTGACTTAATTACAGAGTTAAAAAACAATCCTAACAGTCGTAGAATGTTAGTTTCAGCTTGGAATCCTTCTGTTTTACCAGACACTACAAAGTCTTTTGAAGAAAATGTAGCCAATAACAAAGCAGCTTTACCTCCATGTCATGCGTTTTTTCAATTTTATGTTTCTGAAGGAAAATTATCCTGCCAATTATACCAACGAAGTGCTGACATTTTTTTAGGAGTTCCTTTCAACATTGCATCTTATGCGTTATTAACTATGATGATCGCTCAGGTTTGTGACTTACAACCCGGAGAATTTATTCATACTTTTGGCGATGCACACATTTACAACAATCATTTTGAACAACTAGAATTGCAATTGTCTCGTGAGCCAAAACCATTGCCTAAAATGATTTTGAACCCAGAGATAAAAAATATTTTTGATTTTGATTTCGAAGACTTTACTCTAGAAGGCTATGATCCTCACCCAGCTATAAAAGGAAATGTAGCCGTATAAAGTATTTTTTGTACAAAAATTTACTTTTCATTATTTAGAATTTTCAAAACATTTTGGATACATTTTTGAAAATGAGTTTCTATTATTTATTAAATAAATAGAATAATGTAATGCAATAAAGTAAAAATTCATTTTTTTGTTTATAAATATAAATCCCTAGTTCTATAAAAACCAATTATAGGCTTATCTATCCAAATTAAATAATCTTAAATCATTTCTGCAACTTCCCAAAATAAATTTTATCTTTATAAACTAAAATCAAATCGATGGAAAAAGAAGTACATGAACAATATGAATATGCCCGAAGAAGGATAAAGCAAAAAAAGAGATTATATTTCCATTTTGTCGTTTTCGTTTTAGGAAGTTTATTATTATTTCTTGGACATCAATTCTTAAATAGTAATGTAGTCTCTGACTGGTACCAATGGATAATTGCTGTATGGCTGTTTTTATTCCTTCTTCATTTTATAAAAATATTTATAACTGATCGATTCATGAATAAAAACTGGGAAAGAGATCAAATTGATAGATTAGTAGCTTTACAACAAAAGAAAATAGAGCAATTAAAGTTAAAAATAGAGAGTGACGAACCTAATAATAGCATCTAATTATGATTACAATGATTGCGGCGGCGGGCGAAAATAATGCTTTAGGAAAAGATGGTAAAATAGTTTGGCACTTGCCCAATGATTATAAAAGATTTAGGAGACTTACAACTGGACATCATATTATAATGGGTCGTAAAACTTACGAGAGTCTTCAAAAACCATTACCTAATAGAAAGCATATCATAATTACAAGACAAAAAGACTATAAAGCAGAAGATTGCATTGTGGTTGACACGATTGAAAAAGCTTTAGAAGCATGTCCAAAAGAGGAAGATTCATTTATAATAGGAGGTGGAGAAATTTATACAATTGGAATTTCTTATGCTGACAAAATCGAACTAACTAGAGTTCATGGCAGTTTTGAAGCAGATGCTTATTTTCCTGAAATTGACAAAACAGAATGGAAATTAGAAAAATCTGAATTCAATGAAAAAGATGATTTTCATAAATATGAATACACTTATGAAACTTATCTTAGAGAATAAAACAAAAAAACATCCTTTACAGGATGTTTTTTTTGACCAATGATTTTAGAAACGAGTTACTCTTGAAAGTTAATTTGATAAAATAACATAAATATCACAAACACTAATAGCACTCCAGAAATGAAGGTTATCAGGTTTGCAACTCTTTGAGAGTACATCTCAAAAAAGCCTTTAATACCAAATACCACGAAGGTACTAAAGACGAAAAAAATTAAAATTTCCAAAAACAAATTTAATCCTAAGAACGTGTGTTGCGTTGTAAATAAAATACTGGGATGTAACACAGTATTCTCAAAAAAACTCACAAGAATAAATGAGATAATTAACGCTAAAACTATCCATTTAATTTGGCTCATTGTTTCTTTTTTAATCATTTAAAAGGTCTACTATTATTGTCACAAATGTGGATATTATAATTTGGAGTTACAATACCCACTTTTAGTGATATTTCTAACAATACCCTTTCATCCTGTTTAAATTATTTATTTTGAACCTATAAAAAAGTAATTCTCAACCCAAATTATTCTTAATTCTATTTCCTGAAACTCATTTTAAGTTTATGAAGATTACCTATATTTGTACAAATAAAAAAAATGTCTGAAAAAATAACTCCGTATAAAGATTCAGCCTTAGGCAAAAAAGAGCAAGTTGCACAAATGTTTGATACCATTTCTGGAAATTATGACAATTTAAATCGTGTCATTTCTTTTGGAATTGATTTGAAATGGCGCAAAAAAGTTCTGAATATAGTAAGCAAATCCAATCCCAAACAAATTTTAGATATTGCTACTGGAACAGGTGATTTAGCGATATTGATGGCACAAACTAATGCTGAAAAAATCATTGGTTTAGACATCTCCGCAGGAATGCTTGACGTTGGCAAGAAAAAAATTGCTTCAAAAAATCTTTCTAATACAATTGATATGGTTTTAGGCGATTCTGAAAACATGCCTTTTGATGACAATTATTTCGACGCTATAACAGTTGCTTTTGGGGTAAGAAACTTTGAAAACTTAGAAAAGGGTTTAAGCGAGATTTTAAGAGTTTTGAAACCAAATGGAGTTTTTGTAATTTTAGAAACCTCTGTTCCTGAAAAAACGCCTTATAAACAAGGATATAATTTTTATAGCAAAAATATTCTGCCAATAATAGGAAAATTATTTTCTAAGGACGATGTTGCTTATGGCTATTTATCCGAATCTGCAGCTGCATTTCCTTATGGCGAAGCACTGAACAATATTTTAAGAAAAATTGGGTTTATAGATGTAGTTGCGCTACCACAAACTTTTGGCGTTGCTACAATTTATTCAGCTTCTAAAAAATAATATGAAAAAAACATTTGCAATACTTTTTTTTCTGCTCCTTCTAAACGGATATGCTCAAGGTTCGAAAAACATCTTTAGCAAAGATCCTATCATAAATTTGGAAAACTTTCAACAAAAGAAAATCTATTATGGTTTTTATTTAGGATTCAATTCTTATGATTTTAAAATTGACTATAAAACAGAAACACCTGATATATTAGTCAAAAAAACAACGGGTTTTAATGTAGGAATTATTGCTGATGTAAAACTTCAAGAATACATAAATTTACGATTTGAACCCGGATTATACTATACTAAAAGAGAATTGAACTTTCCTGCAAATCCTAATTTTACTAAAAACAGTGATGCGCTTAGAGAAGTTAACAGCACTTATATACACTTTCCTTTGTTGCTAAAATTTTCTTCTTTAAGAACTGGAAACATTCGGCCTTATGCTTTAGGAGGAGTTTCTGCTACGCTAAACTTATCTAGTAATGCAAAAATACTTGATGACAATTTAGAGCAACGTTTTAGAGTAAAATCTTGGACTCCTAATTATGAATTGGGATTTGGTATTGATCTATTTTCAGAATATTTTATATTTTCGCCTTCTATTAGAGGTGTTTTTGGATTAAATGACGAACTTATTCGAGATAAAGATCCCAATAGTCCTTGGACTGGAAACATAGATTCGATGAAAACTCGTGCTATTTTCATCAATTTTACTTTCCACTAAAATTATTAAGAATACTTTCAGTTAATTTCCTCGACTAAATTCACTCAAAATTATTGCCGTTGCTGTGGCAACATTCAAACTTTCTGTTTTTTGAAGACTTCCAAAACGTGGTATTGTAAGTCGGTTTTGAACTAATTTTTCGAGTGTTTCAGAAATCCCATTTGCTTCATTTCCCATAATAATTATTCCTTGCTGTGGCAAAATAGACTTGTATATATTTTCACCGTTCATAAAAGTTCCAAAAATAGGCAATTGAGTCTGTTGCAAATAACTATTCAAATTCGTATAATTTACATTAACTCTAGCTATAGAACCCATAGTAGCCTGCACAACTTTAGGATTAAAGTAATCAACGGTCTCGTTTGAGCATACAATTTGTTGAATACCAAACCAATCACACAAACGCATTATGGTTCCTAAATTACCCGGATCCCGAATAGAATCGAGTACAACAATTAAACCTGTAGCAATAATTGATTTCTCTAAAGGCATCTTAAAAACTGCTAAACACGTATTTGGAGTTGCTAATGCACTGATCTTTTTTAAATCATTTTCGTCAATAATAGATTTTTTATTATTAGAAACTTCTGGAAAATCATTTTGTGTAGAATACAAATGCTCCAATTCAAAATTAGAATCCAATAATTCTTGAATCCCTTTTACACCTTCGGCAAAAAATAATTTATTGGCATATCTATATTTTTTTTGCTGTAAACTCGTTATAAGTTTTATTTGGTTTTTACTAACCATAAAATAATGTACTTTTGAATTAAATATTTTAGAACACTTGAAAAAAACTTCCACAAAAATAACTGCATTTATTGTAATTGCAATACTAATTTCTGCATGTAACGCTGTAAAAAGAGTTCCAGCAGATAAATTATTGCTCACCAAGAATGAAATTAGTGTAAATAACAAAGCAATAAAGGAGGAAATTGTTTTTAATCAGTTGTATCAAAAACCCAATACAACTTTACTTGGCTATCGCCTGCGTCTAAATCTTTATAATTTAGCCAATTTAAACCCGGATTCAACATATCAAGCCAAGTTTAAAAATAATCCAGAAAAATACAAACGGTTATCTAAATGGTTATCTGAAAAACAAGTGAATCGTTTGGGACAATCTTTTTGGTATCACGGAATTCATGATTTTTTGATAAAAACGGGCGAGCCACCAGTAATTGTAGATAAAGAAAAGTCGAACAAATCCTTATTAAGGCTTAAATATTATTATTTTAACAATGGTTTTTTTAACGTAAAAGCAGCTTATCAAATTGATACTATAAACATTCAAAAAGCAAAATTAAAATACGATATTACATTAGGAAACGCTTTCTTTTTAGATACTATCAAAACATCTATTACAACTCCAGTTTTAGATTCTTTGTACGAACGCAATAAATTCAATACTTTTTTAAAATCTGGAAATCAATATAAAACAGATGATTTTGAGAATGAAAGAAACCGTATAACAACAAACTTTAGAAATAATGGTGCTTATTATTTTCAGCCTAATTATGTGACTTTTAATATTGACACGATCAAAAAAGTAAATCAGGCGAACATCACTTTGATGATAAATAATTATTCCTATCAGGAAAAAGATTCCACCAAAACAGAACCATTTAAGTTATACAAAATAAGCGATGTAAATATTTACACTGATTATTCACCAAATAATAGCGGATTGAATATTAATGATAGCGTTTCCTACAAAAACTTTAATTTATACAGTCAGAAAAAATTAAAATACAAACCAAAAGCTATAACAGATGCTATTTTTATTTATAAAGGCGGAATGTATGCAGATTTCAGGACGGTATTAACAACACGTTATCTAAACAATCTAAAGATTTTTAATTATCCTTCTATTCAATATGAAGTAGACAAAAGAGATAGTACCGCGCAGTCATTAATTGCTAAAGTATATTTGACTCCGAGAAAAAAATATAGTTTTGGAACTACATTAGATGTAACCCATTCTAACATTCAAGACTTTGGTATTGGACTAAGTGTTTCTGAGACGATAAGAAATGTATTTAATGGAGCGGAAACACTTGAACTTGCAGCACGCGGAAACATTGGATCCTCTAAAGATTTAGCCAATCCAAAAAACAATTTCTTTAATGTATCAGAATATGGAGTAGATTTAAAATTAAATATCCCAAGGATTCTTATGCCCTTTAACACGGATAAAATTATTCCTAAAAGTATGATTCCTTCTACTCTAATTACGGTTGGTTTTGCAAAACAAAGAAATATAGGTCTGGACAAAGAAAATTTTACAGGAGGATTATCATACAATTGGACTCCAAAAATAAATCATACCGCACGATTTGATCTCTTAAACACTCAATTTGTGCGAAATTTAAATCCTAGAAATTATTTTAATGTTTACAGCTCCTCTTATAGTGCTCTAAATAAAATTAGCAAGGCTTACAATACAAATCCTTCCTATTATGACGATGCAGTAAACAGGGATTTACTTATTGAGCAGGGAACTCGCGGATTTACAAACGATGTCCTTTCTGGTAGTGGTATTTTTTTAAAACCTTTGGAACCTGCTGATTATGAATCTGTAAAAAGTATTGAAGAAAGAAGACTTAGACTAACGGAAAATGATTTCATCTTAGCGACAAGTTTCACTTTTTCAAAAACGACAAAGAAGGATTTAAAAGATAACGATTTTTATCTTTTCAAAACTAAGATCGAATCTGCTGGAACCATCTTATCCGCTTTTGCAAATGTTACCAATCAAAAGAAAAATGCGAATGGCAACTATGATATTTTTAATTTAGAATATTCAGAATATGTAAAAACAGAATTTGATTATATTAAGCATTGGGATTTATCCAAAGAAAATATTATTGCTTTCCGTTCCTTTTTTGGTATTGCAATTCCGTTTGGAAACTCCAATTACATTCCGTTTTCTAGAAGTTATTTTTCTGGAGGATCAAATGACAATCGAGCATGGCAGCCTTATAGTTTAGGTCCAGGAAGCAGCGGTGGTCTTGATGATTTTAATGAAGCTAATATGAAAATTGCTTTAAGCGGAGAATATAGGTTTAAAATTGCTGGAAGTCTAAAAGGCGCTATTTTTGCTGATGCAGGTAACATTTGGAACGTGTTAGATAATGTAAAAGACGAAAAGTCAGTTTTTAAAAATTTTAGCAGTTTAAAAGATATTGCTGTAGGTTCTGGTTTTGGATTGCGCTACGATTTAAGTTTTTTCGTGATTCGATTTGATTTAGGATTTAAAACCTATAATCCAGGCAAAGAAATGAACGAAAGATGGTTTAAAGAATATAACTTTTCTAAAGCCGTTTTAAATTTTGGAATAAATTATCCATTCTAGTCCTAATTAATTCTTATTTTTGCAAGACTAAAAACTAAACAAACTAAAACAAGTACAATGGCACACAACATTAAACCAGGCGTAGCTACCGGAGATCAAGTACAAGAAATTTTTAATTATGCAAAAGAAAAAGGATTTGCACTACCAGCTGTAAATGTTACTGGCTCAAGTACTGTAAATTGTGTTCTTGAAACTGCTGCAAAACTAAATGCTCCTGTAATCATTCAATTTTCTAACGGAGGAGCGCAATTTAATGCTGGAAAAGGACTTTCAAATAAAGACGAAAAATCAGCAATCGCTGGTGGTGTAGCAGGTGCACTTCACATTCATGCTTTAGCAGAAGCCTATGGTGCAACTGTCATATTACATACGGATCATTGTGCAAAAAAATTATTACCTTGGATTGATGGATTGTTAGATGCTTCTGAAGCCCATTTTGCTAAAACTGGAAAACCATTGTATTCTTCACACATGATTGACCTTTCTGAAGAGCCAATCGAAGAAAATATAGAAATCTGTAAAACCTATTTAGCAAGAATGAGCAAAATGGGAATGACACTAGAAATCGAACTTGGTATTACAGGCGGTGAAGAAGACGGTGTTGATAATTCTGATGTTGATAGTTCAAAATTATATACACAACCCGAAGAAGTAGCCTATGCTTACGAAGAACTTTCTAAAATAAGTCCACGATTTACTATTGCGGCTGCTTTTGGAAACGTTCACGGTGTTTACAAACCAGGAAACGTAAAATTGACACCTAAAATTTTAAAAAATTCTCAAGATTTCGTTCAAAATAAATTCAACACTAAAAATAATCCAGTTGATTTCGTTTTTCATGGTGGATCAGGTTCTACATTGGAAGAAATCAGAGAAGGAATTAGCTACGGAGTTATAAAAATGAATATCGATACTGATATGCAATTCGCTTACACAGAAGGAGTTCGCGATTATATAACAAAGAATATCGATTATTTACATACTCAAATTGGAAATCCAGAAGGAGACGATGTACCTAACAAAAAATATTACGATCCAAGAAAATGGATTCGTGAAAGCGAAATCACGTTCAATACAAGACTTGAACAAGCATTTGCAGACTTAAATAATGTAAATACACTATAAAAAAAGTAGGCAGCGTTCTGTTTATTATTAATCATTTATTAAAAAAATGATTATACAATACTGAAAAACTGAATACTAAACATTGGATTACTGAACACTGAATACTAGAAAAATGGCTTGGTTTAAAAGAAAAGAAAAAGGGATTACTACTGCGACTGAAGACAAAATGGATATTCCAAAAGGACTTTGGTACAAATCTCCTACTGGAAAAATTATTGATGCCGATGAACTTGCTCGCAATTTATTTGTAAGTCCAGAAGATGGTTTTCACGTTAGAATTGGAAGCGCTGAATATTTCCAAATTTTATTTGACAATAATGAGTTTGTTGAATTAGATAAAAACATGACTTCTAAGGACCCTTTGAATTTTGTTGACACTAAAAAATATGGTGATCGACTTAAAGAGGTAATGGAAAAAACAAAATTAAAAGACGCCGTACGTACAGCCGTTGGTAAATCTAAAGGAAAAGATTTAGTGATTTGCTGTATGGATTTTGCTTTTATTGGAGGTTCTATGGGAGCTGTAGTTGGTGAAAAAATTGTAAGAGGAATTGATCATGCTATTAAGCATAAATTACCTTTTGTAATGATTTCAAAATCTGGTGGAGCACGTATGATGGAAGCTGCTTATTCGCTAATGCAATTAGCAAAAACTTCTGTAAAACTGGCGCAATTAGCTGATGCCAAACTTCCTTATATATCTCTATGTACAGATCCTACAACAGGAGGAACTACTGCATCATACGCGATGTTGGGAGATATTAATATTTCTGAACCGGGAGCTTTAATAGGATTCGCAGGACCAAGAGTAGTAAGAGATACCACTGGAAAAGATTTACCAGAAGGATTTCAAACTGCAGAATTTTTATTAGAACACGGTTTTCTAGATTTTATTACTCCTAGAAAAGAACTTAAAGACAACATTAATTTATATATTGATTTGATTCAAAACAATGATATAAGATAGTCAAAACATAATCTTTTAAACAAAAAAAATCTCGATAATTCGAGATTTTTTTGTTTAAAAGATATAATGTGTTTTAAAAATCAGGATTAAGAAACTATTTACTTTTTAAAAAAAGAAATCATGATATCTTGTTTTACCTTTTTTTGTTCTTTTCGAACCACTATAAAAATGATATAAGTACAAAATGCTGTAATAAATGCTAGTATGTAATTAAAAGTCCAATTGGTATTATAATCATAATTTTGCACAATTGTCAATCCTGTTTTAGAACTAAATACATGAGCAAAACCATAACTCATTTGAAAAGTCGACATAAATAAACCTTCTAAGTTTTTATGACTTCTGTTCATCACAAAACTACTTGCAAAAGCAAAGGTTAACATATTACCAAAAGACATTAAAAACATAAAGACCCAAAACACCCACGGTTGATGAACTAAATAGAGCAAAAGATAGGAAGCTCCTATTAATAACAATCCTAGCATTATAGCAACCAAATCGGTAATTTTATTTTTTTGCACAAAATTAACTACAGCAAGTTCAAAGAGTATAAATACAACACCACTAAAACCTAAGAACATTCCTGTATCAAACTCCGTTAAATTATAAGCTTCTTTATGATAAATTGGAACAATAGAGAAAACTTGAAAATAAAGATACCCTGTGATTAAAGCGATAATCCAATTCATTACAAAAGGAACATCTTTGAAAGGTGCAAATTTATCTTTTATTACATCATTCAATTCCAGTTTATAAAGTAACTTTTTCTCTCTAACAAAAATTAAAAAAAATACTACAGAGATAATAGAGGTTAAACCATCAACAATAAATAAAGTGTTGTATTCTGAATTCATGATTAAAATACCTCCTAATACGGGTCCTACGATAAGTCCCACATTAGTAGCCATTCTTAATAAAGACAAAGCTCTCACTCTAGATTCACTAGTTACATAATCGTTTATACTTACCATCATTGCAGGTCGATACATATCAGCAACTGCAGTCAAAAGGAAAACAGAAATACACAATAATTCAAAAGTAATTGCAAATTGAAGCGAAAGTAATACTACACCACTAGCAAACAAGCTAAAAGCCATTACTTTATACGCACCAAAAACATCAGATAATTTTCCGCTTAAAAAAGTACCGACAAGAGATCCAACTCCAAAGCAAACCATAATCCACCCTATTTGTGAATAACTTAAGTTTAGTTCTTCTTTAAAATATTTGGACAAAAAAGGAACAACTACAGCGCCAACTCTATTGACAAGCGTAATTAAAGCAAGAATCCATATTTCTTTTGGAAAATTTTTAAAATTTACTAAATAACGGTTAAGCATTTTTTAAATATATTTAAAAGGCGTGTACTTATTAAAATTTTATAACTGTATTAGTTACCAAAGAATCTTCCGAAAAAACTTTTTTTAGTTTCTTCAACTTCTTCAGTAGTAGATTCTAACTCCACTTGTTGATTTAAATCATCCATCATTAATTTTGTAATTAATTCTACATAATCAAGATTATGATCTTCTAGATAACCAATTAAGTATTTTTCGCTCCCTTCTATTCCGCTTACTTCTTCAATTTTATATAGTTTTTTATAAAGCTCATCCACTTTTTTTACCACACCTGGAGAAACAGCTTTACGACGGGCTACGTATTTTAAAATTTTTGCATCATCACTTACAACATAATCAAAATCAGTAATTACCCAGTAATATTTTCCTGATTTGGCTAAGTTTTTAATAACACCATGAAATTTTTTACCTTTTGAAATATTATCCCACAAGACTTTAAAAATTACTTTGGGCATATCTGGATGACGGATAATATTATGAGGTTGCCCTATTAGTTCTGATTCATCATATCCAGAAACTGATGCAAAAGTCTCATTTACATATTCTAAGCTTCCGAATAAATCGGCTTTACTAACAATAGTTTGAGTTTCATCCCACTTAACAGGTTGATCAATTGGTGTTGGACGTTTTTTATCCATAATATATTTTTTAGTATTAAAATTTTAAAAATTAGAAATTTATAGGGAATTTATTCACTATAAAAAGTAGAATATTGTTTAATAGATTTTCTTTACTTTAGTAGAACGATCCGTTATATAAGATATCAACCATGCAATTTGACCTTCTTTAGCAAAATATAATTTTTTACTATTAATATCTGGTATGGCTTCTAAACACACCAATAATATATTACTACCAGAAATTAAATATTTTTGAGAATAGGTCTTTAAAACTTTATCAACATCTTCATCAGTTTTAGCTAGGTCTTCAAATTTGCGGAAGTTATTTTTTAAAATAGCATCATAATTTATCACATCTTCTAACTTAAATTGACTGAACGCTTCTTTAGTAACCCCTTTGTATAGCGTGTAAAAAGCCCAAACGGCACCACCAGACAAGTATACTTTTTCTTTTCGTAAAGCCTGAGGTTTAGATTTATACATAGCATCAACTTGTTCCCTTAATATCGGCAAAAAGCTGAATGACCTAGAATTATATTCCCCAATATCTGTACTATTCGTTTTTTTAATAATACTTTCTGTAAGGGTTACACTTCCATAATTAAGACTTAATGGAAAAAATATAAAAGCATTATTATTAAGTACATCGATATAACCACCTTTAGTATTACCTCCTCCTATATCAAGGATCATAGAGTTTTTATAATCTACTGGAGGAACACATCCTTTTAAGAGCATTTTGCCTTCCATTTGAGCATCGATAAATTCAAGATCTTTGCCTGTGGCAGCTTTAACCTTATCAATAAGTATTTGGGTATTATTAGCCATAGCCACACCAGAAGATCCTACTATAAAAATATTTGCCTCTGGAACCTTCATCTCTATCATAATTTTCCTGTAATTATCAGAAATAATTTCAATAGCTTTATTCATGTTTTCCTCAGTCATATTCCCTTCAGTAGAAATACCTTTTGCTATAGCTACATTTTCTGTCCAATAGGATTTAACATTAATATTTCCTTTTTTAATATTGAACACGTCTATAACAGACATTTTGATTCCTTTACTTCCAATTTCAATTCCAGCAAAAATATTTTCTTGTGAAAAAAGGAGCGCAGGCAGAAGTAACACTAAAAAAAGTGTGAAGTTGAGTTTAAAAATTTTCATTTTTTAAGTTTTATTTTATCAAGAATTATTCAATTTTTGAATTTAATTATCTTGAATTTGACAAATAAAACACTTTGACTTTTGAGATTAAAAGAGAGCGATTTTCGTAAATTTAAAGCAAATTATTACTGTAGGTTAGCAACGAAATCACTAGTGTTTTGGGGCCGCAAAAGTACAAAAAAAACCAATAATTTCGCCCTATAAGCATTAAAAGAAATAATAGTAAATTAGCCAACACTTCAATCATTTCATACGCAATCTATTAAGCGAAATTATTTTTAACAATTAACCCAAAAAACAACTAAACCTTATAGCAAAAAAACCGCTATTCAAATAAATTAATAAGAATTTATTTATTCGCTAAAGAAATATAAACGATTTATTTAAAAGATATTTTTGAATAAAATTCATTAAAATGATTCCAACTAATAGACTTTTTAATTATTTTGAAGTTTCAAAAAAAACTTCAAAATAATTAAAAAGAGTTACAGTAGTATTTGAATCATAAAAAAATTAAATTTGCTACTTAAACTTTTTATAGATGTCAGATTTTTTAAAATTATTTGGAGAAAATATTTCAAAGGAAATGCCTGGATTTGTTGCATTAAGTGTTGTAGATATAAAAAGCGGTAATCTTTATTACTCAAAAAGAAACGACAACAAATTTGATATAGAAAGTGCTTCAAAATTTGCATTAGAAATGATTAGAGCACAATTGAACGCCAATGATTTTTTAAAGCAAAAACAGAATATTGATGACATTACTATTACATTGACAAATCAATTTCAGTTTTTAAAAATTTCACAAAACAATAGTTACTTTATCTATCTAATTGCAGATTCCTCTAAGGCAAATTTAACTTTCACAAAAGCTATTCTAAACAAGCAAGTAGCTCAAATTTCGAGCATATTTCACATTTAATGAAATAAAAATTAGGGTTTAAAAAAAATGATTGGCAAGATCTCTAAAGAGTACTTTTTTATAAAAATTACATTCCGGTTCTAATAGCTTCTACTGGATCTAGTTTAGACGCTGTAATAGCAGGTAAAATACCCGATATCAATCCTATAGCTGCAGCTAATCCAGTTCCTAGAACTACATTTCCCATACCAAGAACAAATTCAAAATCCAAAACATTGGTCAAAATCAGAGAAATAATCCAAACTAATAATAGCCCGATTACACCACCAATTACAGATAAAATAATAGCTTCAAATAAAAACTGAAATAAGATAAATTTATTTTTGGCTCCTAATGATTTTTGAATTCCAATTAGATTGGTTCTCTCTTTTACAGAAACAAACATAATATTAGCAATACCAAAACCACCTACCAAAAGAGAAAAACCACTAATAATCCATCCAACTACATTCATTTGACCTAAAATACCATCGATAAGGTCTGTAAAACCTGAAAAAACATTGATGAAAAAATTATCTATTTCACCAGCTTTCAAACCTCTATAGCTTCTTAATTTTTGTGACATTTCGCCTTTGTAAGCCTCCATATCTACCCCTTTTTGGGGTTTAAAAATAATAACATTCGTTAAGGAAGTATTGTTGTCGCCATACAACTGTCTCACAAAATTCACAGGTATGTAGGCAGCGGTATCATTACTATCACCGAACAATCCTGAACCTTCCTTTTTTATCACGCCAATTACTGTAAAACGTTTTCCATACAAACGCACATTTTTCCCTATAGGATCAAAATCATCAAATAAAGATTTAGCAATTTCATTTCCAAGAACAATAACCGTAGCTCCAGAATTAGCTTCTGATTCATTATAAAAACGACCTTTTTCAAATTCTAATCCTTGAATATCGATAAATTCATGAGAAACAGGAATTATTTTTACATCACTTACTGTTTTAGAATCATATTTTATAGACTCACTTCTAGTAAAAATTTGATACGCCATTTGATCCGTATTGGTCATCGCCCCTTTCATGTAGGTATATTCATCATACTTTACATTAGGAAATTGCTCTCTTTTCCATTGAGGAATATCCGATGGACCAAAAGAAAACTTCATCAAATAGATTGTGTTTTTATCTAAACTACTTAAGTCTTTTGTTATTTTCCTGTCTAAAGAATCTACTGCAGCCAATACTGCTATAATCGAAAAAATACCAATAGTCACTCCTAACAAAGAAAGTAAGGTCCTTAATTTATTATTTTTTAATGCATTCATTGCAAAACCAAAACTCTCACTTAATAATCTAAGGTAAACTAGCATACAATCTGTTTTGTGTTAAAGTAAAATTCCATAAATATTAATCAAAATCCTAATGAAAAATCAATTCGTTAAAGTCCCAATCCATTATTTTAGTACTCCTTATATAATAGCTGTAAAAAAATACAATTATCTCGTTTTCAAATGGCTTAATTTTAACATTAAAAAACTATTTTTGCACTTGATAACAATAACTACATAATGAACACTACTAAAACAATTCAATCAGCATTAATCTCTGTATTTTCTAAAGAAGGATTAGAACCTATAGTTAGACAACTAAACAGTCAAAATGTTACACTTTATTCAACTGGAGGAACCGAAGATTTTATCAAAAATCTAGGAATTCCTGTCATTCCTGTTGAAGATGTTACGTCTTATCCCTCTATTTTGGGTGGTCGTGTTAAAACATTACATCCAAAAGTTTTTGGCGGAATATTAAATCGTCAAGATAATGAAAGCGATGTACAACAAATGCAAGAGTTTAATATTCCTCAAATTGACTTGGTCATAGTTGACTTATATCCTTTTGAAAAGACAGTAGCTTCTGGAGCAAGTGAGGCAGATATTATTGAAAAAATTGATATTGGTGGGATTTCATTAATTCGTGCTGCAGCAAAAAACTTTAAAGATACCGTAATTGTTTCCTCTGTTGATCAATATGCTTTACTATTGGATTTAATTACAACGCAAAATGGCGCCACAACATTAGAAAATAGAAAATTGTTAGCTACAAAAGCATTTCATGTATCCTCTCATTACGACGGAGCTATTTTTAATTATTTCAACACTGATGAAACCATTTACAAAGAAAGTATTGCAGACGGTCAAGTTTTAAGATATGGAGAAAACCCACATCAAAAAGGATTTTTCTTTGGTGATTTTGAAGCGATGTTCAAAAAAGTTCATGGGAAAGAATTATCTTATAACAATTTATTAGATGTTGATGCAGCAGTGAATTTGATCAATGAATTTAAAAATGACGGACCAACTTTTGCCATTTTAAAACATAATAACGCTTGTGGTTTAGCTACAAGAAAAACAATTGGTGAAGCATACAATGCAGCTTTAGCTTGTGATCCTACTTCCGCTTTTGGAGGTGTCTTGATTTCTAACACTAAAATAGATGTTGCTACTGCTACAGAAATAAACAAACTTTTTTGTGAAGTGGTAATTGCTCCAGAGTATGATGAGGAAGCAAAAACCATCTTAGAGGAAAAGAAAAACAGAATAATCTTAATACAAAATACTGTTGAATTACCTAACAAACAAGTTAGAACTTGCTTAAACGGACTTTTAATTCAAGAAAGAAATAACATTACTGACAATAAAGAAGCTCTAAAAACCGTTACAGTAACAACTCCTACGGAACAAGAGATTCAAGATTTGATATTTGCGTCTAAAATATGTAAAAACACAAAATCTAATACGATTGTTTTTGCAAAAAACGGAACACTTATATCATCAGGAACTGGACAAACTTCAAGAGTAGATGCATTGCTTCAAGCAATAGAAAAGGCAAATAACTTCGGATTTGATTTACATGGTGCCTCGATGGCTAGTGATGCTTTTTTTCCTTTTCCGGATTGTGTAGAATTGGCTAAAAAAGCAGGAATTACAGCTGTAATTCAGCCTGGAGGTTCAATTAAAGATGAATTAAGTATTAATTATTGCAATGAAAATAAACTTGCAATGGTATTTACAGGAACGCGTCATTTCAAACATTAATTTGTTTAACTTTGCATGCTATTATTTATTATAACTTTTAACCCTTAAAAAACTTATGGGATTTTTTGATTTCATGACCGAGGATATTGCGATAGACCTTGGTACCGCTAATACTTTAATCATACATAATGATAAAGTTGTAATTGACAGCCCCTCTATAGTTGCTCGCGATAGGGTTTCGGGTAAAATCATTGCTGTAGGTAAAGAAGCCAACATGATGCAAGGTAAAACACATGAAAACATTAAGACCATAAGGCCTTTGAAAGATGGTGTAATTGCTGACTTTGATGCTTCAGAAAAAATGATAAGTATGTTTATAAAAAGCATACCTGCATTAAAGAAAAGAATGTTTACACCTGCGTTACGAATGATAGTTTGCATCCCTTCTGGAATTACAGAAGTAGAAATGCGTGCTGTAAAAGAATCGTGCGAACGCGTAAATGGTAAAGAAGTATATTTGATTCACGAACCTATGGCTGCGGCCATTGGTATTGGTATTGATATTATGCAACCTAAAGGAAACATGATTGTTGATATCGGTGGTGGAACAACTGAAATAGCGGTAATTGCTTTAGGTGGAATTGTATGTGACAAATCAGTTAAGATTGCTGGTGATGTTTTTACAAATGACATAGTATACTATATGCGTACGCAACACAACCTTTTTGTTGGAGAAAGTACTGCTGAGAAAATAAAAATACAAATTGGTGCTGCTATAGAAGATTTAGAAACTCCACCAGAAGATATGTCTGTTCAAGGTAGAGATTTACTTACCGGTAAACCTAAACAAGTTGAAGTTTCATATAGAGAAATTGCAAAAGCATTAGACAAATCTATACAGCGTATTGAAGATGCGGTAATGGAAACTTTATCTCAGACTCCACCAGAATTAGCTGCTGATATTTACAATACTGGTATTTATCTTGCAGGAGGTGGATCAATGCTAAGAGGTCTTGACAAAAGAATTTCTCAAAAAACAGATTTACCAGTTTACATTGCCGAAGATCCTTTAAGAGCAGTAGTTCGAGGAACTGGAATGGCACTTAAAAATGTAAACAAATTTAAAAGCATTCTTATAAAATAACAAATAAATTCTAAATTCTAAAACTTGTTTAAAGTCTTTAGAATTTAGAATTCAATTTTAAATTTATTTAAATATTCAAATTTAGACAATGCAGCAAATATTTAATTTTATTTTAAAAAACAGTAACAAAATACTGTTTTTGCTGCTTTTAGGTACATCGTTAACTCTAACGATTCAGTCTCATTCCTTTCACAGAAGCAAAATAATAAGTTCAGCTAATTTTTTAAGCGGAGGCGTTTATGAAAAAGTAAATAATCTAAATGAGTATTTAAACTTAAAAACTCAAAATGATGAACTTGCTCTTGAAAATGCTAAATTAAAAAGCATATTATTTAATAAAAAAGACACTGCTACTGCAAAAGCTTTAGACAGTCTAAAAGGAGTAAAACTAGATGATATAATTGTATCTAAGGTAATTCACAATTCCTATAATGTTTACGAAAATTACTTAACACTAAACTCAGGTGAACGAGATGGTGTAAAGCCTGACATGGGTGTTATTAATAGTTTAGGAATCATAGGAATCATAGAAAATACTTCGACTAATTATTCTACCGTTATAAGTATTTTAAATAAAAGAACACAGATTAATGCTAAAATCAAAAAATCAGATCATTTTGGTTCTCTAAACTGGAATGGTAAAAGTACTGGTTTTGTGCAACTAACAGATCTTCCAAGATTAGCTCTCATAAAAATAGGAGATACAATCGTAACGGGAGGGCAATCAGTCATTTTCCCTGAAAATATTAATATTGGAACAATTGCTAAAATTTATAGAGATACACAAACTAACTTTTATACGTTAGATATTAAACTTTTTAATGACATGACGAACTTAGGACATGTTTATATCCTAAAAAGTAAAAACCGTCAAGAAGTTATTAATTTAGAAAAAAGAGAAAAAGATGAATAGTACGCTGTTGGTCAATATTTTCCGTTTTGTACTTTTGCTAGCCCTTCAGATCATCATATTCAACAATATGAATTTTTTGGGATATATAAGTCCATTCCCTTATATTCTATTTATCATTTTATACCCTGTAAACGGTAATAAATCTGCCTTAATAGCCTCTAGTTTTTTATTAGGAATTATAATGGATCTTTTTAGTAATTCTGGAGGAACTCATGCAACTGCTTGTTTAGTTTTAGCTTATTTTAGACCATCTATTTTTAAGTTTGCATTTGGTTTGAGCTATGAGTATCAAACTATAAAATTAAATGATGTTATAACACCACAACGATTTTCGTTTATTTTGCTTTCTGTAGTAATACACCATTTTACTTTATTTTTACTAGAAGCATTTCAATTGACCTATATATTAGATACTTTAATAACGACTTTATTAAGTACTGTATTCACCATTATAATCTGTATTATAATCATATATCTTATTAAGCCAAATAAAAGATGAGAAAAGTCTTGTTGCCTTCTTTAATTATTATTGCGACCTCTTTACTTTTAATTCGTATTTTTTATTTACAAGTTATTGATGACACTTTAAAATTAAAGTCAGAAAATAATGCAATTAAAAAAAAATATGAATATCCAGAGAGAGGCTATATCTATGATAGAAAAGGAAAACTTCTCGTAGCCAATCAAGCTTCATATGACATCATGGTAATTCCACGTGAAGTAAAGAAATTAGACACCTTAGAATTTTGTCAGTTACTTCACATGACCAAAGAGGACTTTATTAAAAAAATGGAGAAATCTAAAGTTTATAGTCCAAGATTACCATCTGTATTTCTATCTCAATTAAACAAAAGTGAGTTTGCTGCTTTTCAGGAGAAAATACGAAAATATGAAGGTTTTTATTTCCAAAAAAGATCGCTTCGTGATTATGAAGTGAATTTTGGCGCTAATATTTTTGGTTTTATCACTCAAGTGAATGAAAAATTGGTTTCGAAAAATCCTTACTACAATAGCGGTGATTTGATTGGAAGACAAGGTGTAGAAGAAAGCTATGAAAATCTTTTGCGAGGTGTAAAAGGGATTAAATATTTCCAGAAAGACAAATTTAATCGCGAAATAGGATCCTACAAAGATGGTAAATACGATACAATTGCCGTGCAAGGGGAAGATATTAATCTCTCTATAGATGCGCAGCTTCAAAAGTATGGGGAAGAATTAATGATTAATAAAAGAGGTGGAATTGTTGCTATTGAGCCTAGTTCTGGCGAAATATTAGCCTTGGTTACAGCACCCTCATTTGACCCTGGTATTCTAGTGGGAAGACAACGCTCTAAAAACTATACCGCTTTGTATCACGATTCTATTGCTAAACCACTTTATGATAGAGGATTACTGGCTGAGTATCCTCCAGGTTCACCATTTAAAATTTTAACAGGCCTTGTTGGCTTGCAAGAAGGTGTAATTAACGAAAATACAACTTTCTTTTGCAATAATGGATTCAGTTATGGAAGGGGACGATTTATGAAATGCCATCCACATAGTCCTAGCCAACAATTACATAATGGTATTTACAATTCTTGCAACACTTATTTTGCTCAAACCTATATGTTAACGATTAACAAATATAACAATCCAGCAAAAGCAGTTGATATTTGGAGTAACCATTTAAAAAGTTTTGGATTAGGCCAGTTTATGGGTTATGACTTACCAACAGGAAAAAAAGGGAAAATTCCTGATTCTAAAACCTATAAAAGAATGTATCCAAACGGTGGCTGGAGAAGCACCACAATAGTATCAAACGCAATAGGTCAAGGAGAAGTTGTAATGACTCCTATACAACTTGCTAATATGATGGCAACCATTGCTAATGAAGGATATTATTACACGCCTCATATCATAAAAAAAATAGAAGGACATGCTATTGACAAAAGTTTTACAACCAAACATGTAACTACTATTGATAAAAAATATTTCAAGCCCGTAATAAGCGGACTTTTTGATGTGTATAATGTTGGTACAGCCAGATCGCTTAAAGTTGAAGGAATTGATATTTGTGGTAAAACAGGAACCGCAGAAAATTTTGCGAAAATTGGTGGAGTCAGAGTAAAACTAGAAGATCACTCGATCTTTGTAGCTTTTGCTCCAAAAGACAATCCAAAAATAGCGATAGCCGTTATGGTTGAAAATGGAGGTTATGGTGCAGCAATTGCAGGACCTATTGCGAGTTTGATGATAGAAAAATACCTTAGACAAAAAATAACAAGAACTGACTTGGAGACAAGAATCCTTGCTACAAGTTTACAAAGTAGGTATGCAAAATTAGGTGGACTTTCTGATAAAGTAAAATCTCAGTTAAGAGTTAGCGATTCGATTTTGAAAAGCAAAACCATTATTCCCACTTTTAAAGTAAAAATAGATTCAACTAAGGAGCAAAAACCAGTTATATAATTCAGATGAAAAATCAAAGTGTATCAAATAATATTGACTGGATAAGTATAATAATATATACTCTACTCGTTATTTTAGGTTGGCTAAACATCTATTCGTCATCATTATCTTCTATGGAAGATACTTACCAAAAACAGCTTATTTTCATTATACTGACAATCCCATTAATATTTATTGTTCTTTCTGTAGATGGAAAATTTTATGAAAAATACGCAAGTATTATATTTGGAGTTTCACTACTGACATTAGCCGGTTTGTTTTTATTTGGAAAAACGATTGCAGGCCAACGCTGTTGGTATGCCATAGGAAGTTTTACAATACAACCTTCAGAATTTGCAAAAGCAGCAACCTCATTAGCGCTAGCAAAATTTTTGAGTGATACCCAAATCAATTTAAAAGACACCAATAGACAGATACAAGCGCTCGCCATAATATTTTTGCCGGTATTACTTATATTGCCCCAGCCAGATCCTGGAAGTGCTTTGATATATAGCATTTTTATAATTGTTCTATACCGCGAAGGACTTCCTAGTTGGTATGTTTGGACGGGATTTATCACCATCCTTTTATTTGTACTTACACTTGTTTTAGAGCCCCAATATGTAATCTTAATTGCATTAGGAATAATAATAATTGTTCATTTAAAATCAAGACTTGCAGATCGAAATATTATTATGAGTACAATTTTATTTCTATTAATTTCTGGTTTTGTACTCTCTGTAGATTATGTATTTGACAATGTATTTAAGCAACACCATAGAGACCGTTTTAATATCCTATTGGGAAAAACAGTAGATATGAAAGGAATTGGATACAATACAAACCAATCCGAAATAGCTATAGGATCAGGTGGATGGATTGGTAAAGGATTTCTGGAAGGAACTCAAACTAAAGGAGGATTTGTACCCGAGCAACATACAGATTACATTTTTACCACAGTGGGTGAAGAATGGGGATTTGTAGGCTCATTAGTAGTCATAGCTCTATTTGCGGGTCTGTTTCTCAGAATAATCTATTTGGCGGAACGACAAAAAACAAAATTCAGTAGAGTCTATGGTTATTGCGTAGCAGGAATTTTATTTACACACTTTTTTGTAAATATCGCAATGGTAGTTGGAATCTTTCCAACCATCGGAGTTCCATTGCCGTTCTTTTCTTATGGTGGATCAGGACTTTGGGGATTTACTATTCTTCTATTTATATTTATAAAAATGGATGCTAATAAAGTAAACGAATGGTAACTGTATATTAGTTAAAACTCCACGCTTTATAATCATTGCTGCTTTCTAATTTTTCTTCTATTTTATCATCTAATTTAGGAAAGAAGTCTATGCCTGTCATTTTCTCAATTTGATCAACTGACACGACGAAATCATACAAAGGTTTTTCACTGGCTTCATTTGGGATAAGAAAAGCAATCAGTTTTATTTTGCCATCCGATTTTGATAATAGAACTTTATAAAAATAATTAGGAACCGATACCTTTTCTTTTCCAATTGTTTGTAAGGAACTCTCTAATACGCCTCCAGTAATAACATAAAGACCATCATATTTCACTGCCCAATAGCGTACTTTTTGCTCTAATCTATTCCAAACTCCATCGTTAAATTTGTGTTTTTGTGGAGAAATATTTGAGGTATAAAACGTGTCATTGTAAGCGTTTTCATCAAAAGACATATCTCCTGCAGGACACAAGTGACCTTTATCGTATCCCGAGTTTTTATAGTTTTTCCAATCAGCAGATCTAGTAGTTACTTTAGGATCTTCTATAAAAAAAGGTCTCTGAAAATGTTTATTTAATATGTACTTTTTTTTCATTTCGTAGGCTACCCATTCTGCTTGTTCAAATTTCTCATTATATGAAAGAGAAAAGTAATCATGATTTACGATTTGATTAGTTGTTGAAGTAGGATAAAAATCAAAAGTACCATCAATTTTATCTGTTGGCTTTGTATTGATTTCTATAGAATCTGCCTCTCTAATCTTAGCATTGTTGCCGTAGGAATTTCCTATTGAAGCTTCTTTACCATTACAAGAAATCAAAAAAAAAGTTATAAATATGACTGGTATAAAATTGATTGTAATTTTTATCATTGTAATTTAAAATAATATCATTGATTGTTTGTAATTTATTATAGATATAAAACTATTATTACTAAATTTTATTCTTTTATTTTAAATAAAAAACGCTCCATAAAATATGAAGCGTTTATAACTATAAAACAGTGATTGTAGATTATGACTTCACTAAATTATCTTTTTTTAACTTAGTAGACATATTGGTCTTAGAAATAGATTTAGTTTGTAAATCGTCTAAAACATTTAATGCTTCTTCTACATAAATATCTTTTGACAACGCTTCATGCCATCTGTCTCTTTTTTCTTTTAAAGTAACATCATTATTCATTATCACTTTTTCATAAGGTAATGATGTGAATATTAAATTATTTTTGTAATCAGAAAGAGGCTTGTATTTTTTAGCTTTTTCTTCTATTTCAGCTTGTGCGCTTTTAAATTTATTAATATTTAAATTATACACATTTTCTTTACTTCTATTATCAATCCACTTTGCATTTTCCTCAATCAATTGAAATTGAGAATTACTTAAAATTCTATTCTTGCTATTAACAATTGCTTGACTAAAGTTATTATTATTAGACCATTCATTGTAATCTGCTTTGTCTATTTTATCCCATGGCATAGCATTGTCAATATCACGCTCTCCCATTTTTAAATAAGCATATCGGTCTGGCATAACAATATCACTTCTTACACCTTCTATTTGTGTTGAACCACCGTTTATTCTATAAAACTTTTGAGTTGTCGTCTTGAGTGCACCAAGATCACCTACTAAACTACTGCGAACAAATTCATTCAAATCAAAAACATTTTGTACTGTACCTTTACCATAAGTTTGCTTGCTTCCTATGATAATTCCTCTTTTGTAATCTTGAATTGCAGCAGCTAAAATTTCTGAAGCAGAAGCAGAAAAACCATTTACCATAATTACCAATGGACCGTCCCATTCTATCTTAGGGTCTCTATCATACAAGACTTCTTTTTTTCTACCAGCAGATTTTATTTGTACTATAGGGCCTTGTTCGATAAACAAACCAGCGATATCAACTACTGTAGATAGCGATCCTCCTCCATCATCACGTACGTCTAAAACGATACCATTTACCCCTGCTTTTTTCAATCTATCAACTTCTAAAGCAATGTCTTTACCAGCGTCACGTCCATTTTTATTTACAAAATCAATATAAAATTTCGGAAGATAAATAACACCATATTTTAATCCGTTTTTATTAACGATACTTGATTTTGCATACGTTTCTTCAATTTCTACAATATCCCTAACAATTGAAATCACCTTAATAGTACCATCAACTTTTTTAACTGTTAAGCGAACTTCAGAACCTTTTGGTCCCTTTATTTTTTTAACAACATCATCAAGGCGCATTCCAATAACTTCAACCGCTTCTTTATTTCCTTGACCTACTTTCATGATCAAATCACCAGCTTCTAGTAATTTTCCTCTCCAAGCAGGACCTCCTGAGATAAGTTCTGTAATTTCAGTAAAATCATTTTTCTTTTGAAGACGAGCTCCAATCCCTTCTAATTTACCACTTATACTTACGTCAAAACGTGCCTTTTCTTCGGGTGCAAAATAATTCGTGTGAGGATCAAAACGAGCTGTAATTGAATTAATGTAAACAGAAAACCAATCATTTCTATTTAAATCTTTTATGAATCCAAAGTATTCATCTAGTGATTTCCCAGAAATATCTCTGGTTTCTTTTTCAAGAACATCATAAGATTTTACTTTATAACTTGGATCATTTTTCTTTTTATCTTGTTCGATTTTTTGCTTATCAACTAGAGATGAAAGCGTAGACAACTTTATTTGTTTCCTCCATTTATCATTTAATTCAGCAGCATCTTTAGGATATGGAGCTTTATCATAATCTATGTTAATAGTTTCATCAGTAGTGTAATCGAAAGGTTTACTTAAAATTGATTTGTAAATCTTAGTACTCTCATTCATCCTTTGAACCAAGCGAGCATAAGTCAAATTAAAGAAAGTCAAATCTTTATTGATTAGTTGATCATCTAATTGATATTCATACTTTGAAAATTCATTTATATCCGATTGCAAAAAGAATCTCTTAGACGGGTCTAACGCTTCTATATAATCTTTGTAAATTCCTTTCGAAAAATTATCATCAATCGCTGCTGGATTGTAATGTTGTTTTTCAATAACAAAAGTCAATAACTCAAGTAGCAGTTTATCTTTTTCTGGGTCATTATCTTTCGAGCCATTCATTTTAAAGGCAAATAATGTCACCGTTATACAAACGACAACAAGAATAATTTTATAATTTCTTTTCATAAAGTTAATAATAGTATTCATGAATTTTTAATGTAAAGTACAATAGAACTTCACCATAATCAGTGTGTTCTCAATAAATTTCGGTTAAAGATATAAAAATGTTTTTTCAAACTGAAGTAAATAAACCAAGATAACATTTTTTTATCTTTTGTTCAAAAATTAACGCAATCAGTGACTACATTTGCCATTTATATCATAAAATATTTTATATTTTAACATATCAGCAATGAAAAAAAATAAACCATTAATTCTGATCACTAATGATGATGGTGTATCGGCACCAGGTATCAGAGCTTTAATTTCAGTCATGTCAGAATTGGGAGAGGTAATAGTTGTCGCGCCAGACTCACCACAAAGCGCTATGGGACACGCAATTACAACTAACAGCACTCTATATTTAAACAAAATCTCTAATATTAATGACCCAATACAAGAGTATAGCTGCTCTGGAACTCCAGTTGATTGTGTGAAATTAGCTGTAAATGAAATTCTGAAAAGAAAGCCAGATTTATGCGTTTCCGGCATCAATCATGGCTCAAATTCATCTATAAATGTGATCTATTCTGGCACAATGAGTGCTGCAGTAGAAGCAGGAATAGAGGGAATTCCTGCAATTGGCTTCTCATTGATGGACTTTAACTGGAATGCAAATTTTGAACCCATTAAAAACTTTGTAAGAAAAATAGCTTTAGAGGTTTTAAAAAATGGATTACCTGATGGAGTAGTTCTAAATGTGAATTTTCCAAAATTAGAAGAAAAAGAAATTAAAGGAATTAGAATTTGTCGTCAAGCAAAAGCACGTTGGATGGAAAAATTTGATAAAAGAAAAACTCCCCAAGGAAGAGATTATTACTGGCTTGCTGGAGAATTTGTAAATCAGGATAAAGGAGAAGACACAGACGAATGGGCTTTAGAGAATAATTATATTTCTGTAGTTCCGGTACACTTTGACTTGACTGCACATTACACAATACAACAACTTAACACTTGGAAATGGGATGAATAAAAGAGACTTACTATTGGGATTTTTAATCGGTTTAGCAACTACATTACTGGGATCTTATATCTTTATAACTTTTTTTACTGATTTTAAATTTATAGCTGGAATTCAAATACTTAAATCACAAGGCAGTCTGGGCAAAATAATAACTTTAGGTTCTATTATGACTCTTATTGCTTTTGGTTTATTTTTAAAATTAAATAAAGAAATGATGGCCAGAGGAGTACTTCTTGCCGTAATTGTACTGGCAATACTTACTTTATTTATATAACAAATCATATTAACCTATCTTTGCTATTCAGAAAAAGTTGAAAAAAATCGAAAATTATTATCGTTCGATTTGTAAATTATTAATCGAAATACAACATGAAATATTATATAATTGCTGGAGAAGCTTCAGGTGATTTGCATGGCTCAAATTTAATGAAACAAATTTACGAGCAAGATCCTAGTGCAGATATTCGATTTTGGGGAGGCGACTTAATGACTTCCGTTGGAGGAACTTTAGTTAAACACTATCGCGATTTAGCTTTTATGGGGTTTGTTGAAGTGATTTTTAATTTAAAAACAATACTTGACAATATTAAAATTTGCAAGAAAGACATCACTGAATTTCAACCTGATGTACTTATTTTCATTGATTATCCTGGCTTTAATTTGAGAATAGCAAAATGGGCAAAAACATTAAATATAAAAACACATTATTATATTTCTCCTCAGATTTGGGCCTGGAAAGAAAGCAGAATCACAGAAATCAAGAGAGATATCGACAAAATGTATGTTATCCTTCCTTTTGAGAAAAAATTCTATGAGCAGAAACATGATTTCCCAGTAGAATTTGTAGGTCATCCTTTGATAGATGCTATACACAATCAGCCTCAAATAGATTCAACACTTTTTAGAAGCGAGAATCAATTGAGTAACAAACCTATCATTGCTATTTTACCAGGTAGTAGAAAACAAGAGATTAAAAAAATGCTTTCTGTAATGCTAAGTGTTGTTGCTGATTTTCCTGATTATCAATTTGTAATTGCGGGTGCTCCAAGCCAAGAGTTTTCTTTTTACAAACAATTTATTACGCAAGACAATATAAAATTCATTTCGAACAAAACATATAATTTATTGCAAAATGCAACTGCGGCTTTAGTTACATCTGGAACTGCAACGCTCGAAACAGCACTTTTTAAGGTGCCAGAAGTTGTTTGCTATAAAGGCAGTTGGGGTTCTTATCAAATTGCCAAACGAATTATAACACTTAAATACATCTCACTGGTCAATTTAATAATGGATGAAGAAGTTGTAACTGAATTAATTCAGGACCAATGCAACACCAAGCGAATTAAAGAGGAACTTGAAAAAATATTAAATAGCACTTATAGAAATACTTTATTAGAAAAGTATGCGTTATTAGAAAAACAATTAGGAGGCGTTGGAGCTAGCAAAAAAACGGCAGCACTGATTATCAATAGTTTAAAATAAATTAATATCTTACAATTTAAACATTCAAAAAATCGCCTTTTGAAACATTTTATTACACTAGTAATACTAGCAAGTTTATTTGCCTCATGTAAAGCAAAATCACCTATTGTAACTTCTAGAAATGGAATTTCAAAGGAGAAGATAAGCCGTACAGAAAAAAGAAATTCAGAGAAATCAATTGATCATCTAATAGATTTAGCTACCGATAATGTAGGCGTAAAATACAAATATGGAGGAACCAGTAAAGCCGGATATGATTGTTCCGGATTAATGTTTACTGTTTTTAGTTCAGAAAACATCATATTACCACGAAATTCTTATGAGCAATCAAAAATAGGCGTTGTTTTAAATCAAAAAAAAGATCAAGTACAAAAAGGAGATTTAGTTTTTTTTAAAACCAATAAAAGCAGCCAGATAAATCATGTTGGAATTGTAATTGAGGTCTTTAACGAGGAAATAAAATTTATTCATTCCTCTACTTCAAAAGGCGTTATAATTTCCTCTACTAAAGAGCCCTACTACAAAAACACTTTAGTTCAAATTAATAGAATCCTATAATCTAGTACAATTCTTAAATCAATTGCGTTAACAAAAAAATACATACAAAAATAAATTTATTTTATTGAAAATATGTAATTTAAAGTTATGAAAGTAATTCATTTCCCGTTAGCGAGAATAACGATAGCATTTGTTTTAGGCTTATTACTAGCTTATTACATAAAAATCCCTATTAGTATTGTTTTCAGCATTCTTATTCTGCTATCTATTTTACTTATTTTTATTTTTTATACTTATAAAAACAAACAAACTACTTTTTTCAGTGTCCTAACTTATCTTATTTCTTTTATAGTTGGTATTTCAAATCAAATCATACACACGGATTATTATCAAAAAAATAATTACATCCATGACGCCAGTTTATTTGAAAAAACCCATTCTATAAATATTACAATTAGAGAAAAATTAAAAAGCTCTTCTTTTAGCGATCGCTATATAGCGATTGTAAATGAAATCGATCAAAAATCAAAATCCGGTAGAATCTTATTAAACATTCAAAAAGATAGTATTGATCACGATGTAGAAATTGGAAGTAATTTACTCCTAAAAGGAAAATTGAGTAAAAATAAATCTGCTGATAATCCTAATCAATTCGATTACAGTAAATATCTAGAAAATAAACAAATTTACGCGCAGATTTACTCACATGCTGACGATATAAAAAAGAGATCAAAAATCCAAAAAAGCATTTGGTACTTCTCCTCAAAATTAAGAGCTCGGATTATAAAAAATCTACAAAAAAACAATTTTAATAAAACTGAATTAAATGTTGCTTTGGCATTAATAATGGGACAGCGACAAGAAATTGATCCAGAAATTCTTCGGGATTATCAGTATGCCGGCGCAATTCATATCTTGTCTGTCTCCGGACTGCATATAGCATTCGTACTTCTCTTTGTTAGCTTTATACTAAAGCCTTTTCCTAATACAAGAAAAGCATCCTTAATAAAGCTAATTATAATCATCATCTCTTTATCACTATTCGGAATAATTGCTGGTTTAGCACCTTCAGTTATTCGATCTGTTACTATGTTTTCTTTTGTTGCAATAGGAAATCATCTTAGAAGAAGTGTCAATATTTATCATACCTTATTGGTTTCGATCCTCTTAATATTGCTATTTCAACCTTCCTTTTTATTCGATGTAGGTTTCCAATTAAGTTACATCGCTGTATTTTTTATAGTATGGCTTCAGCCCCTTTTTTCTTCTTTATGGACACCTAAAAAAAGATTTTTTAAATATATGTGGTCTATCTTAACCGTTACGTTTGCAGCACAAATAGGAACACTACCAATAACCATTTATTACTTTCATCAATTTCCAGGTCTATTTTTCGTCACAAACTTGATCATAATACCTTTACTAAGTATTATAATGGTTTTAGGAATAGTTGTAATGATTTTAGCTGCTTTCAATAGCATTCCCCTATTTTTATCAAATTTACTTCAATGGAGCATATTTTGCCTAAACAAAATAATTAACACAATTGCTTCATTTGAGCAATTTATAATCAAAGACATTCCATTACACTTTTACATGTTGGTAAGCGGATATCTATTTATTATTACCTTAATCATTTGGTTTAAGAAACCCAACTTTACCAGATTAGTTACAGTTATGCTTTCCATTATTATAATTCAACTTTGTTTTTTTAAAACACATTTAAATGCTATCAAAGAAAAAGAACTAATTGTATTCAGCGTAAAAAAAAGCACCTTAGTTGCAGAAAGAATAGGCAACAAGACAACCATTTATACCAAAAAAGAGGGATTAATAAATTTATCCAACAATAACATTTTAAAATCTTATTGCAGTAGTAATTTTAGCTCTATAAAAAACAATAAAGAATTAAAGAACTTTCTTTATTTTAATAATAAAAGGATATTGATTTTAGATAGCACGAATTTATCAGCCCACAATACACATCCCGACTTACTATTATTAACACAATCACCTAAAATTAATTTGGATCGAATACTAATCAATAGCAAACCTAAAATGGTAATTGCTGATGGCTCTAATTTTAATACCGTACTAAAAAGATGGAAGGAAAGTTGTAGAAAACAAAAAATCCCTTTTCATTCGACAAATGAAAAGGGATTTTATATCTTAAAATAAATCTATTCTTCTTCTTCAGCTCTAAAATTTAAAATTTTAGTTGAAGCATCGATCCAAGATTTAACACCTCCAGGTTTATAGCCTATCTTGCCTAAAAGCCCGTAATTAATTTTATTTTTACGTATTGTAGCATTTGTATAGCATATTTGAGGCAACTCCTCTACACCGAAAGCTTTTTGTAAAGACTGATTGCGTTCAATATTCTCATTATTTGGACCTGGATTTAAATCTAATTTTACTAAAATCACATTGTCTCTAGACCACAAAGCAAAATCTAAAGTTTTTAAAATTTGCGAGTCTAAAAGTCTATCTGAATCATTGTTGTTAGTGAACAAAATTAGTAAAGGTTTTTTTTGATCTTTACTAGCTGTTATTGCGTCATTAATGTCTGTATTCCAGTTTAAAACCTGAGCCTCAATACTTAAGGAAAGTAAAAGTGTCAACGATAAAAGTATTTTTTTACACATATATGTTATATTTATTTGATTAGTTTATTGTTTTGGAAGAAGTATTCTAGATAAATTGTTAATAATTCTTTAAAATTAACAAAATTAATAGAATATCCAAATTAAAAATTATAATTTATGATTAATAATTTTATTAGCTACGTCTAACCAAGCTGTTGGCCCACCGGCAACATATCCAGTACTTCCTAAGCCTTCAAAATTTATCTTTCCATCCTTTTTAGTACTATTAACCAGTACGATTGTTGGAAAGCCTTGAATGCCAAAAACTTGCTGCAATTCGTTGTTTTGTTTTTTAATTTCAGGAGTCTGATTTGTTCTTCTTGGATAATCTAATTCAACTAAAACCACATTTTCCTTAGCCCACTTGGCAAACTCAGGTGTTTTTAAAACTTCATTTTGTAAACGAATGCACCAGCCACACCAGTCGCTTCCGGTAAAAAATAACAACAATGGTTTTTTTGTTTTATTAGAAACTTCCATTGCTTTACTAACATTGGTTTCCCAAATTAATTCTTGAGCTTCAGCGGCAAATGAACCCGCAAATAACAATAAAGCGATTATGATTTTCTTCATTTTATAATTTTAATTTTTATCATTTTCAAAAATGATGCCGAAACGAAATTTATTTTACTTCTTGCATTAATTTTTTAATCAATGGGGAAATAGCGATCAATAGGACACCCGCCACTAATGAATAAATTGCTAATTGATAATATCCATCTGTGTAAGACTGTAATTTGGACATTAAAGTTGTTCCATTATTCGATTGAGAAATTGCGGCACCCAGCTTACCAGCCGCTAGTTGACCAAAAGCACTTGCTAAAAACCACAACCCCATCATCATTCCGAATAACTTTTTAGGAGACAATTTGGTAATGATAGACATTCCAATAGGACCAAGACAAAGTTCACCGATTGTAGTTACAAAATAAGCAAAAGCAAATAAGTTTAAAGAGGTAATCCCTTCAACATTTGCAAAAAATTTAGTGTAATAAAACAAGTAAAAGGAAGCAGAAAGGAATAAAAACCCTATTCCAAATTTTATTAAAGTATTCGGTTCAAGTTTCTTTTTTCCCAACCAAAGCCATAACATTCCGATAAGAGGACTTAGAATTACAACAAAAAAAGTATTCGAACTGTTATTTACCACATTAGGATCTATAGTAAAACCCAACAAATTACTATTCAAATTATCTTTTGCAAATAGTGATAGTGAACCACCACTTTGCTCATATATAGCATTAAATAAAAAATAGAAGAAAATAAATAGAAAGGCTGCAAATAATTTTTTCTGCAAGTTAACCTCACCCAATTTAAATAATTCATAAGCAAAATAAGCAACCGCTATTATTCCAATAGTATACATGAAATAATCCGTGTAATCCGTGTTTTTTACCATTATAAAAATTAACGGAATACTTAGTAAAGATCCTAAGTAAACCGCAATTTCACGAGTTTTTCTTTTAGTATCTGTTAAACCCAAAAGAGGAGAATCCCCTATTGGCCCCAAGTGTTTTTTTGTAAAAAGAAAAGTCACTAAACCTAGTACCATTACAATAGCTGCAGCAAGAAAACATAAAGTCCATGAATGGTATTTCCCTAGATAGATGCATAAAGCTCCACCTAAAAGCCCACCAATATTAATTCCTGCATAAAACATTCCAAAACCGGCATCACGTCTTGGATCATTTTCATGATACAACTCACCAACCATCGAAGAAATATTAGGTTTAAAAAAACCGGTACCAATAATAGAAAAGGCTATTCCGTAATAAAATAAAGTTTGAGGAGAAAAAGCGATCAATAAATTACCAATAATCATTACAATACCGCCAAAAAACAGGGACTTTTTGAATCCTAGAATTTTATCGGCAAAAATTCCACCAATAAATGTAAAAGCGTAAACAAACGCCTGAATTGCACCATATTGTAAATTAGCCGCTGCATCTTTTAGCAACAATTGATCTACCATAAAAAAAGTAAGAACACCGCGCATTCCATAAAAGCAAAAGCGCTCCCACATCTCCACTATAAACAAATACCAAAGTTGTTTAGGATATTTCCCTTCAAAATTCTGTATTTGTTCAATTGTTAAATTATTTTCCATACAATCTAATTTATACCGTGATCTTTCATCACTTTATTTAAGTTTTTAACCAAAGCAAACATCAAAACCGTTGCAAACATTAACAGACCGAAGTTGATCCAAAAGAAATTGGCTTTATCATCATAAGTGTCCCACATACTCGCCAAAACACCGCTTAATTTATTTCCTATTGAAGTAGATAGAAACCAACCACCCATCATTAATGCTGTGATGTTCTTTGGAGATAATTTTGACACAATAGACAATCCCATTGGACTCAGAAATAATTCTCCAACAGTTATAATTCCGTAATTTGCCACTAACCACCAAACAGATACTTTTTCTGTACCGTTACCACCAATATGGACCGCAGCAACCATTACCAATACCGACAAGGCCGAAATTAATAATCCAAATGCGATTTTAGTTGGTGTTGAAGGTTCTTTTTTTCTACTTCTTAAGAAAGTAAAAAATGCTACGATTAAAGGAGTCAAGATAATTACCCAACCTGGATTAATAGATTGACTTAAATTGGTGGCCCAAATGGTAACTTTAGAACCTTCTGCAGGTTTCTCACTTGCTGCAACGTTTCTAAAATAAATTGGATAATCAACAGTTTTAACTACTTTCCCATTTTCTTTTTGAAGTCTAAAACTAGCATCATATAACTCGGTAGAGTCTTTTTTATAATCTACTTCTTTAGATAATTTAAGACCATTAAATACTGCTTTTGTATTTCCAGTAATTTCTCTGTCCGTATAACGATCCGCCCAAGTTGTTAGTGCAGAACCATTCAATTTAAAAACAGCCCAGAATAAAATAACCACCGCAAAAATAGATAGTAACGCTCCTATTTGTCTTTTCTCTTCTACTTTAGCTTTAAAATATAAACTTCCGTAAAAATAAACAACAGGAATACAAGCAAAAATAAAAGCATCGGTGCTATCAGAACCAAAAATAGCACTGTCTAAATTTGTAGCAGAAGCCACTCCTTTTAGCAACCAACCTATTACTCCAAAAATCACAGAAGGAACTAAAATATAAAGTACAATTTTCGAAAAAGGCATATCACCTTCTTGAATTCCTTTTTTCTCCGTTTTATCTCCATAATGTTTGGTTCCCATTAGGAAAACAATAACACCAATAAACATTCCTAGTCCGGCAGCCATAAAAGCAAAGTGCCAACCTAATAGAATCTGTAAAGCAGCACCAAAGAAGTTACAGATAAAAGCACCTACATTGATTCCCATGTAGAAAATATTGTAGCCTTCGTCTTTTTTGTCTTTAAATCTTTCTTCGTCATAGAAATTACCTAATAATGTAGAAATATTAGGTTTAAAAAATCCGTTACCAACAATAACCAATGTCATGGCAACATAAAGCATAGTCAAACTATGAATTCCCATCATAAAATAACCCAATCCCATCATTAAACCACCTAGAACTATCGATTTTTTATAACCTAAATAGCGGTCAGCAACCAAACCTCCAATAAAGGGAGTCAAAAATACTAATGCTATAAAAGTTCCATATAAATCGGATGCTTCTTTTTCGGTCATAGCAAATCCAGATTCTACATCTTTTAAATATAAAGTAAAAATTCCGATCATTAAATAATAACCGAAACGTTCCCACATTTCAGAAAGAAAGAGGAATGGCAATGCCTTTGGATGATTTTTCCACATAATTTAGAATAGGATTAAAATTAAAAATTACCTAGTCAAATAAATTGACTAGGTAATAGATTTAAGGAATCAAATATTATCGCACACCGTGCATCATTTTCTTTAATACTGGCGTTAGAGCAAATAAAACTACTGCTGCCAATCCGCAGAGAACTACGAATACCATAAAAAATTCGAAAAGATTATGAATTTCAAAGCCAGCAAAAATAGGATTTGAAGGACTTATTTGTGCTTTCTCTAAAATAACTAACTGTTCTGGAGAAGCTGTAAATGTCTTATTTAACAAACCTTCTAAATCTATCCCTAATTCTTTTGCTTTCAAAAACTTGTCTCCTGTAGCAGGAAGAATAGAGCCTAAAGTTCCTGCCAATGCGTAACCTGCTGCATTGGATAAGAAAAACACACCAAATAATAAAGAAGAAAAACGTTTTGGAGATAACTTACCTACTAGAGAAAGTCCTATTGGTGACAAACATAATTCGGCAAAAGTTTGAATTAAATACAAAAGAATAAGCCACTTAATAGCTAACAAACCGCTATTTCCTAAATCTTTTACATTATATGCTAATATTAAATAACTTAAAGCGATTAATGCTAAACCTATTGCTTGTTTAACAGGTGAAATTGGTTCTTTTCCAGATTCTCTCAATTTATCCCATAGAATACTAAATGGGAAAGCAAATGCAAAAACAAAAGCACCATTAAATATCTGAACCATTGATGGTGGCATATTCCAACCAAAGAAATTTCTATCCGTTTGATTATCTGCAATAAAAGTTAAGGATGATCCTGCCTGTTCGAAAGCCGCCCAAAAGAAGATAATAAAGAATGCTACAATATAAATAACGAAAATCCTGTCTCTTTCTATTTTTGTTAATGAACTATCTGAAACTATTAGTCCTGCTAAGGTTAATCCACTTGCATAAATTATAGGATAAATTATAGTTTTTACAAAATTTTCTCCACCTAGAATATATCTAAAAACAAAGAAAAGAGTAACGAAAGCTATCGCAGAGATAACTAAAGATTTTTTAGTAAAAACAGCTTGTTGCGCCTCACCTTCTTCATATTCCGAACCATCATTTTGAGATGGCAAACCTCCTAATGGCTTCCCTTCTGGAGTAACTACATACTTGTTTTTTAAGAAATAGAACACTAAAGTACCCACTAGCATTGCAATTGCAGCTGCTAAAAATCCCCATTTGAAAGCATGAATATCTCTAATTCCGCCAACATCTTTAACATCTCCTACAAGTGGACAAATCAATTGACCTAGAAAAGCACCTAAATTAATACCCATGTAAAATATTGTAAAAGCAGTATCTAATTTGCTTTTTTCTTGTTTTGGATATAAACTTCCCACCATTGAGGAAATATTTGGTTTAAAGAATCCATTACCAAAAATAATTATCCCTAATGCTGACCACATTAAAGTCGTTGCTAAATTTAAATTAGCATCAAATATACTTGCGCTAAAAAACAGTAAAAACTGTCCAACAGCCATCATTAGTCCTCCGAGTAGAATACAATTTCTATTTCCAAAAAATCGATCTGCAACAAAACCTCCTAACATTGGTGTTAAATAACAAAGTCCTAAAAATCCTCCATAAATAATTGAGGCATCAGCCTCTTTCATCATAAGAGCATTAATCATAAATAATGTTAAGATTGCTCTCATTCCGTAGAAATTGAAACGCTCCCACATTTCTGTTCCAAATAATACCCAAAGGCCTTTAGGATGTCCTGACTTTACTGCTATTTCACTCATTTTTTATATTATTGATATTAATTTATTATAAATTCTCTTTGATGTAATTAGTCATTTTTGTGTACAACTGTATTCTAGTGTTCCCGCCATAAATACCATGATTGTTGTCTGGGTAAATTTGCGAATCAAATTGTTTATTGGCTTGAATCAAAGCTTCCATCATTTGCATAGAATTTTGAACGTGCACATTATCATCTCCTGATCCGTGTATCAAAAGAAACTTACCTTTTAATTTATCTACATGATTAATTGGTGAGTTTTGATCGTATCCGCTTGCATTTTCTTGAGGTGTTGTCATATAACGTTCTGTGTATACGCTATCATAAAAACGCCAGTTGGTTACTGGAGCCACTGCAATTGCCATTTTAAAAACATCATTCCCTTTTAAAATACAATTAGAAGCCATAAAACCACCATAAGACCAGCCAAATATACCGATTCTAGATTTATCTACAAATGAATAATTGCCTATAACTTTTGCAGCATCAATTTGATCTTCTACCTCGTACTTACCTAATTCAAGTTGAGTTACTTTTTTAAATTCGGCACCTTTAAATCCAGTTCCTCTTCCGTCTACGCAAGCTACAATGTACCCTTGTTGTGCCAACATCATAAACCAATAATCATTAGAATTAATCCAACTATTAGCTACTTGTTGTGATCCAGGACCTGAATACTGAAACATAAATACTGGATATTTTTTTGAAGCATCAAAATCTTTTGGTTTGATAATCCAAGCGTTCAATTCATTTCCTTTATCCGTTTTTAAAACAAAAAATTCTTTAGCTGGTAAATCGTATGCTTTCAATTTTTCGCTAAGAGCATCATTATTTTGAATAACTTTGATTTCTTTACCTAATTTTGATTCGTTCAAACTATATTTTGTTGGCTGAGATGCGCTAGAAAATGTACTAATATAGAATTGAAAATTAGGACTAAAAGTCGCTTTCGTAGTTCCAATTTCTTTAGACAAACGCAATTTATTTTTACCATCAAGACTTATTCTATAAACATCTCTATTGATAGAACCATTTTCAACAGATTGATAGAATACAGTATTTGTTTTTTCATCTAATCCATAATATTCGGTAACGTCCCATTTTCCCTTAGTCACTTGATTTTTTAACTTTCCATTTTTATCATATAAATAAATATGATTGAAACCATCTTTCTCTGATGTCCAAATAAAACTATTGTCTTTTAGAAACGTTAAATTATCCGTTACATCAACATACGCTTTGTCTTTTTCGTTCAAAACCACTTTTGCAATTCCTGTATCTCCATTTACAAACACTAAATCCAAATTGTTTTGATGACGATTTAATACCTGAGCAGATAAGGTATTAGCATCATTAGTCCATTTCATTCTAGCGATATAGAAATCAGTATAATTACCTAAATTGATGTTTTTTACAGCATTGGAATTGACATCATAAATATGCAAAGAAACTTCTGAATTTTTTTCTCCTGCTTTTGGATATTTAAAAGTATCAATTGTTGGGTACAAATCTTTTCCAAACATTGACATAGAAAATTCTGGTACTTTACTTTCGTCAAAACGAATATAAGCTAATTTTTTACTGTCGGTACTCCAATCAAATGCTCTTACAAAAGCAAATTCTTCTTCGTAAACCCAATCCGTAATACCATTAATGACACTGTTTTTAATACCATCAGAGGTAATTGCGGTAGATGTATTAGAAGCTACATCATATACAAAAAGATTATTGTCTTTAGCATATGCTATTTTTTTTCCGTCAGGCGAAAAGGTAGGCTCTTGAACTTTAAAGTCAAATGGTTTTTTAAGTTCTTTTGTAGCAATGTTGTACACATAATAATCTGCTGTGAAGGAATGGCGAAAAATTTGATTGCTATTACAAGCTAATAATATCATTTTTTCTGAAGCATCAAAGGTGTAACTATCAATACCATTTGCTAAGGCAGCAAATGATTTTGTATCAATTAAGGTTGATACTTTTTTTAAAGTTTCAAAATCATATAAATCAATACTCATACTGCGAGATTGTCTATCTACATTAAGAACGGTATATTGGTTTGTATTTTTTAAGGATTGTAATTCATCCATCCCTTTGGTGCGGAATGTGCCATTGTAAATCTCATTTATCGTGATTTTTTGTTGCCCTACAACGGTAAAACAGACAAATAAAAATAAAGCTATAATTCTTTTTGAGTACATAGTATATATTTAAAGATAAAAACCGTCAATTTTAGTGAAAAAATTACAATTAACAGTTGTTTTTTATGTTAAATGTAAAAATTAATATTATTGACAAATTTGCAGTCTAGATAAATTGGTTGCAAACAAAACCGCTAAAACCGTATATTTGCGGTTAATTATACCATAATCAATTGAGAATGAATAAGGCTATTAGTGGATTTTCTAAATTATCCAAAGAAGAAAAAATAAAATGGATTGCAAATGAATATTTTTCGACCCCTACAGAAGCTATTGCCTTACTGAAAAACTACTGGAATTCTGACGAAAAAATACAGCAGTTGCATGATGAATTCATCGAAAACACCATTACAAATTTTTATATACCATTGGGAGTTGCTCCAAATTTTCTAATTAACGGAAAATATAGCACTATTCCGATGGCAATTGAAGAAAGTTCAGTTGTAGCTGCTGCTTCTAAAGCAGCTAAATTCTGGTCTACTCGTGGCGGATTTAAAACGACTGTTATAAACACTGAAAAAATAGGCCAAGTTCACTTTATATATACCGGAGATGTTTCTAAATTAAATTTATTTTTTGCTCAAACTAAGAATAAATTCTTCAACCAAACAGAATCCATAACTGTTAATATGCAAAAAAGAGGTGGTGGAATTTTAGATATAGTTCTAAATGACAAAACTGATTTACTGCCTAATTACTTTCAGCTACATACCACTTTTGAGACCAAAGACAGCATGGGAGCTAATTTTATCAATTCTTGTTTAGAACAATTTGCAAAGACATTAAAAGAAGAAGCGCATAATTACGATCTATTTACTCAATCGGAGAAAGAAATCGAAGTAGTTATGAGCATACTTTCCAATTATGTTCCTAATTGCCTTGTCAGAGCTGAAGTTTCGTGTCCCGTATCTGAATTAGAAGAGAAACACATTCCAAATCCTGAGGAATTTGCTCATAAATTTATTCAAGCTGTTCAGATTGCGGAAGTTGAACCGTATCGTGCTGTAACGCACAACAAAGGAATTATGAACGGAGTTGATGCTGTAGTACTTGCAACAGGCAACGATTTTAGAGCTGTAGAAGCTGGAATTCATGCTTATGCATCTAAAAACGGAAAATACTCGAGTCTTTCTCATGCAAAAATAGAAAATGGAATTTTTACTTTTTGGCTAGAAATTCCTTTAGCTTTAGGTACCGTTGGCGGATTGACTTCTTTGCACCCATTAGTAAAATTATCTTTAGAAATGCTAGAGAAACCTTCGGCAAAAGAACTAATGCAATTTGTAGCCGTAGCTGGATTAGCGCAAAATTTTGCTGCGTTACGTTCCTTAACCACCACAGGGATTCAGGAAGGACACATGAAAATGCATTTAAACAACATCATCAATCAGTTTGAGGCTAGTGATGAGGAACGCATTTTAATTCAGAAGCATTTCAAAAAAAACACCGTTACTCACAGTGCAGTAGTAACATTTATTGAAGAGATAAGAAAATAACAAACAGCTCTTTGACAGATTGAGACCATCAAAGAGCTAAAAAATACTGAAATAAATTCAGCATAAATGAAAAAAACATTCTACAGTAACGGAAAACTTTTAATCACGGGAGAATATCTCGTTCTTGATGGCGCTAAAGGATTTGCACTTCCTACCAAATTTGGTCAAAATTTAATTATTGAAGAAGGAAATAAGCAAGAATTTCATTGGAAGAGTTACGATGCTGATGGAAGTATTTGGTTTGAAGACACTATTACTTATAATGACCTAATAAACGAAATTGATCTTGAAGAAGAATCTGTAAAAACTACTTTGACTATCATCCTAAAAGAAGCGTTCTTACTAAACCCAACATTCATGGATCCTTCTAAGGGATTCAAAATTACCACAGAGCTTAGTTTTTCAAAAAGCTGGGGCTTAGGAACATCATCTACCCTTATAAACAACATTGCGCAGTGGTTACAAATTGATGCCTTTAAGCTACTTCAAAATAGCTTTGGAGGAAGTGGTTATGACATTGCCTGCGCACAAAACAATACTCCTATTTTATACCATCTAGAAAATGGAAAACCAATTATAGAACAAGTTTCTTTTTCTCCCGATTTTATACCAAACATTTATTTTGTATATCTCAATAAAAAACAAAGTAGCAAAATTGCAATTGCCGGTTACAATAAGAACAGAAAAAATAATTTAGAGAAAATAATTGCTACAAATGATCAAATAACAATTCAGGTTTTACAAGCAGAAACCGTTGAATCGTTTGCAAAAGCAATTCAGAAGCATGAAATAGATATGAGTTTAATTCTTGAAATGCAAACAGTAAAAGAAGCTTCATTTCCTGATTTTACTGGAACTATAAAGAGTCTTGGTGCTTGGGGAGGCGATTTTGTAATGGTAATTAGCACTGAAAACCCAACAGACTATTTTGTTGAAAAAGGATATACAACTGTTATCCCTTATGCTGAAATGATATTAAACTAACTGTTTTGAAGCATACTCTTTTCAGTAGCAAACACAAATTACAACTTTTATAATTATGTAAGGCCATCAATAGAAAGGAGGAAGTTTGCAGATACAATTCAATCCTGACAAATAAAACACAAAAGAGATTTCTAAATAATTCATTTTTTTTATTGATAGAAGTCTCAACTTATTATGCATATTCACTAATTAGTTCAAAATTATAGCACAAAAAAAAACCGATACATTTTAGATGTATCGGTTTTTTTAAACCTATAAGATATAAACTAGTAATTAAACTGTTGTCTATTATCTTTAATTTTAGCGTTTCCTTTTAATGCAGGAATTACTCTATTTACTTCAGCACCATTTTGAGCTTCTATTTTTGCAACGTATGTCTTATAATCTTTCAACGCTGGAGCTTTAACTGTACTTGTGTTTTTCACAACATAAACACCAGTATTTCCTTCAATTGGAGCCGATAATTTATTTGCTGCTAAAGCAAATGCATTCCCAACTACTTTTGGCTCAGGTCCAACATTTGGCAACATTGCATTTTCCATAGTAATATCAGTTGCTTGTTGCACTGTACCACCAACTGCCTTAGCAATTGCTTCAAGAGAAGAACCAGTCATTTTAGCTTTGATTAGTTCTGCTTTTTTCTTGTTTTTAAGTATTTGCTCTACGTAAGGTCTCGCAACCGAAACTGCTACTAAACCAGATTTATCAATACTTTTAACTTTAGCAATAACGTGTCCTACATTGGCTACTTCAAATCTTTTTACAGAACCTTGTTTTACATCATTTTCAAAAGCCCATCTTACGATGTTTCTTTGTTTTCCTAATGAACCAAAATTCTCATCCATTCCTTTTACAGAAACTGCTGGAGCAACAGTAAGACCCATTTCTTTAGCGGCTTTGCTAAAATCTTTATCAGCAGCTTCCATTTCAAATTTGATTGCTTGTGTAAACATTTTATCAGAAGTTCCTTCTGAAGCTTGAATTTTTTGAGCTACAGTTGCCAAACGAATTCCGTCTTGCTTGTCTGTTATTTTAATAATATGAAAACCAAAATCTGTTTCAACTAAACCTACTTTACCAATTCCGTTATTAAAAACAAAATCATTAAAAGGCTTAACCATTTGGTTTGGACCAAAATAACCTAAATCACCACCTTGTTGAGAAGAAGAATCATCAGAAGCAGTAAATGCTAACATTAAGAAACTATCTGGATTTGCAGTTACTTGAGCTAAAATACTTTCTGCTTTTGCTTTTGCTTCTGCTTTAGTTCTTTTTTCTTTTTTATTTGGAACTTGAGTTCCTTCATAACTAATTAAAATATGACTTGCTTTAGCATTAACCCCATTTTTCATACCCATTGATCTAGAAATACAATAGTACTGACCAAAAATGTAAGGACCATAAACAGCACCTGGAGCAAGGTTAAATAATTTATCAGCATCAATAGCTGGTAAATCTTTTTTAGCAATATAAGTTGAATCATAAGGAATATCAGAATTTGAATTCACAAAGTCAATCACATTTTTTGTAGTTCTAAATCCTGCTACAGTATCATTTTTTCCTGTTGCTTGGTTGTACACCACACTTCCAGTTAATAATGCACTAATTTTAGATTTTATTTCTGCCTCGTCTGCTGGAGATGGTTTATCTTCAATTAAAACGTATTCTACTTCACGAGACTCGTCTGCTTTGAATTTTTTTTCGTTTTTCTTCATGTAGTCTACAATTTCAGAATCAGTAACTTTTACATCACTATCTTTAATTGTTGAATATAAACCGGCAACGTAAGCAAAGTTAACTTTGTTTGCTTCCATTTCGTATTTCATCTTACCTTCACTCTCAGTTGTATAAACTGCTGCTTTTATCATTGTGTTATACATTTGATATTTCGCATTAAGTTCAGCGTCTTTTTCTCTGTCTTTCAAAAATTGAGCTTGCTCCGGATTAGACTTGAAGTACTCTTTAAATTTAGCAACATCAAATACACCAGCTGCATTCATAAACAATGGATTTCCACCAATATTTTGATCTGCTTTTAAAACTTCCAATAAGTGTTTTTCACCTACTCTCAATCCTAATTTTTCAAACTCCGAAGACAACAAAGCGATAGAAACTTCTTGCTCCCAAACTCTGTTTGCTGCTTCAGTTGAAGTAATCCCTTGCCCACTTTTCTCAACATTACTTACTTTAACTCTAAAGTCTTCAAATGAGATATCTTTTCCATCAATGCTTCCTACATCTTTTGATGTGCTGTTGAAACCACCGCTGTTGAATATATCACCTATGATAAATGCTAATAAACAAAACCCGATAACAAGTATCAGAAGAAGTGAACGTTGTCTAATTTTTTGTAAAACTGCCATTTTATTGTTGTTAATTTTTATATTCAGTTTGCGAAAATACAATTATCTAGTTAATAATAATACTAGTAGCGTTTTATTTTGCAAGAATTTTTACTTTCACAATAAAAATCACTCTTGCACGCTCATTTTAACCAATTCTATTTTCTTGTTTGTAGCCTCTTGTATTACAAAATGATAGCTTCCTACGGTAATAATAGCACCTTTTTGTGGAATTTCTTTAGTAAAATTGACAATAAATCCGCCAAGCGTACCATAGGAGTCTTCCTCTGGAATATTAAGTTTATATTTTTCATTAAGATACTCAACATCTAAGCGAGCTGAAAACTGATAACTACCATCATCGAGTAGGTTTTCTATCAACTCTTCCTCCGAATCGTGCTCATCTTCTATTTCGCCAAAAAGTTCTTCTACAATATCTTCGATAGTAATAATCCCTGAAGTACCGCCGTATTCATCTAAAACCACAGCAACACTTTTTCGTTTTTTAGTCAGCAGATTCATGGCATCTTTTATAAATATGGTTTCTGGAACAAACTCTACAGAAATTACAATTTCTTCAATATTATTGGGTTTTTTAAACATATCAAAAGAATGCACATAACCAATAATCTCATCAAAAGATTTTTGATAAACCACAATTTTAGAGTAGCCAGTTTCGATAAACAATTCTCTTAAATCTTCTATCGAATCGAATAAATCTACAGCTACAATTTCAATCCTAGGAGTCATTACATCTCTAGCTTTTACACCAGAAAACTCTAATGCATTTTGAAACATTAATATCTCTGAATCTACTAATTCATTGTCTTCTACAGTGCTCATTTGCTCTGTAATATAATCTCCAAGTTCTAATTTACTAAAAAAAAGAGGCGTGATATCACCCTCTGTTTTAAAGAATTTTCTCAATATAAAATCTGAAATTCCTATAAAAAATGCTGAAATAAAATAAAAAATCTTGTAAAAAACATAAGCCGGAATCGCAAGAAATTTAATTAATGAATTGGCATAAATCTGGAAGAAAACTTTAGGAAGAAACTCTGCCGTAACAAGAATTATCATTGTAGAAACAACAATTCTTATTATTAAAGCCAAACTAACCGAAAGCGGATTTGAAAAAGACAGTAGCCAATGCGTAAGCAATTCGCCCATAAAAAAACCGTAAACAACCATTGCAATAGTATTCCCTATTAACATGGCAACAATGAAATTTGTAGGCTTTTCAGTAAGTTTAGTCAGTATTTTAGAAAGAAAATTATCTTGTTTTTTTTCAATTTCAAGATATATTTTATTCGACGAGACAAAGGCAATCTCCATTCCTGAAAAAAAAGCACTTAGTATTATACACAATATGATAATACTAATCTCCACTATTTAGAGTTGTTATTTCTATCTTCAAATTTTTTAGCATATTTTCTTCTAAAAAAGAACATAAAAATAGCCAAAGCGGCAATTATAAAACTCAACCAAGGAGTTCCTGTTTGTGGGTCTATCAGTTTAGTAACTCCACCATAGATGAAATAAGCAGCAAAAAGCAGATAAACGTATTGTGTTAATTTTAGGTAATTCATGGTATTATTAATTATTCATTGGTTTCTACTTCGCCAGTAATTTTTTGAGAATTAATGACTTTAAAATCTTTACTAAAATCTATTCCTTGGCCGTTTGAAACTCCTTTTGGATCGGTAAACTTAAATCTACGCTCTGTAAAGAACCATTCGTTTTTTTGATCAAAATAAAGCTGTTCCGTCTCTAATATTTGACCATCTTCGGTATATATTTTTACTTTTCCTTGCAAATCAATAATACTAGATCCTTTATATGAAATTGCATAATTAGACCTAATAAAGGTTTTTTTTGCCTTCTTATCATACAAAGTAACATCTATTCCTTTTGGAAATTCTGTAAAAGGGAAATTAACACTTGCGTAATCAAGCATCTTAGAACTAACCAAAATTGCAGTAATACGGCCTGAGTCGGTATATTTTAAATTAACCATATCAGCATCACTGCTTGGAACAAACTCGGAAAAGTTAATTTTTTGTATTTCTTTAAAATTACTTTCGCATCCAAAAAACAGAGTCACAGCAAAAGCTGTGACAATCTTTATTGTATTTTTTGTATTAAATAAAGTCATACGCTAAACTTAGCAATAAATTTATGAATGGTAATTTTAGTTGAATTTTCGTTTAACAAACCATTGCTCATTAAGTGAAAAACTCACACTTACATTGGCATAATTTTCTTGAACTAAATTTGCTGTAGTGGTACCTTTTTTACCAATTTCAAAACCAACATTTACATTAGAAAATGTTCCTGACAAGGGCAAACCTAATCCTAATGTTAATGCCATATCATTTATTGGCTCAGAATTAATAATCAAACCGGTTTTTTCATATCTAAATCCACCTCTGTAAGTAATTCTTTTTGCATAGCTTGAAAATGCATTATAACTAGGAACATAATATCCTCCTAGACTATATTTTGAGTGCTTTTCATGAGTCACATTAACAGCTGAGTTATAATAACTACTCATAGAGCTTGCTCCTTGAAAAGTGTATCCAACACCTAACAACCACTTTCTAGCTTCACCAATACCTGCAGCAAATGCATATTTACTTGGCACTTTTAGATTCTCATTTGTCTTTACATTTTCTAAAACATCAACAATTTGCAAATCAAAATTAGAATTATACAAAGCTGTAGCAATATTTCTGGAGTTTTTAGATTTTAAATCACTTTCAATCGTATAATTTAAGCTACTAAAAAAAGACAGTTTCTTATCAATTTTTTTCTGGTACATAGCCCCTAGATTGAAATTAAATCCAGACAAATCAACTTCATTTAACTCACGTGTTCCAATAGAAATATCATTGATATATTCAAAATTGTTAGATTCAATTTTTCCAAAATTATAATTCAAATCGGCACCCACGCTAAGTTCAGGAGTTATCTTATATCCTGCACCAATAAATGCTTTATTCAGACCTCCTTTACCATTAAAACTTTGATTGTTTTCTGTTCCAGAGCCTAATGTTCTAATTTTATAACCAACAGATGAATATGGAATTAACCCAAAGCCTACACCAAATTTACCTAAAGGCAAACCTACCGCTAAGTAATCTAAAGTTGATCTTGTTGCTTTAGCAGAATTAGTATTTGATTTCAAGTTAGTCGATGAGTAACTTCCACCTAGTGTAAAAGTCGTCAATTTTAAACTTGCATAACTCGCAGGATTCTCTAAATTCATGTGAATACTATCTTGCTCAATAGCTATACCTCCCATAGAACGGGTTTCATGGGTTCCTTTGAACCTTACATCACCTATACCGTAAAATGAATATGGAGAAGCAGTTCCTTCTTGAGCAAAAGAAACTAATGATAAAAGCAAACAAGCGCTTACTATAATTTTTTTAATCATTTTTTGATTTTATATTGAAAAGTTTGGTTCAAACTCTCTAATAGAAAATTTGAATTGGCAAATATGGTATTTTTTAATCGTTTAGCCAAAAAATCTGTGTCTCCACCCGTTAAAATTATTATAAAATTTAAATAGCGCGCTCTATAATCTGCTATGAATCCGTCAATCTCGTAAACTAATCCATTAACAATACCAGAATGAATGGATTCTGAAGTAGAGTTTCCAATAAGATTTTTGGGCGCTTCTAAGGACAATAAAGGCAATTTTGCAGTGTAATTATGCAGTGATTCATACCTTAATCTTAGTCCAGGAGCGATTGCTCCACCTAAATAATTATTTTGATCGTCTATAAAATCATAAGTGATACAAGTTCCTGCATCAATAACCAAACGATTCTGATTAGGAAATTGGAGTACAGCTCCAGCAGCAAGAACCATTCGGTCTAATCCTAATGTATGTGGTGTACTGTATTTATTTTGAAAAGGAAAAGAATCTTTATGAGATATAAAAAAAACATCGACTACTTTTTCGTAAGCTAAAAAAGATTGTTTTTCGACATCTCCAACCGAGGAAACAACTAGATCTGATACTTTTTTAAACTTTTTTAAAATAAAATCTATATTTTTTTGAAGCTCTATTTTCGTGAAAACAAAATGCTCTAAAAGCATAGATTCCTCAAAAACAGCCGCTTTAATTCTAGAATTACCCACATCAACAACTAAAACCATAATATATTCTTTGATGTTGCGAAGGTACGAATTGATTTTTTTAAAAAAATGTTTTGTATATACTAAAAATGATTCTATATTTGCACCCGCAATAGCACGGTACCTTAGCTCAGATGGTAGAGCAATGGACTGAAAATCCATGTGTCCCTGGTTCGATCCCTGGAGGTACCACAAAACCCGAATAGAAATATTCGGGTTTTTTGTTTTATATAATTAATGTTTATTGATTTTCTTGAGTCATTATAACTTGAAAGTCAACAGAAACCAAATATTATAAATCTTTAGAAATTTGATTCTTTTGTTTTTTTTAAACCCAAAAAAAATAATTATTACAATTTATTAAACTTAAATTTTTGACCTTCTACTGACGCTTCATACATCAATCCTCCTTTTAGTGCTGTAAAAACCATAACACCTTCTGCATACTTAACATTCGCCGAAGCACCTTCTGTGGCAGCTACTGCAGAAGCTTGAGCCGAAAACTCAAAGTTACTTTCCTCAAATCGCGATAAATCTTTTTTCGCCTCAAAAAATATCACTTCTCTATAAGCCTGTCCACCTGCTTGAAATCCTATACTCAATTGCGAAAGCTTTGCCATACCTATAATTTTACCTTTCTCATAGACAACACCATTTCCTGCAGCTCCTCCTATTCCGAAGCCACCTTTACCAACATTAGGAAAAATAACATACCCATGCGCATTCTCAAAAAGATCTTTCATAAGAGCATCGGCTTTAATAAATTCAGCTTTTGCCATCTTGCTGTCAGCAATAATTTTATTTTTTTTAGCTTCTGACTGTCCTAACACAGATGCAGTACTCATCACAAAAACTACTGCCATCATCCAAATAACATTCAAATTTTTCATATCCTTTATTTTTAATTGTTCATAAACTATTGACGCAATAATCCATCTGATTTCTTAAAAAAGAAGAATAAAAACGCTTATCAAATATACCATAAAAAATCAAACAAAACACAAAACAACTGATTATCAATACAATATAAGTAAGATGTTTTTTTTTACAATTGAATTATGGTTAACAACATACACACATTAATAAGCAGTTAGAAACAGTACATTAATGTAATCATTATTAAGTTTTGATAAATTTAAAAAGTTTTAAATGAATGCGTTTTTATAATATAATTGCAAAATTACTATATTTATGCAAAATTTATATACATGGAGATTTTAACCTGTCCAAAATGCCAAAGCAATCACATCATTAAAAGTGGTGTAATAAACAGCAAACAAAGGTACTTATGCAAAAAATGTAATTATTTTTTTACGGTAAACAAAATAGGAAAAAAGATCGATGATTACTATGTCACTAAAGCATTACAACTTTATTTAGAAGGGCTCAGTTTTCGTGAAATAGAGCGAATCATCGGGGTTTCACATGTAACCGTTAGCAACTGGGTAAAGTCCTATAATATAAAAAAACCTTCTCATGGCAACTACCACCCTACTTATAAGATTATTAATCATTTAGAATTAATAGAATTTATAAAAAACAAAGAATTACTTTCTGGTGCAGGTATGATAATCACAGAACTTGGTGATAAATTTATGCTTATAAAATGGGAGCGTTTCAAGGATTAACTATAGTAGTTTACATAAAAATATATCATAATTTTTTTCTAGAATAAAATAATTGAATTTGGCACCGTTGAAACTAACCACTTTGATAAAACCAAACCAACTAGTTATTATGAAAAAAGCATGTTTATTATTTTTTGTCGGAATAGCTTACTTTCAAGGTTATTCACAAACTCCAACACCATTACCTACACAAACAAATACTGAGAAAGAATGGGACATTAGTTTGTACGGTTTTGCTAGAACTGACTTTATTTGGGACAGTCGAAAGTCCGCTTTTACTAGAGAAGGCCAGTTAAATCTATATCCGTTAGATGTAATTTTAGACGCTAATGGTAAAGATATTAATGATGCTCCACAATCTAATTTTCTATCCATTACATCAAGATTAGGAGTAAAAGCAAAAGGACCGAATGTTTGGGGCGCAAAAACGTCCTCTGTGATTGAAGGCGATTTCTACGGAAATGTTGAAGGTGGCACCATTGGGTTATTGAGATTAAGACATGCTTACATAAATCTCGAATGGTCTAAAACAGCTGTTACAATAGGACAAACTTGGTATCCGCAATTTATTCCTGAAGTTTTTCCTGGCGTGGCAAACTTTAACACAGGTATTCTTTTTAATCCTTTTGGCTGGGCAACACAAGCTAAAATAAAACAAATGTTAACTACTGAATTTTCAGTAACATTTACTGCATACAAAGAAAGAGAATTTACAGTTCCAGGACCTGGAACACAAAATTCCGCATCTATAAACAGTGTATTACCCTCACTTAATGGTCAAATTCAATACAAAGGGAACAACTCGATTCTGGGTTTAGGAATCGAATATAAGTCCCTACAACCACTTACAGTTTCCAATAATTTAGTTACCACTGAAAAAGCAAATAGCACTTCATTTTTTGGATACGGAAAATATTCTAATGAAAAATTTTCGATAAAAGCTTACGGAATTTCTGGTGGCAATCTAAACAGCTTAGTAATGCTTGGTGGTTATACTGGTAAAACAATTGCTGGTCAAGTTGAGACTTATAATCCTACAAAAACAACTGCTGTTTGGATTGATCTTGCCAGCAATGGAAAAGCTATTGCTCCAGGATTATTCTTTGGTTATACTAAAAATAATGGATCGAAAGACGATAATACTACCGCTACTTTCGTGAATTATGTTCGAGGTATTAGCGGAAATAGAATAGTAGATATTGTATGGAGAGTTTCTGGAAGAGTTGACTTTAAGAAAAACAAATTTAGAGTTACTCCTGAGTTAGAATACACCGATGCAACTTGGGGAGATTTAAATAAATCAAATGCAACCGCAGGAGCTAATAAAACAGCAGTAGGAAATTTTAGAACCATGATTTCTTGCGCTTATTCATTTTAAAAAACCAAACTAACAAAAAACCAAAAAATATGAAAGAGAAATCAACAAAAGGAATTTGGAAAGTAATTTCCGCCTCCTCAATGGGCACAATGATCGAATGGTACGACTTCTACATCTTTGGGAGTTTAGCTGTTGTGATTTCAACAAAATTCTTCCCATCAGACAATCCAACGGCAGCTTTCTTATCTACTTTAGCAACTTTTGCTGCTGGATTTGTTGTTCGTCCTTTTGGAGCTCTGTTCTTTGGGAGACTAGGTGATTTAATTGGAAGAAAGTACACCTTCATGGTTACCTTACTTTTAATGGGTGGCGCCACTTTCCTAATTGGTTGTATTCCGAGTTACGAAACCATAGGGTTTATGGCTCCCTTACTCGTTTTAATTCTTCGATTGTTACAAGGCCTTGCCTTAGGAGGCGAATACGGTGGAGCCGCCACTTATGTAGCAGAACACGCACCAGTGGGACAAAGAGGTTATTGGACTTCTTGGATTCAGACCACTGCAACGGTTGGTTTATTCATTTCGTTGATGGTAATTCTAGCTACACGAAATATTCTTACCCCAGAACAATTTGATGAATGGGGATGGAGAGTTCCGTTTTGGGTATCTATCGTTATGGTTGGCGTTTCTTATTTGATTCGAAAAAACATGGATGAATCTCCCGTTTTTGCAAAAGCGAAAAGCGAAGGAAAAACAAGTACAAATCCATTAAAAGAGAGTTTCGGTAATCGTTATAATTTAAAATTTGTCTTACTAGCTTTATTTGGAGCTACTATGGGACAAGGTGTCGTTTGGTACACAGGACAATTTTACGCGATGAGTTTCATGAAAACCGTAATGGCTATCGATTCTTCTCAAGTAGATACTTTACTCGGAATTGCTTTGATTCTAGGAACACCGTTTTTCGTTTTCTTTGGTTGGTTTAGTGATAAAGTGGGTCGAAAATACATTATGATGGGTGGTATGTTATTAGCAATTTTACTGTACAGACCTATTTACAAACAAATGTACGAAACCACCTCTGTTAAAAACAAAACAGAAATAGTTGCAAAAACGACGCTCCTTGCTGAATTAAAAGAGACCAAAAAACAAACCATGGACTCTGTTTATACTACTCACAAAGAGTACACCGATGGAACAACTTTTCAAGAAATAAAAACCGTACATTTAGAAAACGGCACTCCTATTATAGTTGATGGAAAACCAAAAGGAGATACCAAAACAACTGTAAAAATTAATTCAAGTGACGAATGGTCTTTAGTATTCCTTGTGTTCATACAAGTCATTTTCGTAACCATGGTTTATGGCCCAATTGCAGCATTTTTAGTTGAAATGTTTCCCGTTAAAATTAGATATACCTCTATGTCATTGCCCTATCACGTAGGAAACGGAATTTTTGGAGGCTTACTTCCGGCTATTTCAACGTATTTTGTTACCAATGCAAAAGATCTTGGTCATCCAGAATTTTATTTAGAAGGACTTTGGTATCCAATTGTTATTGCTGCTGTCAGTTTTGTAGTTGGAATGGTTTACATAAAAAATAAAGATAAAAACGCTCACGTATAAAAATATAGCTATGAATCAAATAAAAAGAATTTTAGGATTAGTTTGGATTGCATTAGCGGTTGCCGCAGCTTATTTTTGCATCTTTACTTTTGGATTACCAAAATTTGTATCCGGAAAACAAGAGGATTTAGTTTTTGGAATTATTATCCTTTTTGTGCTCACACCTCTTATTGTTTTGGGCTTAGGAACTTTTGGATACTATGCCTTAATGGGAGATTACGACGAAAAAAAGAATTAAAAAAACACTACTTTAACAAACAGTCCCTGTATTTATTTACAGTGATTGTTTGTTATTTAATATAAAGCTGTTGTACCAAAATGATAAAATTTTAACATTATAAAATTAATTGTGTTTTAGTATGACTAATTATAAAGAGACAATGGTTTTAGTTACTTTTATCTAGTACAAACAGTTTTTCAGTTTTTGTATCAATAATACAAATACAACACCCATTATATTAGCTATTCTGCTCACAACAAGCGGTATCTTACTATGAAAAAGAGACATGAACAAAAGTTAGTAATTCTATCAATGCTATTGTTATTAGTATTGAATCTGCCTCTTTTGCTATTATTTGATAGCTCCAAACCAATTTTTGGTTTTCCAATAATCTACATCTATATTTTTTCGGCATGGTTGTTTTCAGTTGCTATTTCGTACTTCATTATAAAAAGATATTATGAATAGCATAGGGCTTTTACTAATATTGGTTATTTATTTAGCTATTCTTTTTTTCATTGCCCATTGGTCTGAAAAAAGAAGTCATTCTAAATGGACTAATAACGCCTATGTATATTCCTTTTCATTGGCAGTTTATTGTACCGCCTGGACGTATTATGGGAGTATTGGCGTTGCTGCTGAATCCGGTTTAAATTACCTAACGATTTATTTAGGTCCTATATTAATTATTCCTACATGGATGATTATTCTCAAGAAAATTATTAGAATTTCGAGGGTGAATAAAATCTCTAGTATCGCAGATTTCATTTCCTTACGTTATGGAAATAGCAGATTTCTTGGCGCCTTAGTCACTATGGTATGCATTTTTGGTATTGTACCTTATATTGCATTACAATTAAAATCTATTTCAGATACTTTTCATATTGTTACAAAGACAGAATCTAGTGCTAATATTTTTACAGATACTACTACTTATGTTTGCTTGGCTTTGGCACTTTTCGCTTCCTATTACGGTACAAAATACGTAGATGCTTCAGAAAAAAGACGTGGTATTGTTACTGCAGTTGCTTTAGAATCTATATTAAAATTAATTTTCTTTTTGATTATAGGAATCTATGTAACTTATTTTGTTTTTGATGGTTTTGATGATATTTATCAAAAAGCAGCTTTACTCAAAGATTTCGACAAAAAAAATACAATTGGTGGGATTAGCAACGGTATTAATTGGTTCTTTTTATGTATATTATCCATGTTTGCCATTTTTTTATTACCTAGACAATTTCATACAGCAATTGTAGAAAACAATAAAGAAAATCATATTAGAACTGCCATTTGGCTTTTTCCTTTATACTTACTGCTTTTTAATATTTTTGTTTTTCCAATTGCTTGGGGCGGCAACATCCTTTTTGAGGGAAAAGGCCATAATTCAGACACATATTCTTTATTGATACCGCAATTATTTGACAACAACACCTTGACAGTTTTAGTATTTTTGGGTGGATTTTCGGCAGCAATATCAATGATTATTGTTTCTTGTATTTCGCTGTCTACTATGCTTAGTAATAATTTACTAATTCCGTATGGATTTATTGGATCTCTTGAAAATGCATCGCAGAAAAAAAACAACAGACGTATCGTTAACAGTCGCAAAATTGGTATATTTTCTCTTATCATTTTATCCTACGCTATTTACAGAATTTTCATTTTAGATTATTCTCTATTTTCTGTAGGATTGGTCGCATTCGTAATAATTGCACAACTAGCACCTTCCTTTTTCGGCGCGCTCTTTTGGCGAAGAGGTTCAAAAAAGGGAACGATCACTGGGATTATTTTGGGTTTTTCAGTATGCTTTTATACGTTACTAATTCCTTTCGCTATTGGTCTTACAAAATCAACTAGTCTGTTTATTCAAGAAGGACCTTGGGGAATTACACTATTAAAACCTTTTCAGCTTTTTGGATTGGATTATCTGGAACCAATTCCACATGCTTTTTTCTGGAGCTTACTTATTAATACTTTTAGTTATATGGCAATTTCCGTAAGTTTTAGCGGAAATTACAGAGAACGCAATTATGCTGAAATGTTTGTAGATATTGACAAATATATTACCAATCATGAAAATGCTTTTATTTGGAAAGGCACCGCTTACATTAGTGACATTCAAAAAGTATTACAACGTTTTTTAGGAGAAGACAGAACAAAGAGAGCTCTTACTATTTTTAATTTAAAATACAATGTAGACAAAGATATTACGACAGCCGATGCGCGATTTATAAAATTTGCAGAGAATCTATTAACGGGACACATTGGTACAGCTTCCGCCAAAATATTAATATCTAGTGTTATCAAGGAAGATAAGATCAGTTTGCCGGAGGTCTTGCGAATTTTAGAAGAATCTAAAGAAAACCTCATCATCAACAAAAAACTGACAGATACTTCTAATGAACTAAAAAAAATATCGGTACAGTTAAAGAATGCCAATTTAGAACTCGTAAACAAAGACATTCAAAAAGATGAATTTCTAGATACGGTTACACATGAATTAAGAACACCAATTACGGCTATTCGCGCGGCTAGCGAAATCCTTCATGATGACGAGGATATACCAGATGAGTTGCGCAAACAGTTTTTACAAAATATTATTTCCGAATCAGATCGATTGAACCGTTTAATAGACAAAATTTTAGATTTAGAGAAATTTGAAACCGGAAAACAAAAAATATATTTATCTAAAAATGACATTTCTAGAACAATAAAAAATACTTTAGAATCATTACAACAATTGATCAAGAATAAAAAAATTGAAGTGGTTTTTGAAGAATCTTCTTCAGAAATAAAAGCTTTTTATGATGAAGAACGGATTGTTCAAGTTGTTACAAATTTAGTGTCAAATGCTATAAAATTTAGTGCAAATGCCAACGGGAAAATAATAATTTCGATTATTGAAAATAGAGATAACATCGAGGTCAAAATTCACAACAATGGCAAAGGAATTAAAAAAGAAGATTTTGAGGCTATTTTTGATAAATTTTATCAGTCCAGAAATCAAAATGTAAAAAAACCAATAGGAAGTGGATTGGGATTAGCAATTTGTAAAAAAATTATAGAACACCATAAAGGTAGAATTTGGGCAGAAAAAGAAGTTCTTGAAGGCGCAACTTTTATTTTTACCTTACCCAATTATAACACCGCAGAAAATAGTTAAAGAAAAAATGAAAAAGATTTTAATCGTAGATGACGAACCCAATATTGTAATGGCGCTTGAATACACGTTCAAGAAAAACAATTTTGAAGTTTTTATTGCTCGTGATGGACAAGAAGCATTAGAGATTTTAAAAAATCAACTTCCAGATGTAATTATCTTAGACGTAATGATGCCTATGGTTGATGGTTTTGCAACATTAGAACACATTAAAAAGAACGAACGGCTGCGGCATTGCAAAGTCATCTTCCTTTCAGCAAAAAACAAAGAAAAAGATATTGAATCAGGACTAGCACTCGGAGCAAACTTATATGTAACCAAACCTTTTTCAGTTAAAAAATTAGTCGAGCAAGTTCATGAATTAACACAATAAAAAAATTCTCAGAATAGGGAGTTATTAAAATGTAGAGGTTACATTATAACAAAATCAAAAGTTCACGAAATTGAAAATCATTTTTTAAAATAAAAAACAACTAACATCTATAAATATGAGCCGTTACAAAATAAATAATCTAGAAGAATACTTTAAAGAATATAAAAAATCAATTCGCGAACCAAGAAAGTTTTGGGATAAGATAGCCGCCGAAAATTTTACGTGGTACCAACAATGGGACAAAGTAGTCGATTTTAATATGGCTGAAGCCGAAATAAAATGGTTTACTGAGGCTAAAGTTAACATCACCAAAAACTGTATCGACAGACATCTTGCTAAAAAAGGAGAAAAAACAGCTATTATTTTCGAACCAAATGATCCTTCTGAAGAAGCGATTCACATTTCCTATAATGAGTTACACCAAAAGGTTTGCAAAATGGCAAATGTTTTATTAGATCAAGGTGTAAAAAAAGGAGATCGTGTTTGCATTTATTTGCCCATGATTCCCGAATTAGCAATTACTACATTGGCCTGTGCTAGAATTGGAGCAATCCATTCCGTTGTATTTGCTGGGTTTTCAGCATCAGCAGTCACGGCAAGAATTAATGATAGCGAGTGCAAAATGGTAATCACTTCAGATGGTGGTTATCGTGGTAACAAGACAATAGACTTAAAAAGCATCGTTGATGAAGCTCTAGAAAAAAGTCCTTGCGTAGAAAATGTGTTGGTGGTAAAAAGAATCCATTCGGAAATTAATATGAAAGAAGGTCGTGACCATTGGCTAGAGCCTCTTCTTGATCAAGCATCGGATAATAATGTAGCCGAAATTATGGATGCAGAAGATCCTTTGTTTATTCTTTATACTTCAGGATCAACAGGAAAACCAAAAGGTATGGTTCATACTACTGCGGGTTATATGGTTTATGCTGCATACACTTTTAAAAACGTATTTAATTATGAGGACAATGACATCTTTTGGTGTACTGCAGATATTGGTTGGATCACCGGACATTCTTATATTTTGTACGGTCCCTTATTAAACGGAGCCACTACAATAATTTTCGAAGGTGTGCCTTCCTATCCTGATTTCAGTCGTTTTTGGGAAACAATAGAAAAGCACAAAGTAACTCAATTCTATACTGCTCCAACTGCCATTAGGGCTTTAGCCAAAGAGAACTTATCTTATGTTCAAAAATTTAAATTGGAAACATTGAAAGTAATTGGTTCTGTTGGAGAACCTATAAATGAAGAAGCATGGCACTGGTATAATGATCACGTAGGAGGCAAAAGATGTCCTCTGGTTGATACTTGGTGGCAAACTGAAACAGGCGGGATTCTAATATCCCCTTTAGCTTTTGTAACACCAACAAAACCAACTTATGCTTCCTTGCCATTACCGGGAATTCAACCCGTATTAATGGATAGCAAACGAAATGAAATTGAAGACAATCAAGTCACGGGAAGTCTTTGTATAAAATTTCCTTGGCCAGGAATTGCAAGAACTATTTGGGGGGATCACCAACGCTATAAAGAAACTTACTTTTCTGCTTTTCCGGGTAAATATTTTACTGGCGATGGAGCTTTACGTGATGAAGTAGGATACTATAGAATTACAGGCCGTGTAGACGATGTGGTTATCGTTTCAGGACACAATCTTGGCACAGCACCTATTGAAGATTCAATTAATGAGCATCCAGCCGTTGCTGAATCTGCCATTGTAGGTTTTCCTCATGACGTAAAAGGGAATGCGTTATATGGTTTTGTAATTTTGAAAGAAACCGGAGAATATCGCGACAGAGAAAACTTGATTAAAGAAATTAATCAACAAATCTCAAATCATATCGGACCAATTGCCAAACTCGATAAAATACAGTTTGTGTCTGGTTTACCAAAAACACGTTCTGGAAAAATCATGCGTAGAATTTTACGCAAAATTGCCGAAGGTGATTATTCTAATTTTGGAGATACATCTACCTTGTTAAATCCGGAAATTGTAGATGAAATTAAAGAAGGAAAAATTTAATTTTTGGTTTTTAATTGTTGTTCAAAAAGTACTCTAACAAAAGGACTTCACTGAAACATATCGCCTATTTTGAGCAATATTACCCTTAAATAATAAAAATCGCTTATAACTGAATTTTAAAGATTCGTTATAAGCGTTTTATTTTAGAAGCTTTTTTTGATCTATTTTTCATTTGAACCATTTCTTTTTATTCATTAAAAACTTCGATTGTCTTTATATACTTAATTGGAGTATTCTCTTTAAATTTACTGTAAAATATTTTATTTCAGATTGTTAGTGCCGCAAGTTATTCCTCTATCATAACCAGCTACATTTTTGAACTAACTATTTTTAGCTTCAATTTGACATCTATCCTTTGCTTTTTCCTTGTAATATCCAGTTTCTTAAAAAGCTATTTTATCAACGAATTAAAATTTATAACATCTTCCTCTGGATTCTTAACTAAAAAATATTTAATAGACATATCATATCACCAGCTTTCTATTTCATCGACATCTGAAACGCTGTAAATTGTTTTCAAATTGAATGTTTACTGAACTGAATCGTTTGTTGCTGTTGTCATTGTTTGCAAACTTTATAAAATCTCATAATTACACTCAAACAAAAAAAGGAGCAGAAAAACTTCGTTTTCTACTCCTTTTAACTAACAATTTATATCTCAAAAGACTTTTTTAATGCATTCTCGAATAATAGTCTTGTTTTGGATACATTAAAAAATTATTCTAACGTTATCGTTTTGGCAGCGTTATCAATTTTTAGGACTCTCATTCCTGTTGGTCCTGTATATTTAAAATTAAAATCACCATCATTAGCATTTACTAATTCAGGAGTAATGGTATAACCTGCGTTAGCGTAAAATGCGTAACTGCGACTCGCATCCCAGTTTCCGTTACTTGTGAAATTATTGCCTAGAAAAATTCTAAAAGCTTCTCCACCATTTAACATTACTGCCACTTGATATACATTGGTTTGGCCTATTACTAATGGCAACTCGGTTTCTGCATCATCATCCCATGACCATCCTCCAGGAGTAGCTGCGCCTACAAGCCATAATGAACTTGCTAATGGTGTTCGGTACGAAGTAACTTTAATAGTAAAGAAATTAGAAAACTGTGCTACACTGCTGGTAGCTCCTATAGATGATTTTACACGAATATCTACTAAGTTTTCTTGTTTTTCAACAAAGCCACCATTCACTAATGCTGAATTTAATTCTCCAACGGTAATTGCCTTAAAACGACTTGTAGTGGTAGTAACAACAATTGGCGCTGCAAATTTAGTTCCTGCTTTTGCAATTTCTATTGTATAATTTACAACAGTAGGCGTTCCCGCATAAGCAGCATCGTCCCATATAAAGGTGGTTACAACATCTTTTTCTGTTGCTTTAGAAAGTATGATATTAAAATCTCCTGTTGGTGATAATAATACAGGTGCTTTTACTGCAGCTACAGCTTCTCTATTGGTATCTTGAATATCATCTGTACAAGAAATAGCTACTATGCTCAAAAAAGCAACTAATAATTTATTAATATTTTTCATGTTTTTTTATTTTTAATGTGTAACAGTCATTTAATAGCCCGTGTTTTGCGTCAAATTAGGATTGGATGAAATAGATGAACTAGGTATTGGAAAAACATTTAAATTGGATGCAAATGAAGTTCCATTGGCAACATTTCCTTTCCAAGCCCAATTGTAATTGCCTCCACCGTATTTATTAAAGCGGATCAAATCTTGTCTTCGGTGACCTTCCCAATGCAATTCTCTCGCTCTCTCATCAATAATAAAGTTTAAGTTTACTTGAGCCTGAGTAACATTTGCAACAGCAGAACCATTATTTGCTCTTTCTCTTAAAGCATTAATATAATTTAACGATTGAACAGAAGCATTGGCAGAAGTATTTGAATTGGTAGCACCATCTTTTCTCATTTGCGCCTCAGCATACATTAAGTACGCATCGGCTAATCTAAATAATGGAAAATCAGTATCTACAAATGTGGAGTTTACCCCAGCAATACCAGCTGAAGTTTTGTTAGAATATTTACGCAAAATATATCCTTGTCCCGCATTAGTAAGTTCAGCAATATCAATTGGTCTTGTACCAGCTGCATACGTTTTTCTGGTATCGGTATCAAATTGGGAACCATCAAATTTCTCTACTAATTGTCTTCGCATACGCAACGCTCCTCCAAAACCACCAACACCAAATTCAGCACCGTTGGATTCGATAGAACCTACTTGACCGTTAATTATAACAGTAGTAGCACCGTAATTTTGAGTTTTTATACCATCTGATTGTAAGGTAAAAATAAGCTCAGAGGAGGTATTATTGTTAGCATTAAAATTGTCTAAATAATTCGTTTTTAAGGAATATCCTCCACCAATTACCTCGGTACATTTAGTCATACACTCCGCATATTTTGGTGTGCCAATATATACCTCAGCATTCAAGTACATTTTTGCTAGAATCATTTGAGCCATCGCTTTGTCTAATCTCCCATACTCATTTGTTCTTGCGGCTTTAAGATTTGGAATTACTTCATTCAGTTCTTTTTCAATAAAAGTAAATAATTGTTGTCTGTTGTATTGTGGCCCTTTAAAATTCAATTTATCATTTTCTGTAATAAAAGGGGCTTTTCCAAACAAATCCATCATGTTATAATAAGCAAACGCTCTTAAAACACGTACTTCATTTCTGTAAAAATTAATTTCTGCAACATCTGCCGTAGCATTAATTCCTCTTGAACTTAATAATTCTGGTGTAGATTGTCTCAAAAAATCATTAGCAAGTGCAACCTCAGCCATTGTTCTACTAAACATACCTAGTAAAATAGGATTAGCGGCTGTCCAGGTATTCCTTTGCAATTCAGCAACTCCTTCATCATTTTCATAGGTCCAAACGGCTTCATCTGTTGTTAAACTTTGTAAATACCACATACATCTTCCAAACTGACTTGTTCCTGCATCAATTCCTTGTAAGAACGAAGAACCTGCATCTCCTGTACCGGTCAAACTAAGATTGCCATATACACCAGCCAATGCTTGCTTGTATCCTAAAGGAGTAGTAAATAGTTTTTCCGAAGAAAGTACTCTTGGATCTTCTGCTACTACATCTAAATCACCCGTACACGATTGCAATGTCGCTAAAGCAAATAGGAAGTAAATAAAATTTATTTTTTTCATGATCTTATTATTAAAATTTAACATTAACCCCACCTAAAATAGAGCGTTGTCTCGGGTATATGGTATTGTCAATTCCGTTGTTTGCAATCTCTGGATCTAAACCAGAATAATCTGAAATTACGAAAACGTTTTGTACCCCAGCGAATAAACGCAAAGAGGCTTTTCCTTCTAACCATTTTGGAAAAGTATAGCCCAAAGTGATGTTATCCAGCCTCAAAAAAGAAGCGTTTTCAACAAACAAATCGGATAAAACTACATTTGAAGTTGTATTGAATCCTGTTTCTAAAACAGAAGTTGGAATATTTCCCACCGTTCCGCCTGTTGTTAATAAATTGTATTGTGCTCTACTGGCATTAACAGCATTAAATACTCGGTTACCTACACTTGCTCTAAAGTTGAAAGAAAAATCAAGATTCTTATAATTTAATGTAGAGGCCAAACCAAAAGTAGCTTTAGGATCAGGATTTTTATAAATATACTTATCGCTTGAGTTAATCACGTTATCATTATTTAAATCTGCATATCCATTTTCAATAGGTTTTCCAGTGTTATCATAAAGTTGTTTGTACAATAAAAAAGAGTTTGGAGCATACCCTACTTGATGCACTTGTCCTTGGGTTCCTGTTCCTGCTAAATTTTCTCCAACTCTAATAAAATCAGAGCTCAACTCCGTTATCTTACGTTCAAAAGCAGTCACATTAAAGTTAAGATTCCAATTTAAATCTTTGGTTTTAATTACATCTGTACTTACTGAAAATTCGATTCCTTTGGTAGTAAAACTACCAATGTTTTGCCAAGATCTGTTAGAAAAATTACTTCCGTCAGCTGTAGCAACATCGGCTAATAAATCCTTAGAGTCTTTATAAAAAACCTCAACACTTCCTGTAATTCTATTGTCATAAAGACCAAAATCTATTCCTGCATTATAAGTAGTGGTTTCTTCCCATTTTAGATTAGAACTTTGTCTGGCAGAAACTGCAATTGGCAAAGCAACAGTCCCAAAATAGTATTGAGAGCTACCACTTCCTACATTGTATTGTTGTAAATAATCATTGTTATTACCAATCTCTTGCTGTCCTGTGATACCATATCCTAATCTAATTTTCAAATCAGAAACGGCAGTACTATTTGGTAATAAATCATCTTTAATTTTCCATGCAAAGGCTGTAGCAGGAAAGTTGGCCCATCTATTATCCTTATCAAATCGAGAAGAACCATCTCTTCTAAAAGATAAAGTAAGCAAGTATTTATCGTTGAAGTTTAAATTTGTTCTTCCAAAAAACCCAACATTAACTCTATCAAAATCGATGGTTTTTTGTGGAAAACCAGTAATTCCTGTTGGCAAATTAGGATCGTTTGTATTTCCTGTAATAAAGTTGAACGAATCCCATTTTTGATACGAATATCCAGCAGTAATATCAAAAACCAATTTATCAAAAGAAGTATTATAAGTTAAATACGCATCCAATAATTTATTTTTTCTAACACTTCTGGAGAATTCATTGGTACCAAAAGGAATGTCATTATTAGTGCCTGAACTGGCTGCGAAGGCCGAAGCTGTTTTAGCTCTTTCTCCATCGGCCTGATCAAATCCCGCATTTACAACCGCTCTTAATGCTGGCAAAAAATGAAACTTATAATCTAATTCTAAATTACCAAAAAAGCGATTGTTTTTTCCTTCATCAAAAGTTTGCAACAATTGTGCAACAGGATTTCTAGGAGTTTGCGAGATAAGCTTGCCATTTGCGTTATTGTAATATTCAAAGAAACCACCATAAATAGAACCTGACTTATATACTGGCTGGGTAGGATCAAATCGCAATGCGCTTCCCTCCACACCATCAGCGAATCTATTGTTCTCGTTCGAATAATTGGCATTCAATTTTATTTTCAAATGATCTTCCAGAAAGGATGGGTTTAAGGCTAAACCAACTGTATTTCTATTAAATACATTTGTTAATCGCAAACCTTCTTGATAGGTATTACCCACTGTAATTCTTGAAGGAATGATGTTAAATAAGTTTCCTCTTAATGAAATGTTATTATCTACATAATCAGTTCTTCTATAAATTTCTTTTTGCCAATTTGTATTAACATTACCTAATTTCGGAACATCATCTGGTCTTCTTTGTGCAATAATCGCTTTAAAAGAATTGGCATCAAAGACATCAATAGTTTTTACTAAATTACCACTCCCATATTGAAAATTATAATCTACAGCAAGCGTTTTTCCTCCTTTTTTGGTAGTAATTATTATAACACCGTTAGAAGCGCGTGAACCATAAATAGCAGTGGCTGAAGCATCTTTTAATACCGTCATAGACTCAATTGTACTCGGGTTTATAGACGCTAAAATAGAGGTTGAACCAAAATTTTTATCAGAATTGTTTTCAATCGGCAAACCATCTATAACAATTAAGGGATCATTACTCGCGAACAAAGATGAGCCACCACGAATTCTAATTTGCGATCCAGATCCTGGAGCTCCACTCGTATTTACAGTTACACCAGCAACTCTTCCATTTAATAAGTTTTCCGCAGTAACATTGGCTCCTTTATTAAAATCTTTAGTAGATAATACTGTTACGGCTCCTGTGGCATCTTTTTTCTTTACGGTTCCGTACCCTACTTGTACTACAACTTCATTCAGTTGGTTGGCATCTTCAACCAGTGATACATTTAGTGTTTTTTGATCTGTAAAAATTGCGGTAACATTGGCATAACCAATATAAGAGAAAACAATTTTATCTCCTTTTTTTACATTCGACAATTGGTATTTACCATCAAAATCAGTAGAAACGCCACTTTTGTTTCCTTCAATATTTACGTTTACTCCAGGAATAGGTTGCCCCGATAATTTATCTAAGACAGTTCCTCCTAAAGTACTCTGAGCCAAAATACTGAATGGGAGCAGTAATATTAAAATGAACAACTTTTTATAAATTGTTTTCATACTTTTCATTTAAATTAATTGATTTTTTGTAGAATCTTAATGCTTAACTATTACTTCGAATGTTAAATTTATGTAAAATTTGTTACTCCCGACAAGCAGTATTTTTTCCTGGTCTACGAAAACGTGATAGTGTTGAAAACTTTCTGATTTATTTGCATTTTCACCAATTAAATTATTAATTGTGAAATTATATTTTATCTTTATTACGAAATAAATTTTTACTCGATTGCAATATGAAAAAGAAAATTACGCTTAAACAAATCGCAAAAGAATTAGACGTTTCTATTTCAACCGTTTCCAAGTCACTTCGTAATAGCCCTGAAATTGGCGAAGATACCCGACTTAAAGTGCAAGCTTTTGCAAAGTTTTACAATTATAAACCCAATAATATAGCGCTGAGTTTAAAAAATAGAAAAACAAAAACAATTGGCATCATCATTCCCGAAATCGTTCATCACTTTTTTTCTACAGTAATAAACGGTGTAGAACAAGTAGCTAACGAAAACGGTTATAGTGTAATCATTTGTCTATCCGATGATTCTTTTGACAAAGAAGTATTAAATATGGAGATGCTTGCCAATGGTAGCATAGATGGTTTTATCATGTCACTCTCTAAAGAGACGCAGTTTAAAGGTGATTTTCATCACATTACAGAAGTTATAAATCAAGGAATGCCTGTCGTAATGTTTGATAGAGTAACCAATGAAATTTTGTGTGACAAAGTGATAATTGATGATAAACTAGCTGCTTACGAGGCAGTTCAAAGCTTAATTGATAAAGGAAGAAAAAAAATCGCATTAGTAACCACTGTAGATTATGTAAGTGTAGGCAAGCTTAGAACCGATGGTTACACCAAAGCACTTTTAGATAACGACATTCCTTTTAATGACGAACTAATCATTAAAATTGAAGATATTGATACCTGCGAAATAACAATAGGCAAATTATTAGAAGATAAAGCGATCGATGCGGTGTTTGCAGTAAATGAATTGTTTGCGGTAACAATTATAAAAACGGCTCACAAAATTGGATTGAACGTTCCTAACGACCTTGCTGTCATTGCCTTTACCGACGGCATGATTTCTAAATACTCTACTCCTACTATAACTACTGTAAGTCAAAGTGGTATAAAAATGGGAAATGTTGCTGCGAAAATGCTAATTGAAAGACTTGAATTAGAAGACGAAGAAGAAAACGAAAGCTACAAAACAGAAGTAATAGAAACTCATCTGATAGAAAGAGAATCTACCAAGTGATTTTTAGCTTTTAATCACAGTTATTGTAGTTCACTTTTAGAAATTAACACCCAAATTTGGCTTTTTCCTGAAACATACTTTATCTTTTTTCCTATTTATTTCACTACTACAACCTTGTAGTTGCAAATCTTTGCTTTTATTTCTTTATAAAAAATAAAGAATTAAAATATATTTTTATATTTACCACTCAAAGCTTTGACTTTTACTTCGAAAATAAGACAAGTTTTGATAAGCATAGCGCTTATCGTATCAATTTTAAATTACGATAATGGAAAAGCGTAGATTAAGTTTCTGGGAAATTTGGAACATGAGTTTCGGTTTCTTAGGAATCCAGATGGGTTTTGCCCTTCAAAATGCTAATGCCAGCAGAATTCTCCAAATTTTTGGTGCAGACGTACATGAATTATCTTGGTTTTGGATCATTGCTCCTTTAATGGGACTCATTGTACAACCGGTTATAGGATATTACAGCGACAAAACTTGGGGAAAACTCGGAAGACGAAAACCATTCTTTTTATTAGGTGCTGTATTAGCTTCAGTAGGTTTAATATTAATGCCACAAGCGGCCATTTTTATTACCTTATTACCTGCTTTATGGGTTGGTGCTGGAATGCTTATGATCATGGATGCTTCGTTTAATATTGCCATGGAACCTTTTCGAGCATTAGTTGGCGACAACTTAAGAACGGATCAAAGAACTCTTGGGTTTAGTGTACAAACCGCTTTAATTGGTTTTGGTGCTGTAATCGGTTCTTGGCTACCATATGTATTAACGAATTGGTTTGGCGTTTCTAATAGAAATGAAAGCGGCGGCGTTCCAATGCATTTAATTTTATCTTTTGTCATTGGAGCTATTATTCTTGTTGGTTCCATATTAGTATCGATTTTTACAACAAAAGAATATTCTCCAGAAGAATTAGCACAATTTGAAGAAAAAAAGACACTTTTAGAAACAAACGTTTCAACTGTAAAAATCAAAAAAAACAGCTTATTAGACATTTTTGAAGATTTCAAAAAAATGCCTGAAACGATGCGTCAGTTAAGTTGGGTACAATTCTTTTCTTGGTTTGGTCTTTTTGGAATGTGGGTATTTAGCACTCCTGCCATAGCCCATCACGTATACGGCTTACCCATAAGCGATAGCAAAAGTGAGGCGTACCAAAATGCAGGAGATTGGGTTGGAGTCCTTTTTGGAATATACAATCTCGTTTCGGCTTTCTACGCATTTGCCCTTCCTTACATTGCAAAAAAAATAGGTCGAAAAATAACACATTCTATTTCATTGGTCATTGGAGGTTTAGGATTAATATCAATCTACTTCGTGCCAAATGAAAACTGGTTAATATTATCTATGATAGGTGTCGGAATCGCATGGGCTAGTATTTTATCTATGCCTTACGCTATATTAGCGGGTTCAATATCTCCTATGAAAATGGGAGTTTACATGGGTATCTTCAACTTTTTTATTGTAGTTCCTCAAATTATAAATGCCTTGATCGGCGGACCATTAGTTAAATATGTTTACCATGACAATGCTATTTTCGCATTGGTTACTAGTGGCTTTAGTTTCTTGATTGCTGCTGCTTTAGTTTTTAAAGTACAGGATGTAGATGACGTAATAAAACAGCAATAATGAATAAGAAAGCATTTATCTTCGACTTAGATGGAGTGATCGTTGACACTGCCAGATATCATTATTTAGCTTGGAAAAAAATTGCCAATCAGCTAGGTATCGATTTTACATTAGATCATAATGAATTATTAAAAGGAGTGAGCCGCGTGCGCTCTTTAGATATCATTTTAGAAATAGGAAAAATTGACCTTATACAAGAGGAAAAAGAACAGTTTCTATTCCAAAAAAATGAAGATTATCTCATCTATATAACAAACATGAACGAAACCGAGATTCTTCCGGGAGTTCACAAAACACTACAATTTTTAAAAGAAAAAAAACAATTAATAGCTTTAGGTTCTGCCAGTAAAAATGCTAGACCAATATTACAGAAAACAGGAATTATAGACTATTTTGATGCAATTGTTGATGGCAATGATGTAACGAATGCTAAACCTGATCCTGAAGTTTTTCTTATTGCAGCAAAATCTTTAAATGTTCTTCCAGAAAATGCAATTGTTTTTGAAGACTCTGTAGCTGGAATTCAAGCTGCAAACATAGCAAATATGACGAGTGTCGGAATAGGAAATACTTCTATATTAAAGGAAGCAAAATATACATTTGAAGATTTTACAGCTATAAAAAACCCATTTATAGAGTTTTTTATTTCAAAATAACCAATTCCTAAAAATTACTTTTTTAAAATCAAGTACACCTAATTAGTCCTCTTACTTGCTTATTCCTAAAACGGAGCAAATCTCTACTAATTAGGGCTTATTACAAATTAAAGCGAAATGAATCAAGATTATATAAAACCAGATAATTGGTCTGTCATAGAAGAAGGGTTTGATGTTACACGTATCAAATCTTCCGAAAGTTTGTTCAGCATAGGCAATGGCGCGATGGGACAACGTGCAAATTTTGAAGAAAATTATACCGGAGAAACCTTTCAAGGAAGTTACATTGCCGGTATTTACTATCCCGATAAAACCAAAGTGGGTTGGTGGAAAAATGGATATCCCGAATATTTCGCTAAAGTTTTGAATGCTCCTAACTGGATAGGAATCGATATCGAAATTAATGGAGAAAATTTAGATTTGAACACCTGTGTGGAAGTAAAAAACTTTCGTAGAGAATTGAATATGAAGGAAGGATGGTACAATCGCTCCTTCAATGCCATACTGAAGAATGGAACCGAAATTGCAGTAAATGTACGTCGATTTGTTTCATTAAAACTTGACGAGATTGGTATCATAAATTACGAAATAACGCCTTTAAACAAAAATGCAAAAATAATTTACAAACCCTATGTTGATGCAGGAATTACGAATGAAGATGCCAATTGGGAAGAAAAATTCTGGGAGCCGCTCGAGGTATCAAAGGCAAATAACAAAGCATTTGTAACAGCTCAAACCTTTAAAACTCATTTTAAAGTAACGACTTTCATGCAAAACAGCATTTGGTCTAATGGACAAAAAACAGCTATTTCTCCTTCTGATGTAGAAACAAAATCAGATAAAATACAATTTAACTATGATGTCATAGTTGCGCAAGGAGAAAAATCTTCTATTCAAAAAATAGGAGGTTATACCGTTTCTTTAAACCATAAAAACACACTAATTGCTGCAGAAAAAGCAATCGAAAATGCAGTATCCAAAGGATATGAATTACTATTAGAAGATCAAATTAATGCTTGGTCAGAGATCTGGGAAATGTCAGACATTACCATTGAAGGAGATGTAAAAGCACAACAGGGAATTCGTTTTAATATTTTTCAGTTAAACCAAACCTATCTGGGTAAAGACTCTCGACTGAATATTGGACCAAAGGGTTTTACAGGAGAGAAATATGGCGGCTCAACCTATTGGGACACTGAGGCGTATTGTATTCCTTTTTATATGGCTACAAAAGATCAAGAAGTTGCGCGCAATTTATTGACCTACCGCTATAATCAATTAGACAAAGCGACAGAAAACGCTTCAAAATTAGGCTTTGTAAATGGAGCAGCTTTGTATCCAATGGTGACCATGAATGGTGAAGAATGCCATAACGAATGGGAAATAACTTTTGAAGAAATTCATAGAAATGGAGCCATTGCTTTTGCTATTTATAATTTTCATAGGTATACAGGTGATTACAGCTACATTCCAGAAAAAGGCTTAGAGGTGCTTATCGGAATTGCTCGTTTTTGGCATCAAAGAGTAAATTATTCTAGTAGTCAAAAAAAATATGTAATCTTAGGAGTTACAGGCCCTAATGAATATGAAAATAATGTCAACAATAATTTTTATACCAATTATATTGCAAAATGGTGCCTTGAATATACCTATGAACAAATTCAGAAAGTATCCTTAGAATATCCCTTGGATCACAAAAGAATTACTGAAAAAGTAAAAATAACCGATTCTGAATTACAATCTTGGAAAAATGTTTCAGATAATATGTATTTCCCGTTTTCTGAAGAACACAATCTATATTTACAACAAGATGGTTTTTTAGACAAAGACCTTGTTCGCGTAGCCGATTTACACAAAGACCAAAGACCCATCAATCAAAAATGGTCTTGGGACAGAATTTTGCGTTCGCCATACATCAAACAAGCTGACGTTTTGCAATGTTTTTATTTCTTTGAAGATCATTTCACTAGAGAAGAATTAAAAAATAATTTTGATTTTTACGAGTCTTTTACTGTTCATGAAAGCTCCCTATCTCCTTGTGTTCACTCTATACAAGCAGCATTATTAGACAAAATGGATATGGCTTATTCCTTTTATCTAAGGACTTCTCGTTTGGATCTTGATGATTACAACCATGAAGTAGAAGAAGGATGTCATATTACATCTATGGCTGGAACTTGGATGAGTATTGTAGAAGGTTTTGGTGGATTAAGAGTACGAGACAACACTTTGCATTTTTCTCCAAAAATTCCAAAACAATGGCAGTCGTACTCCTTTAAAATTAATTTTAGAAATCAGATTTTAACCGTTGTGGTGAGTCAAAATGAAACTCATTTTTATGTCAATGGAGACACAAAACTAGCGCTAGTCGTTAATGGCCAAAAAGTGTTTGCTAGCAAAAGCCCACAGAATTAAAAGTTACGATATCATTAAAAAAAAAGAAATATGAAAAATCTATTTTTAACTGCATTTATTCTTCTTAATAATAGCATTATCCAAGCCCAAGAATTAAAATCACCTGAAGGCAAATTTGTAATGCAATTTTCCTTATTGGATGATGGAACTCCAACTTATAACCTTACATACAAAAACAAAGATGTTATAAAACCAAGTACATTAGGACTAGAGCTAAAAGACGACAAAAAATCATTACTTGATGATTTTATTATATTGGATGCAAAACAAACTAGTTTTGACGAAACCTGGAAACCAGTTTGGGGAGAAGTAAACAAAATTAGGAATCATTACAACGAACTAGCAGTAACATTAAAACAAAAAGAAACGGAACGATTAATTATCATTCGTTTTAGATTGTTTGATGATGGTTTGGGTTTCCGATATGAATTCCCAACACAAAAAAACCTTACTTATTTTATTATTAAAGAGGAAAAAACACAATTTGCAATGACTGGAGACCATACTGCTTTTTGGATTCCAGGAGATTATGACACTCAAGAGTATGATTACACACAATCGAAATTATCAGAAATAAGAGGGCTTTCAGAAAAAGCATTTACTGAAAACGTATCCCAAAAATCTTTTTCACCAACAGGCGTGCAAACTTCATTAATGATGAAATCAAAGGAGGGGATTTATATCAATCTGCATGAGGCCGCTTTGATTAATTATTCGTGTATGCATTTGAATTTAGACGATAAAAGCATGATTTTTCAATCGTGGCTAACACCAGATGCAAAGGGAGACAAAGGATACATGCAAGCACCTAACTTCTCACCTTGGAGAACTATAATAGTGAGCGATGATGCCCGAGAAATCTTGAACTCTAAAATGACACTAAACTTAAACGAACCCTGTAAAATAGAAGATACTTCTTGGATAAAACCCATAAAATATGTGGGTGTTTGGTGGGAAATGATTACTGGAAAAAGTTCTTGGGCTTATACCAATGATTTTCCCTCTGTTCAGTTAGGCATTACCGATTATTCTAAGGCCACACCAAATAAAACTCATGGTGCCAACTCGAAGCATGTAAAAGAATACATTGATTTTGCGGCTCTTCATGGTTTTAATGCCGTTTTAGTTGAAGGATGGAATGAAGGATGGGAAGATTGGTTTGGACATTCTAAAGATTATGTTTTTGATTTTGTAACTCCATATCCTGACTTTGATGTAAAAGGGATTCAAGCCTATGCAAAATCTAAAGGAGTAAAAATGATGATGCATCATGAAACCTCAAGTTCAGTTCGGAATTACGAGCGTCACATGGACAAAGCCTATCAGTTTATGAAAGATAACGGTTATGATTCTGTAAAAAGTGGTTATGTAGGAGATATTCTTCCAAGTGGAGAAAATCATTATAACCAATGGTCTGTAAACCATTACCAATATGCCATAGAAAAAGCCGCCGATTACAAAATAATGGTGAATGCTCACGAAGCCATACGTCCTACAGGAATCTCTAGAACTTATCCAAACTTAATTGGCAATGAATCGGCTAGAGGAACAGAATATCAAGCTTTTGGTGGTTCTAAACCAAATCATGTAACGATTTTACCTTTTACCCGTTTAATCGGTGGACCAATGGATTACACGCCTGGAATTTTTGAAATGGACATCAGCAAACTAAATCCTGATAATAAGTCACATGTAAATAGCACTATTGCCAATCAATTGGCTTTGTATGTAACGATGTATAGTCCTTTACAAATGGCAGCAGATCTAATAGAACATTATAATGCGTTCCCAGATGCTTTTCAATTTATAAAAGACGTAGCAGTAGATTGGGATGAAAGTAAATATCTAGAGGCAGAACCTGGTAACTACATTACTGTAGCGCGAAAAGCAAAAGGAACTAACAATTGGTTTGTAGGTAACGTAAATGGAGACAACAGCCGCACTTCAATAATTAATTTTTATTTTTTAGATAAAGGAAAAAAATACACCGCTATACTCTATGCTGACGCTAAAGATGCGCATTACAAAACAAATCCGCAAGCATACACTATTACTAAAAGTACAATCACTAATAAATCAAAACTATCACAATTATCTGCGCCTGGGGGAGGTTATGCAATTAGTATTGTCGAAAGTAAATAAGTGTTTGATCGCTTATTAGCCCGACTTAATTTACTTTAGAATAAGCTAAAAAATTCAGAATAAAAGAGCTAAAATACAATCGTTTAAATTTAAAAAATGAAAAAGCAATTCATCCCTTTTTTTCTATTCCTAACAATTATTATGGGAAGTTGTTCCACTTCTAAAAATGTTTCTAAAATACAGAAAACACCTTTTGTATGGGAAGGAGCCAATGTCTATTTCTTACTAACAGATCGTTTTAATAACGGCAATACATCAAATGATACTAATTTTGAAAGAAATAAAAAAACGGCAAAATTACGCGGTTTTGAAGGAGGTGACATTATAGGAATTACCAAAAAAATAGAAGAAGGCTATTTTGATAAATTAGGAATAAATGCAATATGGTTTACACCAGTTGTAGAACAAATTCACGATGGTGTAGATGAAGGAACTGGACTAACATATGGTTTTCATGGTTACTGGACGAGAGACTGGACTAACTTAGATCCTAACTTTGGAACCAAGGAAGATTTAAGAATGCTAGTCGATAAAGCACATGCACATGGAATTAGAATTATACTAGACGGTGTAATCAATCATACTGGACCGGTAACACAAACAGATACTGTCTGGCCAAAGAATTGGGTACGAACAGGTCCAGTATGTGATTATAAATCCTATGAAGGCACCACTGCGTGTACGCTAGTCTCTAACCTTCCTGACATTAAAACAGAAAGTAATGAAAATGTAGATTTACCTCCTTTTCTAATCGAAAAGTGGAAAAAAGAAGGACGCTATGAAAAAGAAATGGCAGAATTAGATGCGTTTTTTGCTCGAACAGGATATCCAAAAGCACCCAAATATTATATTATAAAATGGCTCACAGATTATATTAGTGATTACGGGATTGATGGTTACAGAGCCGACACAGTAAAACACACCGAAGAAACGGTTTGGGCTGATTTTAAAACGCAATGTGACTTTGCTTTTGCCACTTGGAAGCAAAATAACCCTACTAAAGTTTTAGATGAAAATTCTTTCTATACAATTGCCGAAGTATATAATTATGGCATCGGCAGTGGAAAAATTTTTGACTTTGGAGATAAAAAAATCAACTATTTCGAAAATGGTTTTAACAACATGATCAATTTCGAATTTAAAGGGGATGCCCAAAAAGAATATGAATTTATATTCTCTAAATATTCAGACAAGTTAAATAATGAATTGAAAGGATACAGTGTTTTAAACTATTTATCTTCTCACGATGACGGAGCTCCTTTTGATGCCAAACGCACAAAAAGTAAAGAAGCGGCAATTAAGTTGTTACTTTCGCCTGGATTATCTCAAGTATATTATGGGGATGAAAGTGCACGATCGTTAGTAATTGAAGGTACAGAAGGTGATGCAACATTGCGTTCTTTTATGAATTGGGAGGAAATTAAATCAAATTCAGAAACTCAAAAAACACTATTACATTGGCAAAAATTAGGGCAATTTAGAAGAAATCACCCTTCAATTGGTGCAGGAATTCACAAAAAAATTTCCGACCAGCCTTATACTTTTTCTAGAACATTCTCCAAGAATAATTATTCGGATTCAGTTATTATAGGATTAAATCTGCCAGTAGGTCAAAAAGAAGTAACTGTAGCATCTATTTTTAAAAACGGAACAAAGCTAAAAGATACTTACTCAGGAAAAGAAGTTTTGGTTGTAAACGGAAAAGTCAGTATAGATTCTGAATTTGATATTGTTTTATTAGAAGCCATTTCCGAAACTAAATAATAAAAAACAGTAAAAGCTTTTTATCATCTTATTCAAAACACCTTTGTAAATGAAGGTGTTTTTTTTTTATAATGAACTTTATCAAAAAGTAGTAAAACACTTAAATATATTTTATATCTTTTTTAAGAAATATAACTTTTGTAAAAAATTCCGTCTATTTTTGGCAATCAAAACCAAACCAATGGAATTTTTAGAAAACTACGAACCTTTGCTTAAAGCTTTCTGGTATATCGCATTACCAATTAGCTTATTTTTTGCTTTACAAACCATTATGACTTTCATTGGCCTAAGCGGCGGTGAAACCGATATCGACTCCGATGCTGGGGATGGAGATTTACCTTTTGAAATCTTCACCTTGCGCAATCTTATCAACTTTTTATTAGGATTTAGCTGGAGCGGAATTTCATTTTATGATTCCATTCAGAACAAAGCAGTGCTGATTGGTGTTTCCCTTACAATCGGTTTAGCTTTTGTTGGCGTTTTCTTTATATTAGTAAAGCAAATTTTAAAATTATCGGAGAACAATAGTTTCAAAATAGAAGATACACTTAACAAAACAGCCGAAGTATATCTTACCATTCCAGAAGCTAAATCTGGAAAAGGAAAAGTACTAATTAGCGTAAATGGATCTTTTCATGAACTAGATGCCATGACGCTTTCAAATGAAAAAATATTTTCGAATTCTTCCGTAAAAGTAATTGCTGTTGAAAACAACTTATTAATTGTAGAAAAAAATTAAATTAAACTAAACCATGACCGAAATTATTATTATTGTCGTTGCCGTATTCGTTATTTTCGTTTCCTTTTTAACTCTTATATCGCGTTATAAAAGATGTCCTTCTGATAAAATTCTTGTGATTTATGGTCGCACTGGAGGAACTTCTGCAAAATGTGTTCACGGAGGAGGTGCTTTTATATGGCCTGTTGTTCAAGATTTTCAATATTTAGATTTAAAACCACTTTCTATTGATGCGAATTTAACCAATGCCTTATCGCGTCAGAACATTCGGGTTGATGTTCCTTGTCGTTTTACTATTGCAATCTCAACAGAAAGTGAAAGTATGAATACTGCTGCTGAACGTTTGCTAGGTTTACAGCCAGAACAAATTCAGGAATTAGCAAAAGACATTTTATTTGGGCAACTGCGTTTGGTTATTGCTACAATGACTATCGAAGAAATAAACTCTGACAGAGATAAATTCTTAGAGAATATTTCTAAAAATGTAGATTCGGAATTAAAGAAAATTGGTTTAAAATTAATCAACGTAAACGTAACCGACATCAAAGATGAATCGGGTTATATAGAAGCTCTAGGAAAGGAAGCTGCTGCAAAAGCTATTAATGAAGCTAAGATATCAGTTGCAGAACAAGAAAAAATTGGAGAAACTGGAAAAGCAATGGCAGATCGTGAGAAAGACGTTCAAATTGCAGAAACCCACCGTGATCGCGACGTAAAAATTGCCATCACAAATAAAGATAGAGAAGTAAGTATTGCTGCAGCTTTCAAGGATGAAAGTATTGGTAAAGCAGAGGCACAAAGAGATACGCGTGTAAAAACATCGGAGGCCAATGCAATTGCGATTCAAGGAGAAAATGAAGCACGTATTGCTATTGCACAATCAGAAGCAACAAGAAGAGAGCGCGAAGCAGAAGCATTAAGAATGGCACTCGCCTCGGAAAAAGTACAAAGTGCAAGAGCACTAGAAGAATCCTATGTTGCAGAGCAAAAAGCCGAAGAAGCTCGTGCAGAAAGAGAACGATCTACTCAAAATGCTAATATTGTTATTCCTGCTCAAATTGCAAAACAAAAAGCAATTATTGATGCACAAGCTGAGGCCGAAAAAACAAGGGAATTAGCCAAAGGTGAGGCCGATGCTATCTTTGCAAAAATGGAAGCAGAAGCAAAAGGGTTATATGAAATATTAACAAAACAAGCAGAAGGATATAAGGAAGTAGTTAGCGCTGCTGGTGGAGATCCTACAAAGGCTTTCCAATTATTATTGATTGAAAAATTACCCGAATTGGTTCGAACTCAAGTGGAAGCTGTAAAAAACATCAAAATTGATAAAATCACGGTTTGGGATTCTGGAAATAATGGTGACAATGGTGCAGGTTCTACAGCTAATTTTGTCTCTGGCATGATGAAAACGGTTCCTCCTTTGAATGATTTATTTAATATGGCAGGATTAAATTTACCTACTTATTTAAAAGGAGAGGATACAAAGGAAGTAAACAGCAAAAGCACTGCTCCTGCTGAAATCATAACTCCAACTGATCAAGTATAGAAATAAATAATCCTTAAGTTAATTTTTAACTTTTAGATAATCTATTGCGAATCTCTAAAGCACAAATCGTTTTTGGTTTGTGCTTTTTTATTTTAGTTACCTTTGAAAAAAAATCTTCCTATATGCTTAAAATAGGCCATCGTGGCGCCAAAGGTTTCGAACCAGAAAACACATTAATTTCTTTTCAAAAAGCGTTAGACTTAAAAGTGGACGGAATAGAATTAGATGTTCATCTGAGTCTTGACGATGAATTAATAGTTATTCACGATGAAACAATCGATAGAACCACAAACGGAAATGGCTTTGTAAAGACGTTATCTTTGTCTGAATTAAAAGCTTTTAGAATTAATAATGAGCATGAAATTCCAACTTTAATTGAAGTTTTAGATTTAGTTAATCAAAATTGTTTGGTCAATATTGAATTAAAGAGTTATGAAACAGCTGAAAAAATAGTAGTACTGATCGAGAAATATGTTTCGGAGAAAAACTGGAAATACAATCAATTTATAGTTTCTAGTTTTGACTGGAATGCCTTACAACAAGTTCGGTTTTTAAGCGAAGAGATTCATATTGGTGTTTTAACAGAAACCGATTTAGACTTGGCTTTGGCTTTCGCCAAATTTATTCAGGCAAGATCAATTCACCCACATTTTCATTTGCTAAACAAAGAGAACGTTTCTAAAATTCAATCTAAAGGAATACACGTTTTTCCCTGGACAATCAATGAACCAGAGGACATCGAGAAAATAAAACAATATAACATAAACGGAATCATTACTGATTTCCCAGACAGAATATGAATCAGAATTTTGATATAATTATAGTTGGCGGTGGCGCAGCAGGATTTTTTACAGCAATAAATATTGTAGAGAAAAACCCAACATTGAAAGTAGCTATTCTAGAACGTGGTAGCGAAGTTTTACAAAAAGTTAGAATTTCTGGTGGCGGAAGATGTAATGTGACTCACGCCTGTTTTGAACCAAATGAATTAGTAAAGTTTTATCCGCGTGGCGAAAAAGAGCTTCGAGGTCCTTTTCATCAATTTGGTGCTGGTGATACTATTGAATGGTTCGAAAAACACGGTGTAGCACTAAAAATCGAATCGGACGGGCGTATGTTTCCCGTTTCAAATTCCTCTCAAACGATTATTGATTGTTTTCTAGAAGCAACAAAAAAATTGGGAATCGCTGTTTTAACTGGACAAAGCGTGCAATCTATTTTTAAACAAGAGGCACTTTGGAAAATAGAAACACAAACCGAAAATTATCTTTGCGAAAAACTAGTATTAGCAACAGGAAGTAATCCCAAAGTCTGGGATATGTTACAAAATTTTGGTCACGCAGTAATTACACCAGTTCCTTCGCTATTTACCTTTAATATCAAAGATGTTAGAATAAAAGAATTATCAGGAGTGGCGGCACAAGCGACTGTAAAAGTAAAAGATACAAAACTAATTTCTTCTGGACCCTTACTAATTACGCATTGGGGAATGAGCGGACCGGCTATTTTAAAACTCTCGGCTTGGGGAGCACGAATTTTGCATGACAAAAATTATCAGTTTACAATTTTTGTAAATTGGCTTAATGATGCTGATTCAGAAGAAGTTGAAAAAAAGCTAAAAGACTTAAAACAAGAGCATGCTAAAAAATCAGTTTCTAAAAAATCACCTTTTGAATTAACCAATCGATTGTGGGAAAGCTTAGTGATTGCCTCTGGAATTGAAGCCGAAACAAAATGGGCCGATTTATCTAAAATTCAACTGACAAACTTAATAAACCAACTGGTAAATGGTACTTTTCAAGTGAATGGAAAAAGCACTTTTAAAGAGGAATTTGTCACGGCCGGAGGAATCGATTTAAAAGAAATTAATTTTAAAACCATGGAAAGTAAGTTACATAAAAACCTCTATTTTGCGGGCGAAATCGTAAATATTGATGCGATAACTGGAGGATTTAATTTTCAAAACGCCTGGACGAGTGGTTTTATTGTAGCGAATACTATTTAAAGACTAAAAGTCAATTAACAAGACTTTAATGCTTTACTAACTTTATTTTAGGATTAAACTTATATTTTTACTTTCTATCTATTTGCTATTTATGAAAGGAAAATTACTGTTTGCTTGCTATTTTATCATGGTAAATTCTGTTTTTTCACAATCCCAAAAAATACTAAAGGGTGTGGTAATGTGTGAAAAAAATCCTGTTTCGAAAGTGGATGTGGCCAATTATAATTCTAAACAAGTTATTACTACTAATACATTAGGAACATTTAGTATCCAAGTAAAAGTTGGAGATGAATTAGTTTTCATTTCTAAAAACTATGAAATAAAGAGATTAATGGTTGATCAAAAAACGATGAACCTCAACAACTTAATAATTTCATTACAACTCAAACCAGAACAGTTGAACGAAGTAGTAATAACCAACATACCTTCTATTAAACTGAGTGCGGATACTAAATGGGAAGAAGGGAAAATTGAGGAAATGAACTTAATAAAAAATTCAACTAGTTTAAAAAATCCCGCTGTTTACGATGGAAGAATTGAAAATGGTGTCGGTTTAATAAAAATTGGCAGTAAAATTATGGCTCTTTTTAAAAAAGAAAAAGAGCCCATCAAAAAAAAAATTCCTAAAATAGAATTTGCACCTTTGGCAAGAAAGACTTGTGATGAAAGGTTCTATATACAAACACTACATTTAAAACCAGAGGAAATAAATCTCTTTCTTCAATTTTGTGAAGCAGATCCTAAGTCGCAAACACTTTCAAAAGAAACAAGTGTATTAAACATAATGGACTTTTTAATTTATAAAAACAGTGACTTTAAAAAGTTATAATTATTAAAGTCAATAGTAATCATACTATTTATTCAACCACCAAATACTGGCATTCAAAACCGCTGCAAAGCTTACCCAAGCGAGATATGGCAGAAACAAATAACCCGCAATTTTATTGATTTTACCAAACTGAACATAGGTCTCATAAATCATCAACCACAATACGATAATTTCTAAACCTGCAAGCATTGGGTTGTGCAATCCAAAAAATAAATACGACCACAGGGCGTTTAATCCTAACTGTATCGCAAAGAAAATTAGCGCTTTTTTTACGGCTTCTTTTTCAAATTCTAATCTGTTCCAAACCAAACCTGCGGCAACTCCCATCATAACATAAAGCAAACTCCAAACTGGAGCAAAAATCCAGTTGGGCGGATTAAAACTAGGCTTTACCAAAGTAGGATACCAATCTGTAATAGCAGAGCGAGTAACGATTCCTGAAAAATAACCTATCACAAGGCAAGTAACTACTACTGATAAAATTCGGGTAATCTTATTCATTTTAATGTGTTTTATGTTTTACAAATTTAATGAAAACTTCAATGCATTTCTTAAAAACATATGTTTCAATAAAACTACTGTTTTAAACAATTCAATAAGCTGTATCTATTGTAATATAACTACTTTGCTGACAATTAGAATTGATAAATAATACTCATTCAAAATGTAAAAATAAAATATGTTGAAAATTCAATAAGGTTTTAAAATTATAATTTCTTTTGTTGAATGATTTCAAAAAGTTCTTTCTTGAAAGTATCTCCAATAGGAATGCATTTGTCGTTTATGTACACGCACAACGAATCTGTTTTAGAAATGTGTCGCATCGAAACAATAAATGATTTATGCGTTTTTATAAATTCTGAAGTAGGCAAAAAATCCTCTATACTTTTTAAGGTATTATTGGTGATAATCTGCTTGTTGTTTAAATGAATGGCTACATAATTTTTTAAGCCTTCGATGTAACAGATATCCTTAACATAGACTTTTTCAAAATTATTTTTACCGTCTGTTTTAATAAATATAAATTCATCTACTTCTTTTAAAACTTCTTTAATTTCTGATTGAAAACTATTTTTTACTTTTAAAACAGCTTCATAAAAACGCTCAAATTCAAATGGCTTAAGCAAATAATCTACAGCGTCTACTTCATAACTTTGCAATGCAAACTGCGGATAAGCCGTGGTAAAAATGATGTTTGTTTTCCCTTTTACAATTTTTGACAACTGCAAACCCGTTAAGTCAGGCATTTGAACATCCAAAAAAACCAAGTCGATATCGCCTTCTTCAATTTTAGATAATGCTTCTAGAGAACTTGTTGTAGAGGCTTTTAAATCCAAAAAAGGAACTTTAGAAACATATTTTTCTAATAATCGGATTGCAGGTGGTTCATCATCAACAATTAGACATTTTAATATTTTCATATTTTATATTTAAGTGGCAATTTTAGTACGGTAGTAAAGGTATCATTAGATTGATTGTAATTTAACACATAATCATCTTTATAAATGGCACTCAGCCTTCTTTTTAAATTTTCCTTACCAATTCCGCTATTATTATATCTTTCTGAAGATGAAATTTTATTGTAAGTTGCTACTGTAATTTCGTTTTCGGTAATGTTTATATTAATTTTTGCAGGATTTTCGCTGTCGTTGATAATTCCATGTTTAAAAATATTTTCTACAAAATGTATAAAAACTAATGAGGGTACACTTTGTTCTCCAACAATTCCTTCTACATTGTAGTCTAAAAATAGAGTGTCTTCAAATCTTTTTCTGTGAAGATAAATATAATCCTCAATAAATTTAATTTCCTTACTCAGGCTCATAAACTCCTGCTCGGCTTCGTAAGTTACATAACGTAATAGTTCACAAAGACGATGAATATCTTTGGCTATCTTAGGTTGTGTATCTATTAAATCGGTATAAAAAGTGTTCAGTGTATTGAACAAAAAATGAGGTTCTAATTGTGATTTAAGAAAATTGAGTTCCGCTTTATTATAATCTAATTCCAATTTATGAATGCGGTTTTGATTGCTTGCAAACTCAAAGAACAAATACAATAAGGTGCTGTATAAAATCCCTTTGAGCGCAAAATAAGAATTGTCAAAAGTATAAAAAAAGAATTTTCTAGACTCCTCAAAGTAATTGTGGTTTCCGGTGAAATGATATAAAATTACTTCTTCTCCTAAATAGCGAATACGCCCAAAAATAATAATGAGAATTAAAACTCCCAAAGCAAATTTAAAATAATTCTTTTTTCGCAGCGTGTAAGGACAAACAACAAAAAAGTTTAGCGCATAAGTTGTAAAAGTGGCTACATAAATAATGATGCGCCCATAATTTAAAGGGAATTTAAAATTTTTGACAAACCCTTCTGATCCAGCATAAATATAATCTGCAAAAAGATCCATAATCACAACTACAAGGATTATGGCAAAATGAAAGTACCACTGTTTTTTATTTATTTCCATGGGATGAAATTACACATTCTACATCCATTTTAAATGTTTTTTTGGATCAACGCACCAATTGGCTATACGAAACCTACTTTTTTTTATAAAAAATACAAATTAAATACTTTTTAAGGTTTGGTGTAGTGTAAAGACCGTATCGTGTAAAATGAATTTAGGCACCGTTTCTCTATTATAAATTTGCTACAACAAAACCAAACATCATGAAAACAGTCCTTATCCTTTTTTTAGTATTCAACATTAATTTTTTGTTTGCACAAGAAACCAAACTTACAGGAACAATAGCAGCAAAAAACAATAAAGAGAAGTTAGCTTTTGCAACTGTTTCTGTTTTTAATGCTCAAAATAATAGTTTCCTAAAATTCGCTACCACAGATGAAAAAGGACATTATGAAATCCTACTTAATACTCCATCATTTTATATTCAAGTAGAGATATTGGGTTATAAGACATTTAAATCAGAAATTAACACTGCAAAAAAGGCGATTCAAAATCAAGATTTTTATTTAGAGGAAGATTCCGTAGCTCTTAATGAAGTCGTGATAATGCAAAATAAAAGTGCGATAAAACTCAGTAAGGATAAAATGATTGTTGATGTAGAAAAAGCAGGTTTGGGCATTGGAAATGACGGTCTTGAAACTTTAGCCAAGTTGCCAGGAGTTCGTTTAGACAAGGATGAAAATGTAGTTTTTAGAGGAAATGCTAATCTTCAAATTATGATAGACGGCAAACCTTCCTTATTAACTGGTGAAGAGCTTAAGCAATATCTAAAAACTATGGATGGAACCAATATCAAAACAGTTGAAATTATTGCCAATCCTTCCGCAAAATATGATGCTTCTGGAAGTGCCGGTATTTTTAATATTGTTTTAAAAAAATCTGCTGCAACGGGATTAACGGGAAATGTAAAAACATCCATTGGTTATGCCGAATTCATCAAAAACTACAACGGAATAAACCTTTACAACAATACCGACAAATGGAACCTTAAATTTGGTTTAAACTATAATTATTCGGAATCTGCAAATCACAGAACTATAGAACAAACTGTAGTAAATCCATTTCTTACCACAGTTTTAAAGCAAAAAAATGATTGGTTGCCTATTTCTAATAGTTATTCTGGAAACTTTGGAGCCGCGCACAAATTAAATACCAATGCTACTATTGGTGCCTCTGCAAATTACAGTGTTTATAAAAGTGATGAACTTACAAACGGACGTACCGAAGAATTTGACAATAGTATTTACAATCGCTATACGATCTTAAAAACACAAAACGAAATTCTTAATAATACCCTAACAAGTACTGTATTTTACAATTTTGCCACAGATAGTTTAGATACTAAATTGGATGCCCAAATAAATTATGCAAATTACCAAAATGAAAGCGACCGCATTACATCAAATTCATATTTTAGAGCTATTACCAACGATAATTACAAAAACAATGAGTTTGTAAAATACCAAAACCCTACAAACTTTAATATCTTAAGTGCAAAAGTAGACTTCGAGAAAAAGATAAATAAAGCCTTTAGTATAGAAACAGGAAGCAAATACAGTTATGTAAACAATGATTATACGATTGTTTTACAAGACCAAAATGCGCAAGGAGATTATGTTGTAAATACCAACAGAAGCAATCGACTGATTTATAAAGAATCTATTCTTTCTGGATATGGAATTGCAAATTTCACTACAAGGAAGTTAGAATTTCAAGCAGGATTACGAGCAGAATACATTAATTATAATGCTACTTCTGTAACCTCTAATACTAAGAATAAAGATCAGTATTTATCTCTTTTTCCTTCCTTTAGCATTAATGCCAATTTAGAAAGCAATCAATTCAAATTTTCCTACAGCCGCCGCATCCAAAGACCTCGTTATTTATATCTAAATCCTTATTACGAATATATAGACACGTATAATGTTTCTGTAGGAAATCCTAATTTAACTCCTCAGTTTACCGATGCGTTTGAATTAGTTTGGATTAATAAACAAAAAACATCTGTTTCGTTATTTGCGAATTTTTCTACAGACGAAATGTATCAAATTATAGATTACAATAAGGATACAAAAATTACAACATTGTATTATGACAACATTGGAAGTTCTAAAAGCATCGGACTTTCCTACAACACCAGTTGGACTTTAAAAAAATGGTGGGAAGCTCAAGTAAGTAGCGAAGTTTCTTTTGGACAAGCTAAATCTGATTTGGAAGGCTATAAATTTGACAATAGTGGTATATCGTACACCGCAGGAATAAATCAGTCTTTTACCCTTGCAAAAGATTGGAGTGCCACTTGGAATAGCTTTTACAGTAAAAATGGAGATTATGGAAACACCACTTTCAAACCCTCATATGATATGTCTTTTGGTATGCGAAAAGATTTTCTTAACAACAAATTACGTTTGAATCTTAGCGCTCAAAACGTATTGAAAAAAAGTCAATGGATACAAACTACCAAACAAGATAACGTAACAACCAACTGGGTAAATCGTTGGGAAACAAGAAAAGTAACTGTATCTCTTACCTACAGTTTTGGTTCAGCAAAAAAGAAAGAAGTAAAAGAGGCTGACCTTAATGACGAGCAAAATAGATTATAATTATTATTCTATTGTTGAGTTTAGAAAAAGATAATTATTAGAAAAAGCAAATTACATACAGATCGCACTACAATTTTCATCAGAATTGATTTAAAAAAATCTACGAATCAGCGGTAAAAAATAGAGTATCTTTGCACAAAATTTATCAATTATGTTTACAGCAACGGATTTTATTCCTTCAAACTATACGCATACTGTAGAAAGTGGTAACTTTCAGTGGAGCGCTCCTAGCAATATTGCTTTAGTGAAATATTGGGGCAAAAAAGACAATCAGATTCCTGCAAATCCATCTGTGAGTTTTACACTTAATAATTGCAAAACAGTTACTAAATTGGCTTTCGCCAAAAGAGATAATTCGCTTACGGAAAATGCAACAGCCAATACTTTTTCATTTGATTTACTTTTTGAAGGGAAACCAAAAGAAGATTTTAAACCAAAGATTCAGAAATTTCTGGAGCGAATCGAAATTTACTTGCCTTTTTTAAAAGAATATCATTTTACGATTGATACCGAAAATACTTTCCCACACAGTTCAGGAATCGCATCTTCGGCATCAGGAATGGCGGCTTTAGCGATGAACTTGATGCGTTTAGAGAAAGAATTAAATCCAGCAATGACGGAAGCTTATTTTTATCAAAAAGCATCAATGCTCGCACGTTTAGGTTCTGGAAGTGCTTGTCGTAGTATAAAAGGAGAAATCGTAGTTTGGGGAAATCACAACAATATTCCTGGAAGTTCTGATTTATTTGGAGTAGAATTTCCGCACGCTGTTCATGAGAATTTCAAAAATTTTCAAGACACCATTTTATTAGTTGATAAAGGCGAAAAACAGGTTTCTAGTACCGTTGGTCATGAGCTCATGCACAATCATCCTTTTGCCGAAAGGCGATTTGCACAAGCGCATGAAAATTTAGAGCAATTAATTGCTATTTTCGAAAATGGAGATTTAGATGCATTTATCAAAATTGTAGAAAGCGAAGCCTTGACTTTGCATGCGATGATGATGACTTCGATGCCGTATTTTATATTAATGAAACCTAATACTTTAGAAATCATTAATGCCATCTGGAAGTTTAGGAATGCTACTAAAATACCCGTTTGTTTCACTTTAGACGCTGGAGCAAATGTGCATGTTTTGTATCCAAATAAGGATAAAGAAATTGTATTGCAATTTATTCAAGACGAATTAGTTGGCTTTTGCCAAAATCGTCAGTACATTTGTGACGAAATTGGAAGTGGAGCGGTTGAGTATTAAGTTTTTTTCAATACCTTTATTTTCTAATAGTTAGATTATGGATATTCAGTCAGAAAAAATAGAATTGATACAGCTTTTGTTAGCGACTAATGACAAAGCGATAATTGATGCCATAAAAACGATTTTTGAAAAAGACAAGCAAGAAGCTTGGGAGAAATTATCGCCAGAGGAACAAGCGGTAATAAATAACGAAATACAAAAAGAAAATCAAGCTGATACTGCTGATTTTTAAAAATATATAAAATCAGATTAACAATCCCAAATTGCTAATTACCTACCTCATATGAAAGGACCTTTATTTTATTCTAAAATATTACTCTTTGGCGAATACGGAATCATCCGTGACTCAAAGGGATTGTCAATTCCTTATAACTTCTACAATGGCGCTTTGAAAAAAGAGGAAAACCCATCTGAGGAAGCGATAAAATCGAATGGACATCTGAAACGTTTTGTGGTGTATTTGCAAAACCTACAAAAGGAACAACCTAATTTAGTCAATTTTGACTTAATTACTTTAAATGAAGATGTCGAAACGGGAATGTATTTTGATTCTAGCATTCCGCAAGGATATGGTGTAGGAAGTAGTGGCGCTCTTGTTGCTGCTATTTATGACAAATATGCTCAAAATAAAATTACAGTTTTAGAGAATTTAACTCGCGAGAAACTGTTACAATTAAAAAATATATTTTCTCAAATGGAAAGTTTTTTCCACGGGAAAAGTTCCGGTTTAGATCCTTTAAATAGTTATTTAAGTATTCCTATATTAATTAATTCTAAAGATAATATTGAAGCAACAGGAATTCCAACTCAAAGTTTTGACGGAAAAGGTGCTGTTTTCTTGTTAGACTCAGGAATTGTGGGCGAAACCGCTCCAATGGTTAATATTTTTATGGAAAACTTAAAAGATAAAGGCTTCCGTGCTATGTTGAAAAATCAGTTTGTAAAACACACTGATGCTTGCGTAGAAAATTTCTTGGGTGGTGATATGAAATCTTTGTTCATGAACACCAAAAAATTATCGAAAGTAGTTTTGAATAATTTTAAACCTATGATTCCAGAGCAGTTTCACGGAATTTGGCAAAAAGGAATTGATAGCAATGACTACTATTTAAAATTATGTGGTTCTGGCGGAGGTGGTTATATTCTAGGTTTTACAGAAGATTTAGAAAAAGCAAGACTGTCATTGATCGATTATAAATTAGAAGTAGTTTACCAATTTTAAAATTATTTTTAATAGTACATCCACGAGGAGAAAATTAAAATAAATATCGAAATAATTGTTGTTTAATTACTAATAAAAAATACTTAGAGCCTTTGTGCCTTTGTGGCTAACCAGATGTTTCAATGAACAGAAAGCACAAACTTCTTATAATGAAAATTGCAAGTTTGTTCTCTGTAGTTAGAGGGTATAACATTCCAATAATTATTTTAGCGCAGTATTTATCTGCCGTATTTATACTCGCTCCCGAGAAAAGAGCTTTAGATATTTTGTTGGATTTCAATTTGTTTATACTGGTTTTCGCTTCCTCACTAACGATCGCTTCGGGTTACATTATTAATAATTTTTACGACAGCCAAAAGGATTTAATCAATCGTCCTAACAAATCAATGTTGGATCGATTGGTCAGTCAGAAAACAAAATTAAGCGTTTATTTTACTCTTAATTTTATTGTAGCCTTGATGGCTCTATTTGTTTCCTGGCGCGTATTTTTATTCTTCTCTGGCTATATATTTTTTATTTGGTTTTATTCTCATAAAATAAAAAAATACCCATTAATTGGAAATCTTACAGCTGCTTTGTTAGCGGTTTTACCTTTTTTTGCTATTTTGCTTTACTTCTACACACGCATTCCGTTTGAAGATATTGACAATTACAAAAGACAATTGGGAGTGATCTTTTCGCACGCAACTTTTCTTTTTATCCTGCTTCTTATTCGTGAAATGATTAAAGATTTAGAAAACTTAAAAGGAGATTTAGCGAATGGTTATAAAACCATACCTATTGTTTATGGTGAGATGATCTCCAAACAAATCATAACAACATTGACAGTTTTAATAATTATTCCTGTTTATGTTTTAATAGAAATATCCGATGTTGGCTTTATGGATATTTATTTTTATTCCTGCCTTATCATATTGATTTTCTTTTTGTTATACCTTTGGAAAGCAAACCGAAAAGGGCAATTTTTATTTCTACACAACGTGCTCAAATTTTTAATTGTGGCAGGTGTATTTTGTATTGTTTTGATAGATCCAACGGTATTATGGCATGGGAAAAGAATGCTGCTGACTATTTAAAAAAACTAAAAATAGATTTTAGATACTGCTAAATCTATTATTACAAGAATAGCTAATTAGGATACTCGCCTAGCCCCGATTGCAACGGCATCCTTTTATAATATTTGGCTTTTAGCCTTTTGAAGGCGGAAAGGAAAATATTATAAAAGATACAGTGAAAAGCGGGAAATAGCTCCAGAAAAAGAAACTCAAACAATTAAGTGACTTATTAGCTAGATAGTTACCTATTTATAGTCCTCAACTATTGATTATCAATTATATAAATACTACCTTTGCGCAAATTAAGGAATATTATGAATAATAAGCAAGGCAATAATAAAGGAAGTGGTCCAAGAGCAACTAGTTCAAGACCAAGTTCTAACAAGCCAAAACCTGCGATGCAAAAAAGGGCACAAGGGCCAAAAAAAGTTAAAACCGTTACTAAAGTTGCAGAAGTTGTTTCTGATAAAGTAGAGAAAAAGCCAAACCAAGCGGCAAAGAGACCAAAAGTAAAAGACGAAATTCGTTTGAACAAATATATAGCTAATTCTGGGGCTTGTTCGCGTCGTGATGCAGATATTTACATCACGTCTGGTACTGTAAAAGTAAACGGAATTCCGGTTACCGAAATGGGATATATGGTAAAACCTGGTGATGTTGTTAATTTTGACGGTGCTACATTGACACCAGAGAAGAAAGTTTATATCTTGTTGAACAAGCCAAAAAACTTTACAACTGCGATGGACGAAGGTCAAGAATATCGTAATGTATTAGAATTAGTAAAAGGTTCTACTACAGCAAAAATTGGTGCTATAGGAAGAATGGACAAAAATACAACCGGTTTGTTATTGTTTACTAACGATACCGATATGATTCGTAAGTTTACTTTACCTAGCCAGAAATCATCTAAAATATACCAAGTTTCCCTAGATAAAAACTTGAAATTTGAAGATTTAGAAAAGATAAATAAAGGCTTGACACTTGATGGACACCGCGTTTTTGTTGAAGATGTGAGTTATATTGATGGAGAAGCGAAAAGTGAAATTGGTTTACAACTGCGCTCTTCTAATGTAAAAGTAGTTCGTAGTATTTTTGAACATTTTGATTATGATGTTTTAAGAATCGACCGTGTGGCTTTTGCTGGATTAACGAAGAAAAATTTACCAAGAGGTAACTGGAGATTACTTACTGATCAAGAAATCATCAATTTGAAGAACGTTTAATACGTACTTTAATTTATACTAAACAAAAATCCCTTCCGTTCTATACGGTATGGGATTTTTTATTTAAACGCACCCCTCAATTATATGACACCTGAAAAATTACAGTCGATTGCTTTTAAATGGTTTGAGACTTTTAACAATAAAGAATTAGAAAAATTATTGTCTTTATACGATGAAGATGCAGTACATTTTAGTCCAAAACTAAAAATATTAAAACCCGAAACAAACGGATTTGTTACTGGAAAACAACAACTAAGAGAATGGTGGCAAGATGCTTTTGATCGATTACCAAGTTTAAATTACAAAGTAAAAACACTTACCGCAAACGGAGACCGAGTATTTATGGAGTACATAAGAACGGTTGATGATCAAGAAGATATGCTAGTGGCTGAAGTACTAGACATAAGAGACGATAAAATAACTTCATCTAGAGTTTATCACGGATAAGTATTGGTTTAGCACTAAAAACAAAAAACCCTACCTCATTTTTATTTTGATGTAGGGTTCTTTGTTATAAAATAGATTTTAGTTTATCCTTTTAACTTTTTTAAAGTTGTTTCTTTTTTATCTAATCCACGCTTTCTTAACAAAGGTTCTATACTTGGCTCAGCACCTCTAAAACGCTTGTATAAAACCATAGGATCTTCTGTGCCTCCTTTTTCTAAAACATTCTCGCGAAATGATTTTGCTTTCTCTGGATTAAACAAATTAGTTGTTTTAAACACTTCAAATGCATCTGTATCTAAAACTCCAGACCAGATATAACTGTAATAACCCGAAGAATATCCGCCAGCAAAAACATGATTAAAATACGTACTTCGGTATCTAGGGATAATAGCATCTATCAAACCAATTTTTTTCATTGCTGCTTTCTCAAACGCATTTGCATCAAGAATGATATCCTTTGTTTGTGAGTGGTATTCTAAATCTAATAGCGAAGCGGCTAAATACTCTGTTGTTGTAAAACCTTGATCAAAAGTCCCTGCATTTTTAAGTTTGTTGATTAAGCTTTCTGGTATTACTTCTCCCGTTTTATAATGCTTTGCATACATTTTTAAGACTTCTGTTTCAGCTGCCCAATTCTCCATAATTTGAGACGGCAATTCAACAAAATCTCTTGGAACGCTAGTTCCTGCAAGGCTTTTATAGGTCACATTAGAAAGTAGTCCGTGTAAAGCATGTCCAAATTCATGAAAAAAGGTAGTAACCTCATCAAAAGTCAATAAAGCAGGCGCTGTACCTGAAGGTTTAGTAAAATTACACACAATGGATACCACTGGCGCTAGTCTTTTTCCATTAACCGTTTCTTGCGTTCTATAAGAGGTCATCCAAGCACCACCACGTTTAGAATCACGAGGATGAAAATCCATATAAATAATTCCAATATGACTTCCATCAGCTTCTTTTACTTCCCAAACTGAAGCATCTTCGTGATATTTAGGAACATTATTGAGCTCTGTAAAAGTAACACCGTATAATTTTTGAGTTACTTGAAAAACACCGTTTCTTACATTTTCTAAACTAAAGTAAGGTTTTAACTCCTCCTCGTCTAAATCAAAACGTTGCTTTCTAATTTTCTCGGTATAATATCTCCAGTCATAAGGCTGAACAGCTCCTTTTATTCCGTCTTTAGCCATCATGTTTTTGATATCTATCGCTTCTTGTTTTGCGATTTCTAGAGCTGGCTTCCACAAATCATTCAATAGCTTATTTACATTTTCAGGTGTTTTTGCCATAGATTCTTCTAACACATAATCTGAGTGCGATTTAAAACCTAACAAACGCGCTCGCTGTCCGCGCAAGTTAGCCAGTTGCACAACATTTTCTTTGTTGTCAGTTTCATCATCGTGATTCGCTCTAGTTTGATAGGCATTCCAGATCTCTTGACGCAATTTTCTATTAGCACTATATTGTAAAAAGGGCATCACACTAGAATTAGAAAGTGTAAATACCCATTTACCTTCTTTCCCTTTGTTTTTGGCATCAGTTGCAGCGGCGTCAATTAAGCCTTGAGGCAAGCCTTTTAAATCTTTTTTGTCTGTAATTACTAATTCATATTTATTAGTTTCTGCTAATAAATTTTGGCCATATTTCAGACTTAATAAAGAAAGATCGCCATTAATTTTCCTTAATACACCTTTATCTGAATCTGAGAGATTCGCACCACTTCGGATGAAATTTTTATAGGAGTTATCAAGAATTTTGGCCTGCTCTAAATTTAAGCCTAGCGTTTCTTTTTTGTCCCAAAGCGCTTTCACTCTGGCAAATAATTTCTCATTCAAATAAATATTATCTCTATGAGCAGATAAATTTGGTGCAACTTCCTTAGCAATATTTTGTATTTCTTTATTGGTGTTCGCCGAATTTAAATTTGAAAAAACTGCATTTACATTGGATAATAATTTGCCCGCATTTTCCATAGCAAGGATTGTATTATCAAAACTTGGTGCAGCAGTTGAATTTGCAATTGCTTTAATTTCTGTATCATGCTCTTTAATTCCTTCTAAAATTGCAGGTTTAAAATGTTCATTTTTGATCAAATCAAACGGGGGAACATTAAAAGGAGTGTTATACGGTTGAAAAAAAGGATTTTTTCCTTTCTCTTCTTTTTTTTCTTGGGCTTCGACAGTTAACATATTTCCGATAACTAGTAGAATAAAAAGTGATTTTTTTCTCATTTTGGTAAATTAATTAAGTTCGTAAACATAAATGAAATGGATTTGAAATGGAAGTAACGCAGATGGATTAACTAAATTTTAAGAAAAACAAAAGCTATTTTTTTAAGTCTGCCACCTATTCTTACATTTATACTTAAAAAAAAGAATAAATTAGCTAATTCTATCAACATACATAAATCATGAAAAAAACAACCACGATTTTTATTGCCTTCATCACCTCATTTCTACTTGTAAATTGTAAGTCGGAAGAAAAAAAGCAAGATTTTGCTACGCTAACTAAGAATTATTTTGACGATAAAAGTGCACTAGACCCTTTATCTGCCACTCAGAATGGTCAAAACGAATACAACGACAAACTGCAATTTGAGATGACTGATGGATATCGAAAACTGCAAACCGCTTTTTTTAATAAATACCAGAACGCACTACAACAAATAGCCATCGATGACTTAAACGAGGAAGAAAAGAATAGCTACCAAATCATTAAGTGGGAAGTTGAAATAGGTAAAGAATTATTGAAACAACCTACTAATCTGTTGCCGGTTCATCAATTTTGGGGAACACATTTAACCATGGGACAATTTGCAGGAGGAACTAGCGCACAACCCTTTAAAACTGAAAAAGACTATACCAATTTCTTAAAGAGAATGGATCAGTATGCGGTTTGGATAGACTCTGCTATGGTTTATATGAAAAAAGGAATCAGCAAAGGAGTAGTTTTGCCACGAGCATTAACTCAGAAATTGATTCCACAATTTTCAGAAATGGCGACTCCAGCAATAGAAGACAATTTATTCTACTCTTCGATTAAATTAATGCCCGCTTCATTTCCGGATAGCATGAAAGAGGATCTGACAGCAAAATATACGCAAACTATCAATAATAAGTTAATTCCTCAGTACAAAAAAATGGCTGATTTCCTAAGGAAAGAATATCTCCCTGCATCGCGAGCAACGAGCGGAATAGGAAGTTTGCCTTTTGGAAAAGATTTATATAAAATCTATGTCAAACAATGGACAACTACTGAAATGAGTCCAGAAGAAATTCATGAATTGGGTTTAAAAGAAGTGGCTCGATTGAATGCAGAAATGGAAAAAGTAAAAAACCAAGTTGGTTTTAAAGGTACTTTACTTGCGTTTTTTGAAGAGGTTAGAAATAAAAAAGAACTCAAACCATTCACAGAACCAGAACAGGTAATTGCTAATTTTCAAAGTATTTATGATCGAATCAAACCAAATGTAGATAAATTATTTTCGCTACAGCCAAAAACAAAATTCGAAATCAGAAGAACAGAAGCCTTTAGAGAAAAAACAGCTAGTGCTGAATACAATCAAGGAACAGCTGACGGCTCGCGTCCTGGTATTTTTTATGTACCCATTCCTGATGTAAAGAATTATAATATTTATGGCGACGAAGATTTATTTTTGCACGAAGCTATTCCTGGACATCACTTTCAAATCTCTTTGCAACAAGAAAATGAAAGCCTACCAGACTTTAGAAAATTCAACTGGTTTGGTGCTTATGGAGAAGGCTGGGCATTATACACCGAAAGTTTAGGTAAAGAACTTGGACTCTATCAAGATCCTTATCAATATTTCGGAATGTTGAGTAATGAAATGCACCGAGCGATTCGTTTAGTAGTTGATACTGGTTTACATTCTAAAGGATGGACAAGAGAACAAGCAATTAAATACTCTCTTGCAAACGAAGCGGAGAGTGAAGCGAGTATCATTCCAGAAATTGAGCGCTATATGGCTATTCCTGGACAAGCTTTGTCATATAAAATAGGTCAATTAAAAATCATCGAATTGCGTAAAAAAGCGGAAGCTAAAATGGGCAAAAACTTTGACATTAAGAAGTTTCATGAAAAAGTGTTAGAATCTGGAGTAATGCCATTGGCTTTATTAGAAAATAAAATAAACGCGTGGATTGAGGGTAAATAGAATTATAAAATAATAGACATAAAAAAAGCTTTCGCTACAGTGAAAGCTTTTTTTATTTAGACAATTGGAGTTATAAAAAGAGATTAATACCAAACTTTCACTTATTCCCACAAAAAAAGTCCAAACTTTCGTTTGGACTTTTTGTGCGGATAATAGGACTCGAACCTACACGCCAAGGTATTCAATTAGATGTTTTTTGATATCTTCTGAAAACCAGACCAAACAAGAAAAAAACCCAATAATATCAACTATTAAGGATGCTATCTGAGAAAAGATACTAATAGAACGAAGTGGAATAAAATGTAATTAAATAGCACAAATGTCGGGCAAATGTCGGGCAATTTTGAAAAAGATACAATTAAATTAAATATCTTTGAATTTGGTTTAAACATATAAGTACAATTATGGCATCTATTAAATTTAGATTACGAAGTAAAGCAAACAAAAACGTATCAATAAAAGTAAGAGTTATTTTAGGTCGAGGGAAACAAGATTTAGAATTAAATACTGGGTTCTCAATTAACCCGAAAGACTGGAGCGAAACGACAAGTCGTCCAAAGCAAAACAATACTGAAAACAAAGTAATCTTTAATAACCTTAAAAAATTGGAATCATTCCTTTTTGAGGGGATTAATACAGATATGGGAGAGAGTGTTATAATTGATAGTTTTTGGCTTGATGCCAAAATTAACGAATGTTTTAATCGTGTAATAAAAAGCGAGACAGGTTTGTTGGTCAGCCATATTCAGTATATAATTGATAATGCAAATACTCGCAAAGTAAAAATCAATGGAGGTTTTAAAATAGGACTAAGTACCAGTACAATAAAAAACTATACACTATTCAGAAACATAATTTTAGAATACCAAAGCAAAATAAAAAAGCAAATTCAGTTTGTTGAGGTTACAAAGCCTATTGTTGAAAAGTTCACGAATTGGCTAATTAATGAAAAAAACTATTCTACAAACTATGCAGGCAAACAATTAGAGATTTTGAAGACGGTTTGTATTGATGCAGAGAAACACGAAATACCAGTAGCACCATACTCGAAAATAATTCAACACTTTCGAGAAAGTGAAACCGATAGATATATACAAACTTTATCTTTTGTTGAACTGGATCAAATCAAAAATGTGGATTTGTCAGATGCAGAACAGCTCAAAGAATTTAAGGTCTCAAACCCTAAGCTTACAAAAGGTATTTCTATCACGCCAGAAGCTTTAAACAACGCTCGAAACTGGATCTTGATAGGTTGCGAGATCGGTCAACGTGGTGGAGACTTATTAAAGATCACTAACGAGAATATTAGATATAAAGGAACAACCATTTACATTGACATAATCCAACAGAAAACAAATAAAAGCGTAACAATAGGTATTGTTGCTCCCCATGTTGTAGACATAATCGAAAATCATTTTCCAACAGAAGTGCCACATCAAAAATTCAATGCTTATGTAAAAGTCGTTTGCAAATTAGCGGGGATTATTACTATAGTTAAAGGTACAAAATTGAATATTGAGACTAATAGAAAAGAGTTAGGTGACTATCCAAAATATGAATTAATAGCAAGTCATTGCTTTAGACGTTCCTTTGCAACAAACTATTACAAAAAGGTTCCTACAGCAATATTAATCGGAATAACTGGACATTCAAAAGAAAGTTTGTTTTTAACCTACATAAACCAAAGGGAAGACAAAGATAGTAATGCCGATTTATTTATGAAGTTCTACAGTGATTTACATAAAGACAAACAACCTCAACTAAAATTAATAAAAGACGGCACAGATAGTTGAACTGTTGTTATTTTTTTTCAACATAACATTGATAAATACATGGGAATTATTTTTCTTGTTTTCTTGACATAATTCAATTACAATGTAACGTTGAACACAAATATAAATAAAGCTAGAAGTAATCTTAAAACTTCTTAGTTATGGCACAAATTCAGTTTCTGGCAACTAGCCCAGAAAAATTAAAACAAGAAATCACTGCGGATGTAAAGGTGATTCTAGATGAGTTCCTAAAACATTTTAAACCTGTACAACCAGCAGAATACCTCACTCGAAAGCAAGTAAGTGATCTATTTAATGTGGATATTTCTACCGTTCACAATTGGTGTAAGAACGGAAAACTCAAGCCACTCGGTTTAGGGTCACGTGTTTATTTTTTACGTTCAGATATTGAGGCTTCTTTAGTTCCATTAAACCATTAACTTCTATTATTAAGTATTGTCTAGATTACACCTTTAGTCTAGGCAATAAAAAAATATTTTAGAAAATATCCATGTCGTTTTTTACTGTTTGTGTTCATGCGTTCAACCTAAGATTGACGAATTAAAAGTATATATGTTATAGTTTTCAAAAATATATGCATGAAAAAAACACAATTTGTAGAAACTTCACTGCAAGATTTTAAGAACAAAATTATAACGCAAGTAAGAGTAGTTTTAGACATTTTCTTTAAAAATATCAACCTAGCTAAACCCTTAGAATACCTTAGTAGGAAACTGCTTGTAGAACTTTTCGGAGTTAATACTTAAAATATACTAACTGGACTTGTTCAGAAAGACTAAAATCTTTTGGATTAGTTTCAAGAGTTTATTATTTAAGGAAAGATGTTGAGGTAGCTTTAATTTATTTAATGATTAGCGTAGTGAATTCGGTTTCTCACCCTACTTAAAACTTACATATCATAAAACGTTAAAATTTGGAAAGTAATTTCCTGATATATCTTTAATTGCCTGTTCGTCAATAGAAAAAAAATCTAAAATAAAAATCATTTAATTTAATATATAAGAATGTAGAAGGATTAGTATTTCTACATAATATTTTGTTTTAAAAAGGTGTGGTAACCAAGACCAAGGCTGTGCAAAAATGTACGGCTTTTGGTGGTGAAGAGAATTACCACTTTCTTCTTAAAACAAAATATTATGGCTATTCCCACTACTAAAGATTTCACTCCTATTAAAATCATTAATCCACTACACAAAAAAGTTTCAGTTTTTGAAAACTCATGGGGAACAAAGCCCGAAGATGTTACAGTAGAAGATATTCTTAGATTAATCAAATCAGACATAGAAGTTGTGAGCCTTTATGGTTACAATGAGGCTCACAATGAATTAAAGTACTACGCAACATTTAACAAGGGTATAGATTCTCTAATTCAAATCAATTCGGAGCGTAGGCGTTACGTAACATTATGTGAGCAAAAAATTAAAAATCAATTTGCTAAAGATTATGGTGATATTTTTGGTATCGAGGAGACAGAAATTGACGAAACACAATTAAATATCATTCCTGCATTTGATAAAGAATCTTATTCTGGATCAATGGGCGCTAATGGGAAGAAGAAAGGTGGTGTGAAAAAATCACTATATGGGTTTTGTATAAGTGCTAATTTTTCGTATAGAAATAGTCAATCTATCATTGGAGTATCAGGTTTTGTTATCTTAGATTTTGATGATATTGATGTTAGATATGTCGCTGAATTCAAAGAATATGTGACGCTAAACCAATATACTTATGCATGCTGGTATTCTCCATCATTTGAAGGTGTTAAGGCTTTAGTCAGAATTCCTGAATACACACACGAATTGACAGAAAAAACTTTAACAACCCACAAAAACTATTTCAATTCAATCCAGAAATATTGGAATTCACAATTTGGCAATCTTAAACATTGTTTAATTGCGGATAGTAAAACATTAAAAAACCGTGTTTTATTAGATCCATCGGGGAATGATATCACACGTGTTTGTTTCTTCAATTATGACCCTACTTTATACTTAAATGATGAAGCTAAAATATGGACTAAACAGGAAGATGTTAAGGAGTACAAACGAGAATCCACTTTTACGTCGAACGTCACAGATGATATTAACCCCTCTTCTCTATGTTGTTACGAATATGAAAAAGGTAATTCCTATATGAGATCCTTTCCTTTAGCAAATACAATTAGTTACCATTTTGGAAACAAAGGATATGATTTGTATAGACACATTCTTAGAAAATTTCCTAGCGAAGGTTTAGACTCTTATTGGACTAGTGCTATCAAAAATAATCATCTACCTAGTGAAACTGTTGAAAAATTCTTAAAACAATGCGGGATATTGAAACAAGAAAAGAAAGTTGAAATTATTACCAACAACAAAACACAACGTGCAACAAACCAAAACGACTCTAGCGTATTAAAACTTTTAAACAAAAAAATTTCTGATTTCAATAATTTAAATAAAGGAATTCAATTAAATGAGGATGAATATTTGGGACATTATATTACTGAATTAAAAGTTATTGCAAAGAAAAAACAAATACATCTTTGGCAAGTTCCCGCAGGTAAGGGTAAGACTGAGATGATTAAGCAACTAGCAAAAACACATAGGGTTTTGGTTGCTGTTCCAACGATAGCAATTATTAGAAATAAATTCGAAAACGATATTACATATAAAGATGATTTTAAATTCTGTTATGGCAAAGCGGGAATTAAGACGGAACTAGATTCTAAAAAACTAAACGGAAATGGGCATAGTATTGTTTCAACTTTTGATCAACTTTCTTATATTCATAACATCAAATCGATTGCTTCCAACTTTGATTACATTTTTATTGACGAATCTCACGAATTAACCTTATCAAATTATAGATTGAAATGTACTGGTAAATTAATGAGCAATTTATTAAACTACGGAGAGTATTTACAAAACCCAGCCTATAAACTGCAACACGAAATTATACCTCATGCAAGTTTGATATTAATGACGGGTACTCCATGCGGGGAACAACAACTCCTTGGTGAAGAGACTGTAAAATTAACTAGATTTTTACCAAAAAAGAATAAACCAATCAACCTTGTTTTGTGTCGTGATATGAAACACACCTTTAATACATTCATTAAAAAATTACAAGAAATATTATTCGATGAAAATTCATTGGTGTTTATTCCATGTAATTTAGGCGAACCTTACATAAATACATTGATGGAGTTCATAGGTTGTTGCGATTACATGATTTATTCTAAAAATCAATCTGAAACAGCGAATGTAAAATTTATTGATGAAAAAAGTTTAATTCCTGAGAACATAAAGGTAATTTTCGGGACAAAAAGTGCAGGTTGTGGTTTAGATTTTAATAACACAGATAAAAAAGTTAGTGTTTTGTTTTCCGAAAATGAAATTTCTGCTTACATCGAACAATATATTTCAAGATTCAGGAAAGTTGATGTTGACACCTATTTGTTTGTTCAAACCATTGATGCAAGAGGAAACGAAATGGATTTCGATGGGGATATTAATAAGCCTTATGAATATGAATTTGATGAAACCGATTATAAAAATAAGAAAAAAGCATTCTTTAATTCCAAAAACATCGAAAATTTCGGTAAAAGCGGAGAGGAAATGGAGGCTTGGAACGATGATTTTGTATTTGATTATGGAGTTCTGAAACAAAATAAATTAGAAAACCAACGCTATACATATTCAAAAATGTATTATAAATTAAAAAAATATGAAATAGGTTTAAAAAAACATGAAAAAAATCTTTGTAATCTGTGTGGGGGGTTGCTGCGTTTAAACTATCAACCAAAATTAATCGAAGGTAATTTATTGACTGATGACGAAAAAGTTGAGAAAGATTTTAAGAAAAAATTCTGTAAAGTCATTTTAGGAAAGAATTTAAGGTTAAAAGAGTATTTTGAAAACCTATTACCATTTGCAGGGATATCGTTTAAGGGTTGGAAATATGAAATAGGTGAGGAACTAAAAATTGAACAGGAATCAAAAACTGTTACTTGTCCAAATTTTGATCATATTAAATTCGTTAAAAGATATTTATTTAAATTTTTTGACCTGAAATCCTGTGAAGAGTTCATAAGAAACGAAATGATATGTTGCGACGAAAAATCAGGAAATGAAATACTAAAATCGGAACCCGTTTTAGAAAATAAAATTAAGTTCTATCAATTTTGCAAGGATAGTAAAGATATTGTTGTTTCTTTCATTAAGTCTGTTCATGATTTTTGGTTTGATCAATCATATAGTGAGGATAAAATATTGAAATGGAAGAGAGAGATGACATCACTTTATTTGGTGAATGATTTCTTTGAGTTAGATGAAAAAACACAAAAAAGTGAAATGGAAAGATTTAATAAAATTCTTGACATTTTTGGCACTATTAAAACAAAGGAAAACAGAAGTGTTTTTATTCCAATATCAGATTACGAGCAAATAAAAAGTGATGTTAATAGCGCTGTTTGTTCGTTGTTTAAATTGGAAACAAGTGAAAATGGTGTGTTTCATAAATTGGAAGAGTTTAAGGTAGTTAAAAAGAAAAGAATTAGTTTTGATTATGTGGGAGAGGAAATAATCAATGAAATTGAAACCAAAATGAAAAAACAGGAAGGTTTACTCATCAGTGAACTAAAGAAAATGACAGGGTTAGATAATGGAAAGGAAATCTCTGCTTTCATGAAACAATTTAAGTGGGTTAATAAAAAAAGAGTGCGTATCAATGGAAGACAAGAAACGATGTATTTTAAAGTGGAGTTGTAAACTTTAAAACCACTGCCGACACATTACGAACCAATCTATAAGAGCAGTTTTGGCTTAGTATTAATCTTAAAAATAATTTATAGTTTAATTAAGTTGGATTAAACTTGAAAACATAAATGACTTATTAATGTGTATAATAGTTTCGTGTTTTTTGGTTATCTATTTTAACAAAAATAAGTGTTAACATGTATGTAAAAAAATATTCATTTATGTTGTTTGACAAGGGGTTATCGTAAAATAGAGGTAATGTGAAATTGCTGTGCACGATAGATTCAAGTTTGGCCCCCTATAAACTAATTTTTCTTAGAGTATTATATGGGTACAACTTGAATCTATCGTGCACAGCATGTTCAAAACCAACATTAACCAATATGAATACACCTGCTATCACCAAAACGCAATAGATCTCTCAAAAAAATAATCAAATTTTAACCAGAACAAAAACACTTAAATAAGAACCCGAAATAATAATGTGGAAAATCAATATAATCGATTCATTATTCGAATTTTTAAGTAGTGTATATTTTAAGGGTTACGTATTTATGTGGAGAGTGATATAATTCTCAATTTCATAAAAAATATTTTTTTTAAAAAAAAAATTAAGCAATTGATGATTGTCGTTTTTTGAAATAATGAGTTGGTTTGATTCTATAACCTTTTGAAAGATCAGCTCATGATTTAAAACCTCATCCTTGACAGAAATGATCAATAGGTAGTTGTGTAAAGAATCAATTTCTCGAATGTACATTGCTATTTAAGAAGGCACAATTTCCTTGTTTATTACTTGACTAAGGTTTAACAAAGGGTTTAACAATATCGTTTTAGGGTAACTATTAGATTTTTCTAATAGTTTATTAATTTGACAAATGAGGTTTGCTCCAATTGATGAACCAATTAAAACATTTTCTGTATTGGATTTTTTAATAATATTTAACCATTCATTGATTTTAAAGTATAAATTGTCATAAATAGACCACTCCGAACAGATTGCATTCGGACTCACTTTCCTTTTTTTCATCAATAGCATGAATAGCATTACTTACAATTTCAAATAGAGGAAGTAGTGGTTTTGTTTTAGGAAGATGTAGTTTATTAACCCTGTTCATTAAATTTGTAGAACATTGAGTTTGTAGCATACAATTTATTTGTTTCAAATTTATGATTTAAATTTTAGTGTTTAATTTAAAAAATAATAATTGACTACTTTAGCAGATAAAATTTTATTTCCATGATTGAAAAAATAACTTTCCAAGGCTACAAAGGGTTTAAAAACATGAATGAGCTTCATATTAAACCTATGACTGTCCTTATTGGGAAAAATAGCTCTGGTAAAAGTGCTATTGCAAAATTGCCAACAATTATCGAAGAGTCACTTTCAACTACAAGTAAAAACCCAATACTTCATACCATAAAAGGAATTGAGCTAGGTGCTGAATTCAGAGATTTATTATATGCGAGAAATATTCAAGGAGAACTTCAATTTAAAATTGAAAACTCAGAGAATGAGTCCATAACCATTCAAATAAATAATGATCCTATAAATAATTCTCCAATAATTACGAAATGGCAATACTCAACAAGTGATGGTAATGTTACAGAAATCGATTCTTCTAAAATTAAAGATACAGTTTTTGAAGGTATATTACCAACAAGTATGGCGGATTTAAAGACTAAATTTAAATTTGAAACGAACTATTTAGGTCCATTTCGATTAAATCCTCCAAGGAATTTTTATCTACATGGTACAACAGAGTTTAAAAGAATAGGTAATAAGGGTGAAAATGCATATCAAATATTAGCAAATAGTTTTAACAACGATGATGATTTAGTTAAGGAAGTAGGAGAATGGTATTTTACTAATTTTGATGGGTGGAGATTGAAGGTTGTCAAGAATGAGCCCTATTATGAAGTTAAAATTGTAAAAGACAATTTTGGAAGTGAAAGTGAAGTAAATATTGTTGACGTTGGACAGGGAATGAGTCAAGCTTTACCAATAATTGTTAAAGCTTATATGAAATCCAATCCATCACTCGTAATTATAGAACAACCTGAGTTACATCTTCATCCAGCGGCTCATGGAAATTTAGCCGAACTACTTGTTACATCGATTAAGGAGACAAAAAATAGATTCTTAATTGAGACACATTCTGAAAATTTCATTTTAAGATTGAGGAGAATGGTTGCTGAAAAAAGATTAGATTTAAATAATTTAGTAATATATTCTGTAGAATATGATTTGAATGATAAATGTAGTTTTTTAAAAAGAATTAATGTAGATGAGAATGGTGAAATAGATTATTGGCCAAAAGATATATTTAAAGAAAGTTTCGAAGAAGTAAAAGCTTTGAGAAAAGCTCAAACTGAAAACAAATGATTGTAAATATAAACTCTGATGTGTTTGGAACAGAGAGCAATTTCCAAAAATTAAATCATATGTTCGCTTTTTTTGAAGATGAAAAACATATTTTATTTCTAAATGAAGATATTTCTGAAACGAAATGGGCTAATAGTACAAGCAAAACTACCAGAGAATTCTGTGAGGTCGAATTTAAAAATAGTATTTATTCTTCTGCAAGAAAAATCAATCTGAAAATTGACACCGAAAATGATTTAGCAAAAGACATTTACTCTGTCTATGATGCTTATATTTTATTGCAAAATAATTCCATAATATTTGTTGAAAATGCGACAAGTGACGGATTATTTCTTTCATGTATATTTAATAACTTTACAGAATGCGATGATATCAAAAAAGGCTTAAAGAAGAGATGGATTACATTGCACGGAGTTGGAGGAAAAAATGAATTTATTAAAGAAATTAATAATGAACTTCGTAAATTTAGGCACGAAACATTACCTAGTGAAAAATATTTACGTGCAATTGTAATAATTGATAGTGATAAAAAGTATCCTAGTGAAATTTTGAGTGACACTCACGCTTCAATTATTGATTATTGTGACGAAAAAAATATAAAACATCATGTACTTGAAAAAAGAGAAATAGAGAACTACTTGCCAGTTGGAGTTTTCGCTAGTTTTCCTCATAATCATCAAATTGTAAATAGTTATTTAAATTTAACCAATGTTCAGCAATCATTTTATGATTTTGAAAAGGGATTTGATGGAAATAAACTAAGTACATTAGATATAAATATTCAAAATCTTTATACAGACCTATCTGTAGTAGATGAACAGCAGCTTCGTGTAGGATTTAATAAATCATTTAAAAATGGGTTTTCTTCCAAAAAAGTCCTCCCACAATTATTTAAACACCCTAGTATTTCTCGAGAAAATCTCTTAGAAAATTGTGAAATGCAAGATGACCCCGAAGAGATAATTGAAATTATTAAAAAGTTAGAACATTTACTTTAGCAAAATGAGTTTAAAAAGCAAAATATACGTCAAACCAGAAAAAAGTAGGTTAATAAATCTTTTGGAAGATATTAAATCTGGAAGAATTAGAATTCCTATTTTTCAAAGAGATTTTGTCTGGAAAAAAAATCAGAGATTGGATTTATTTGACAGTTTAAATAATGGGTTTCCTATTGGAAGCTTATTGTTTTGGAAACCACAAGATTTAGTTTTTAATTTTACTCCAAAAATAGGGCCTTTTGAAATTAAATCAAACTCATCAAATTACTCATATGTTCTTGATGGTTTTCAGCGTATTTCAACATTATTTGGAGCACTTATTAATCCTTTTACTTATGGAGAAGGTGTCGATGATAATTTTAATGATTACATAATTCATTATGATTTAAAAGAAGAGGAGTTTGTATTATTAAGGAGCAAAGAAGAAATTTTTCAGATACCTCTTTATAAACTTATTGATACTTTTGAATTTTTAAGTTTTTCAGAAAATTTAAGATCTAAAATTTCAGATGTAGAAATAAGTTCTAAATATATTAATAGTGCTAAAAAATTAGCAAATCAACTATTAGATTATGAAGTGCCATATGTAGAAATAATAGGTGGTGAAATAGAAGATGCAGTAGATATCTTTCATAGAGTTAATTCTAAAGGTAGTGATATATCACCAATTTGGATGCTAAATGCATTAACATATGTCGAAGATGAATTTAGATTTAATAATGAGATCAATGAGTTAAAAGAAAAATTAGAAAAATATAATTTTCAAGACCTACCAGCTGATATTATACTACATTGTATAGAAACATCTACAGGTAAAATTTATTTTGATGTAAAGCTACAAACTTTGTCAAAAAGAAAAGACTTCCCTTTATTAGTAAAAGAAGCTTTTAAAAATATTGAAAAAGCTGTTGAATTTCTTTATATAGAAGTTAATGTATTCGATAATAAAATCCTACCATATAATCTACAATTAATTTTTATTACTGAATTTTTTAGACTAAACAGTGCGCCTAACCATTTTCAGTTACAAGAATTGAAAAGATGGTTTTGGGTAACTTCTTACGCAAATTATTTTTCAATTTACTCTTTAAGTAAGCAAAGAATTGCTTTTAAACAATTTCAAGATTTTGCCAAAGGTAATATATCAAATTCAATCTATAATGATGACAAAAGACAACGATTTAAAACACTTGAATTTCCTGAAAAAATTCTTTATGGTAGTGTGCGATCAAAGTGTTTATGTTTATTTTTAATTAAACATTATTTAACCTTTAGTGAAGAAAATTTTAATGATCAACAATTTAAAGATTTTGAATTTAAGTATTTAGTTAATAAAGTTAAAAAGTCAGAAATGGCTATTCCTATTAATAAAAACAATTTTAATTTTTCTTTTGTTAATAAACGTGATGATATATTATTTTATTTTGCAAATAACATTGAAGAAAAAGATTTAAATAGATTTTTAATTGATAGAAATATTATCGAATTATATCTTAATAATAGGATTGACGAGATGATTTATCATAGAAAAAATTTAATAATTAATTTCGAATCAAATTTTGTCAAATCATTAGGAATTGATTATTTTGAAATTAATGATTATTATTTTATGGATAGTGTTCCAGATTCATATATTAAAGGGCATTGTAATAGGCTAGAATGGGATACTCTACAAGATTGTGTCTTTTATGATTCTAACGAAGACCCACTATACATTAATTCATTTGACAATATTGATGAACTTGTATACTTTTTGGATGAACAAGTAATACAAGATGTTTTAAGTGAAATGCCATCTAGTTTTGTGAAAAATAATATCGGAATATTAGATTATTCAGATGAAATTCGACTTTTTTTAAGTGAGAACTATTTTGTCGAAATGTCTAAAATTGGATGGAATGTGTCAGATATAATTTGATAAAATAATTAGAGTTTTGGTGTCGCACTTTATAAAAACAACATATGTTCAATATATTACAGCCTAATAAAATTTTAAAAAGACAAGAAATTGACATCCTTAACCTAGTCAAGGCCAATGCTAATGATATTAGCTTGTACGTTTATAAAAGAAACTCTCCTGTGTATGGCTTTATGAGTTTTAGAGAGGAATTAAAAATGAAACATTATTTAGGTCGTTTAAATAATAATGAACTTTCATCTACTTACCTAATTCTGGCTGAACATGACAATAATTTAGTCGGATACATTTTATATCATACTTCAACTCATAATCCGAGAGAAGTTTCGATTATTAGTGCAGTAGTTAACGTAAATCACAGAAAACAAGGGGTTTTGAGATTAATGATGAATGTGTTAAAGAATAATGCAGATTCAATAGCTCTTAGTTGTTTTGTAGATTTAGTGCCAATGTATCAAAAGTTCGGTTTTATGATTGGAGAACAATGGGAGACACAAGTAGGGATGTATTTTAATTACTTTGATGATTTGGGAAATGTTATTACGGTAAATGAGGAAGAGTTGTATAGATCGCCAATGGCAAGATTGGCCTTGAGAGAGTTTGAATCAACATATTCAGATTATAAAGCTTTGCTAGATACTTTAAATTTAGATACACAAAAAGAGATTCAAAGAGTGTCTCAATATTTTGTTTCTTTATAAACTAAGAATAACTGGTATTACTTGGAAAGGATTGAAAAAATTAACCCAGCCTTTCTAAAATTACTTTATCTGAAAATATATAGTAATAATTAGTTAGTTCATCCTGTAATGATTTTAATTCATTAGAATCAATTTTATAATTATTACGATAATCTTGTAAAACAGATAAAGTATCAGGAATTAGTGTATTGTTTTCAATATAACTTTCTATATTACTCAATAAACTTATATCATTAAGAATTCTATTTTCAAAGAATATATTTACTGAATTATTATAATCTTCAAATATTCTAATTCCTAATGTATCTGAAGTAGATAAATTTTGTTTTATGCTATCTAATTGATTGTTAATATAATTAATATTAAAAACATCCCCCATAACTACCTCATAATCCTTTATTAGAGTCAGTTTTTCATTCCAAAATTCAATACTATAATATTCTATTATTGGACTTGGTATGTTATTTGAAAAATTAAAATATTTATAAAAATCCTCATCAATATTTTGGTCTAAATGTGTTAAGTTAATTTCTATAGCTTTTCTATTAATAGGAAATCCATTTAACAACGGTATAAAAATTACATGCTGTACATTTATTTCTATAAAAGTCTTTTTTATGCTGAAGTAATTAGTTGTATGTAAAACACTCTTTACAAATTCTCTTGCTATAATTAAAGAATTTAAATAATACTCTCCAGGAACTTCACAGGTAATAACAAGATTCTTTTCTAAATATTGATTTAACTCAATGTTAAATGATAATCCATATTTTTTTAGGATATTTTGTTTCTCTGTGAAAAAGCGTAGATTTAAATTATTCTTTTCATTAATTAGTAAATTATTTGAATCTTTAAAGACGTTATGACCAATTTTAGTTTTTTGATTATAAAATTTATTCCAACAATAAAATAAAGCTTGTAAATTTTTTATTTCAGTTTCTACTAATTTTTTGTGCTGAGCTGAATCATCATCATACTTAGAAAAGAATTTTTCATACTCTTCTCTAAACCAGACGTTGTTTTTAAAAGCTTCTTTTATATTATAAAAAGCAATATTAGGATTGTAATCAGTTTGTTCTATTTTAGTTCGATTTGTGTATATTTTTAATACATTTTGACCTATTTGACGCAGAAAATTTTCAATACTATTAAAATACTTTTTTTTATAATCTTTGTATGAAGAGTATCTATCTGAGAAAGAACCTTGTTGAATATCTTGTTTATACCCCCACTTATTGTATGATTGAGTACTTGGAACTTCTATATTACTTAGATTGTATATTTTAGATTCAATAATTCCAATTGGATTAATAAATTCTTTATAATTATTTGTTTTGAAATATTCAGAAAAAGATTTTACTAAAACACCTGTTAGTTCTGTATATAATGCTCGTCTTTGAGTAACTTGCTTAATGTAATTTGTCCAGAATAAATTTAAATTATGGTTATTAAATAAATTAATCATTAAGGAGTTTATATTGGCTAAAAAAGGAACAGGTAAATATTTTCTATTAATGTTTTTATCAGTTGGATCATGAGGCAACTCAACACCAAAATAATTTGTTATTGCTATTCCTTTAGTAGAATATTGTTCCTTATTTGGAAAGATATATCTTATTAGTTGAACAATCTTAACAGAGGTTTCATCGAGGGAATCTGTTTCTTTTTGAAAGTCTTTTTCATTAATATTTAAGTTATTGTAGAAGTATTTAGAGTCAATATCCTCTTCTGAATCTTCCAAAAAAACTATATTGTATTTTTTCCTTAACAATTCTACAGCTTTATTTTTCAGCGTCTCGAAAAAAGTAAAATTATTATTTATCTTCAATTGCAATGCGTAAATAAAAAGACATAGCTCTTCTTCTAAACTATTTTCATTTTCTATTAAAAGCAAAATTTCCTTTTCAATATAATTTATTTGGACACCTTCATTTAAATAGTTTATCCAAAAGAGAAATTCTCCTAACGATTTTAATTCATTTTTGGTACTAGTGATTAGATTTATTTCATTTTTATCCTTAAGCCAAGAATAACAGTATTCAAAAACATCTTCCTTATTTGTAAATTCTTTTTGTATTTCTAAAATAATTTGACCTTTCTCTTCAGAAAATAAACTCTTAAAATGATCATAAATATTTCCATCAATTACATCTGTAAAATTTATTGGCAGTCCTATTAGCCATCCATCTCCTAAAAATTCTCTTAATCTGCTAAAAGCATTAAGGTTTTTTTCAAAAATAAAATCATATGTTCCTTTCCAAATAAGAGCTTTAAGGACATTATTATATCCTGCCCAAGTTTTAAACTCTATGGTTTTAAGAGTTTTTAAACAAGTTTTGATATTAAAGCCATTGTCAAATGAGCTCAATAAAAAACTGTGCAAATCTTCTTCATTTAATAGTACTAGTGAGTTACTTACATAATCATTAATATCAATGTATTCGTCTTCATCAAATAGAATCTCACATAATATTTTGGATCTTATTGGGTGGAGTCCTAGTAAGTATTCTTTGTTATCTGAATATTTTAACAAATATTCTTTTTGTAAATCTTGGATATATTTAACAGGTTCTTTAATTTTTAAATATTGCACAATCCTTTTAAAGCTGATTGTAGAATTGAAAGAGTCGGATAAGCAAACATATCTTAGAATTTCTAATTCGTCTGTTTTCTTCTCTATAACCTTATTTCGTATGTTTTGAATTTGTTCTGTTAACCTACTTTTTAAGGTATTTCCTTGATTTATTAAATAAACATATTCTAGTAATAACCCTTTCTCTCCAAATCTATTCCATGATTCATCAAAATCTGTGAATTTTAAATCAGTTTTATATTGAGATAGATTTTCATAAATTATTTTAGCTTCCGATTTATCAAAAGTTAGTTCAATATCTTTAAAATTGTAATACTGCTCCACATTATTAGCTCTATTCCAATCTTCCTCTCGAATAGTAACTAAAAACTTTAAATTTAATTTTCCGTATAATTCTTTTATAACTTCATTCCAGTTTGTGTTTTGTGGTTTAATATCAATATATAAAGTAATTGGAAACTTTAATCCTTTTGAAAGTGCTTCTAAACTACTAATAGTATCGTATGTTTCTTTTAAATTTTCAGATATTTTTAATTCGTATACGGTATTTTCATTAGTGTAATCTTTTAAATACCTATATGCCAAAGTGCTTTTGCCTTGTCCTGATGCACCATGGATAAAGACAATATTATTATCAATAAAAGCATTTTTAATTAATTCTAATTTATTTTCTCTGATTATGTCTAAGTTGTACAATATATGCTCAAATTTAGCTGAAACCCCATAGTAAAAGTTTGATTTATAAGTTTCCAAATTATCATATTCTACTGATTTAGTACTTAAGGGTACTATTGTGCTATTATAGGAAGTATTAAAACTAGTTTGCTCTCCAATAAATTTCCCTACCCTTTCAAGGTTTATAATTAATTCTTTAGCTTGAATAGACTTACTTTTTTCACCTAGCGTATATAACCAGTAAATTAGTAATTCTAATGCAACTTTAGGGTCGGAAAATAGACTTGTGTTTTTTAGTAAATCTAAAACTTCAATAGTTAAAGAGTCTTCATCTACAATCTCAAATGTAAAATTTTCAATTATCCTTTTTATAGAATTATCTCTAAAACCTTTGCTACTAAGTTTTTTTGATAAAATTTCTTTATCTTTTAATTCATTACTTATTTCTCCATAGGAAACAAGTTTTACTTTAGTATTGCTGTCTTTTAAAATTGCTTTCTCTGCTCTTTTAAAAAATGAAGTTTCTTTAGAAAATAAATCACTAAAAACTAATTGACCAGTCTTGTTTTTTATTTGTACAATTTCAATATAGTTACCTTCTTCAGAGAGAATATCTAAATCTTCAAATTTCCCTTCAGGTTGATATATAAAACCATTTTCATATTCATTTAGTATCCTATTTAAAGAATATAGAAATTGTGTTCTGTAGCCTTTTAAAGCTGAAATTGCACTCATAAGTAATTTTTTACAAAAATAATGAAAAATAACCTTGTAATCCTTAAAGTGTCATTTTCAAAATTGCATTACTCGAATTTATTAATGTTTAAGGTTTTTACTTAAAATGAATTTATAATTTTTAACTCTATATAATGTTTAAATAAAAAACTTAAAATGTGGTTTTGTAAAATCTAAATATTTATGTCAAATAATTTAGGGTTTTAATTTGTGACTTCGAGTATTCCATCAAGTTTTAGAGATCGAGCAATATTTGCATTATTTGATTATGCAAAATAGAAAATAAAAAAAGTAATTAGTTGATTCAAGCTCGCATTTTACATTGTTCGAACATAGTTTAATATTCGTGTCGTAAACCACTTAAAAAGTCATTAGAATTTTAGTGTTCTTGAAATTGTCGGGCAAATAGCGGGCAACTCTCTAAACCTAAAAATGCAACTCTCTAAAAATAAGAAAGTTGCATTTTGAAAGTGCGGATAATAGGACTCGAACCTACACGCCTTGCGGCACCAGATCCTAAGTCTGGCATGTCTACCAATTTCACCATATCCGCGTAATTGTGGGTGCAAAGATACACATAAGTTCCAATCTACAAAGAAAATTTTAAAAAAATATTCATTCTCTTTTTTGTACTTTTGAAACACTAAAAAAAACATTCCATGGAAAACATAAAATCGTACGTTCAACAACACAAAGATCGCTTTATAAATGAATTAATTGAATTATTAAAAATTCCATCCGTAAGCGCAGACACTGCCTATTGTCAGGATGTTATTGATACTGCTGAAGCAGTAAAGGTAAGTTTAGAAAAAGCTGGTTGCGATCATGTAGAAATTTGCGAAACTGCAGGTTACCCGATTGTATATGGTGAAAAAATAATCGATCCAAACTTACCAACTGTACTTGTATATGGTCATTATGACGTTCAGCCAGCCGATCCAATCGAACTTTGGACCTCACCGCCTTTTGAACCAGTTATCAAAAAAACAGACATTCATCCTCAAGGAGCTATTTTTGCTCGTGGTGCTTGTGATGATAAAGGTCAAATGTACATGCACGTAAAGGCTTTCGAATACATGATTCAAAGCAACACTTTGCCTTGTAACGTCAAATTTATGATCGAGGGCGAAGAAGAAGTAGGAAGTGTAAACCTTAAAACTTTTGTTGAAAACAATGTAGAGAAATTAAAGAACGATGTAATCTTGATTTCAGATACAGGAATGATCTCCAATCAACAACCGTCTATCACAACAGGTCTTCGCGGATTAAGTTACGTAGAAGTTGAAGTTACAGGTCCAAACCGTGACTTACATTCAGGATTATATGGTGGAGCTGTAGCAAACCCTATCAATATTTTGGCAAAAATGATTGCTTCACTTCATGATGAAAACAACCATATTACTATCCCAGGATTCTATGATAATGTTGAAGAACTTTCTCTTGAAGAAAGAGCTGAAATGGCAAAAGCTCCTTTTAACTTAGATAATTATAAAAAAGCTTTAGACTTAAAAGATGTATATGGAGAAACCGGTTATGTAACCAACGAAAGAAATTCGATTCGTCCTACTCTAGACGTAAACGGAATCTGGGGAGGATATACTGGAGAAGGTGCTAAAACGGTAATTGCAAGTCAAGCGTTTGCTAAAATTTCTATGCGTTTGGTTCCTAATCAAGAATGGGAAAACATCACCGAATTGTTTACCAAACACTTCATGAGTCTTGCTCCTGCTGGCGTTACTGTAAAAGTGAAACCACATCATGGTGGCCAAGGTTACGTAACACCAATCGACAGCATTGGCTACAAAGCAGCAAATATGGCGTACACAGAAACCTTTGGAGTTCCAGCCATTCCGGTACGTTCTGGCGGAAGCATTCCTATCGTTGCCTTGTTTGAAAAAGAATTAAAAAGCAAAACTATATTAATGGGATTTGGTTTGGATAGCGATGCCATTCACTCACCAAACGAACATTTCGGAATATTTAATTACCTAAAAGGAATTGAAACTATTCCTTTGTTTTACAAGTATTTTGTAGAACTATCTAAATAAAACAAATTGGCATTCTGAACTTATTTCAGACTAAAAATCCGTTTATTCACCTCTGAATAGACGGATTTTTTATTGGGCGTTTCCTTGTTGCAGCAAAACTAGCCTCAAATTCACATTCAACCTAGCAACAAGGTCGGGCTTTGCGTTGCAATCTTTTTTGGCCTCGTCCCTCAGCAAAAAAAGGATTTACACTTCAATCCCTAACGCACATACTTTGGCCAAAAGAACATTTAGAATTTTAAAACGGCAACTTATTTAAACACAAAAAAAATCCCCAATCGAAATTGAGGATTCTAAAATTATCTTTTAATTTTATCTAAATTTTGTTGTGCTTTAATAAGATCTGCTTCTAGCTCACTAATATCAAGCTGTTTCTTACTGATTTTTACATTTTGTTTCTGAATTTCAACATCTGTAAGTTTCCCTCTAGCGGTAGACTTATCTAATTTTGCTTTCATTTTGTCCAAATCTTTCTTAGCGCTATCCAACTTTTTGTTTGTTTTTTGAACTGCTTTTTCAGCTTTGGCAATTTTTTTCTCTGCTTTTGCTTCTTTCTTTGCCTCTCTATCTCGCTTTTTTTGTGCTTTTTCTTCCTTTAATTTAGATTTCTCTGCTTTTTTACGACTTTTTTCTGCCTTATCTGATTCTCTTTGAGCTTCTTTTTTTTGTTTTTCAGCTGCTTTCAACTCTTTTTCAGCACTCTTTCTTTCATTAATTGCTGTTTGATCCGTACTTTTATTTTTAGAAATAGCTATAGGAATTGCACTTACAGAATCTTTATTAACTGGCTTTACCTCCTGAGAAAAACCTGTTAGAAAGCTAAAAAAAGCAAATACAAGCAATAATAATTTAGTTTTCATAGTAGTTGTTTTGATTAATTATTTACACAAATTTAGCACAAATAAAACCCGTTTAGTGTTTATTTTGCTTAAAAAAATCTAAACATTTTATTCAAAGTAAAATCTTTTAGATCACAAACTCAAGCTCTGAAATTCGAATCCAAATAAAGATACATCCACATCATTCTTATTACAAATGTGCAAATCGTTTTAGAAACAAAAGTATTTTAGCCTATAAAACGCTCAAAATCAAAATAAAAATCAAAATAAAAATAAAAAGCAAAAAAAATTGGTCAATTAAAAAATTACTCTACATTTGTAGAGCAATAACTTCTTTTGTAGAGCAATTATATTTGGTATGAAAAAAAATAGTTCCCTTTTTATTTTTTTATTGTTAATTATCTGTAGCTGTAAAAGTCCAACAACCAACCAAAAAGTAAACAAAAAAAGAGAAGGTCTTTGGATAGAAAATTACAAACAAGATAGCGCTAACTATAAATCTACTGGATACTATAAAAATGATGATCCAGTAAAAAAATGGAGTTATTTGTTAAACAATAAATTAATTAAAAGAGAAAAATACAAAAACAACAATTGTCATACGCGAATTTATTACGAAAATGGAAAAATCCAATCAAAAGGGATTTCAGTCTTAGATAATTCGTCAAAATACATGCATTGGTATTATAATGGGAATTGGAAATTCTATAATAATAAAGGAAAGTTAATAGCCATAAAAAAATACGATAAAGGGGATCTTATTTCTGAAAAGATAATTAAAAAATAAAAAAAATGCAGCAACTCACCAACGCCGAAGAACAATTAATGGAACATCTCTGGAAGCTCGACAAAGCTTTTATGAAAGACTTACTTGAAGCTTATCCTGAGCCTAAGCCAAAAACCACAACAGTAGCAACGTTATTAAAAAGAATGATCGACAAAAATTTTGTTGCTTTTAAAGAGTATGGAAATTCTCGTGAGTATTATCCATTAGTAGAAAAAACCGCTTATTTCTCTAAACAAGTAAACGGATTAATAAAGAACTTCTTTAACGACTCCGCATCACAATTTGCTTCTTTCTTTACTACAGAAACGAATTTGTCAGAGAAAGAATTAGAAGAACTCAAAAAAATAGTAGATCGTGCCATTCAAAATAAGAAAAAATGATAGACTTTATATTTAAATCGACCGCATCATTACTTGTGTTATTAATCGTGTACCATTTGCTATTAGAAAACGAAAAGATGCATCATTTTAATAGGTTTTACTTATTATTCGCCATAGTTTTTTCATTCATAGTACCTTTTATAACTATCGAAGTGATTCAAGAAATCACCACTCCTATTAGAACTCAAAGCAACATCGAAATAGAAGGAGAAACCATAGCAATTATAGATGATTCCGTAAATTATTGGTTTTATTCCATGTACACTTTGTACGGTATAATAACTTCAATTCTGCTCATTCGCTTCGGTAGAAATATATTAAAATTACACAAGAAAGCAAAATCGATTGAAAGTATTGCATACCAGAATTCAAAATTGGTTTTGGTAAAAGAGCAAACGCTTCCTTATACTTTCTTAAATAACATTTTCATCAATGAAACGGAATATAATAGTAGAAAAATTGAACCCGAATTATTTACGCACGAACTAATTCATGTTACACAAAAACACACTTTGGACATTCTGTTTATAGAAACCTTGAAAGTTTTATTTTGGTTCAACCCTATTTTAATTTTTTATAAAAAAGCAATACAACTTAACCACGAATTTCTCGCAGATGAAAAAGTGGTAGAATCTTATAACAATGTTCCGTTTTACCAAAACTTATTGATTGCAAAGGCAAACGCGAACCCAACCTATTACTTGGCCAGTAATTTAAATTATTCAGTAACTAAAAAACGATTAATTATGATGACAAAAACCACATCAAAAACTATTTTACTTTTAAAAAAAATTACATTGATTCCCGTTTTTACAGCCCTAACCTTCTTTATATGCGTCCAAGCTGTAGCTCAGAAAAACACAACTCTTACAAAAGGAGTCATCGCAAAAACACCAAATAACTTAACCGATAGGGATGCTTATTACGCTGGGGTTAGAGTTATTATTAAGGATTCAAAGAAAAATGTTGTAACCGATAAAATGTATGAAGAATTAAGTATAGAAGAAAAAAACCGTTATTTAGATTATGTACCTAAAGCATATGAGAAAAAATCACCCACCAAAAAGGAATATGAAACATTTAAAAACAGTTCGAAATTTGCCATTTGGATTGATAGTAAAAGTTATCCCAACAGCAAATTAAATGATTACAAAGCTAGCGATTTTGTATATTTTTCTGGAAGCTCCGTCTATAAAAATGCCAGAACTAAACGATTCCCTCAACCTTTTCAATTCAGTTTGTACACACTAGACTATTTTAATAAAAATTTAAAAAATGCTCATAAAAAATTTAGCGGACCAAGAATAACTATTTTCATATCAAAGGAGGATTCTATAATAATAAAGGAAAGTTAATAGCCATAAAAAAATACGATAAAGGGGATCTTATTTCTGAAAAGATAATTAAAAAATAATAAAAATGCAGCAACTCACCAACGCCGAAGAACAATTAATGGAACATCTCTGGAAGCTCGACAAAGCTTTTATGAAAGACTTACTTGAAGCTTATCCTGAGCCTAAGCCAAAAACCACAACTGTAGCAACGTTATTAAAAAGAATGATCGACAAAAACTTTGTGGCTTTTAAAGAGTATGGAAATTCTCGTGAATATTATCCATTAGTAGAAAAAACCGCTTATTTCTCTAAACAAGTAAACGGATTAATAAAGAACTTCTTTAACGACTCCGCATCACAATTTGCTTCTTTCTTCACCACTGAAACGAATTTGTCAGAGAAAGAATTAGAAGAACTCAAAAAAATAGTAGATCGTGCCATTCAAAATAAGAAAAAATGATAGACTTTATATTCAAATCGACCGCATCATTACTTGTATTATTAATCGTGTACCATTTGCTATTAGAAAACGAAAAGATGCATCATTTTAATAGGTGTTACTTATTATTCGCCATAGTTTTTTCATTCATAGTACCTTTTATAACTATCGAAGTGATTCAAGAAATCACCACTCCTATTAGAACTCAAAGCAACATCGAAATAGAAGGAGAAACCATAGCAATTATAGATGATTCCGTAAATTATTGGCTTTATTCCATGTACACTTTGTATGGTATAATCACTTCAATTCTGCTCATTCGCTTCGTCAGAAATATATTAAAATTACACAAGAAAGCAAAATCGATTGAAAGTATTGCATACCAGAATTCAAAATTGGTTTTGGTAAAAGAGCAAACGCTTCCGTACACTTTCTTAAATAACATTTTCATCAATGAAACGGAATATAATAGTAGAAAAATTGAACCCGAATTATTTACGCACGAACTAATTCATGTTACACAAAAACACACTTTGGACATTCTATTTATAGAAACCTTGAAAGTTTTATTTTGGTTCAACCCTATTTTAATTTTTTATAAAAAAGCAATACAACTTAACCACGAATTTCTCGCAGATGAAAAAGTGGTAGAATCTTATAACAATGTTCCGTTTTACCAAAACTTATTGATTGCAAAGGCAAACGCGAACCCAACCTATTACTTGGCCAGTAATTTAAATTATTCAGTAACTAAAAAACGATTAATTATGATGACAAAAACCACATCAGTAACAAGAGCTCTATTAAAAAAAGGAGTTATGATTCCCGTATTAACTGCATTAGTATTTTCTTTATGTACTAAAGTTGTAGCACAAGATAAAAAGGTCAAGAAGACCAACGAATCTACAAAGCAAAGTAAAAGTTATGATGAAGTTTGGAAAAACACTGTATTTATATTTCGCGATGCAAACAAAAAAATAATAGCACAAAAGAAATACAATGAACTTACCGATAAAGAGAAGAACAGTATTCCGCCACCTCCTCCGCCAGCAATCAGATCTACTGATAAAAAAAAGAAGCAAGTTCAAAAAAACAAGTCGGAAACTATTTATATCGACATGTCCTCCGACGTACCTAAAATGAGTGATAAAAATAAAGTTTCTCAAGAAAACATGCCCCCTTCAAAAATAGTAAGCGGTTTCAATATTAGTTTTGATACTATTAGTGTTACATCACCAAATTTTCCGGGAGGGATGACCGAATTTTATAAGTTTGTAGGGAATAATTTTAAACTAACTTCAGAAGCCGAAAAAAACAAAGTAAGTGGAAAAATTATAATGCAATTTATGGTTGAAAAAGACGGTTCTTTGTCCGAGATTATAGCTGAAAAAGACTTGGGTTATGGACTGGCAAATGAAGCTATTCGAGTCTTGAAACTTTCACCAAAATGGATTCCTGCTACTAAAAAAGAGAAGCCCGTTCGAGTACAATACAACTTACCAATAACAATTAGATCTGCTGAATAAAAATCATAAAAAATCCGCTTCTAAGGAAGCGGATTTATCAAACTAAAAAAACTAAAAACTAATTAAATTTTTTATCTGGATTATATCCTAAATAGGACATAACTTGTTCCTTAAATATGACGCCATATTCTTCTAATTCTTTCAAAATAGGCAAATAAACCTCTTTCCTGATAGGAAGTTGAACACCTGGAGTTGTAATTTTACCGTTAAGTATGAGTAAAGTAGCCATAGCAACTGGTAAACCAACCGTTTTTGCCATAGCAGTATAAGTTTGGTCTTCACCAATGCAAACCATTTTAGAATCAATCTGTTGTTTTTCACCTTCCAATTCAAATCCAAATTTGTGGTACATCACAATCATGTCCTTATCTTCAGGCTGCAAAGTCCAGCTATCATTTAATATTTTTTCTAATATTTGAGCTGGTGTTGCGTTTTTCAAGCCCACAATTTTATTACTATTGAACAAGTCTAATTCTAGAAGTTTATCCCACATAATATCATCTTGATCAATTTTTAGAATCAAACGCATCTTGATCTCGACAGAATCTGTTGGATGATACGGCAAAAAAGAATTTACATATTCTCTATAACTCATGTTTTCAGAATCTTCCATAATGTAGCTATCATCTGTCATACCTAGTTGTACAAACATATTCCAAGCTTTAGAAAATCCTACTTTTCGAATCGTACCTCTATATAAAGTAAGTACATCATCTAAACCATAAACTGATCGGTATTTTAGGGAATCTCTATTTGAGTATCCTTCAAAACGACCATAACCTTCTACATCTAGAAATTCAGTTCTACGAAACAAATTACAATACGGAATATATTTATAAGTTCCTTCTTGAATAAATTTGGCCGCACCCCCTTGACCGGCAAGGACTACATTGCGAGGTGCCCATGTAAATTTATAATTCCATAAATTATTATCTGATTCTGGCGCAACTAATCCGCCACAAAAAGATTCAAAAAGAATCATTTTCCCACCTTTATCCTTAATTTCATTAATTACTTTCATGGCACTCATATGATCAATTCCTGGATCAAGACCAATTTCATTCATGAAAATTAAATTATGCTCTTTGGCAGCAGCGTCTAAGTCTTGCATTGCATCGCTAATATAAGATGCCGTAACTAAGTTTTTTTTATAAATAATACAATCTCTCGCCACATCAATATGCAAATGAGCGGGTAACATCGAAACTACAATATCAGCATTTTGAACCGCCTCTTGTCTTTGATTTTCATCAAAAATATTTAGAGCAATAGCTGTAGCATTAGGATGGTTATTGGTTTTTTTCTGAGCCAAAGCCAATGACATATCGCCAATAATAAGATGCAAGTTCTCTTTTTCAGATTTATTCAATAAGTATTGAATCAAAGATGAAGCTGATCTTCCTGCCCCAATGATAAGTATTGTTCTCATTTTTTTATATTTATAACACAAACATACAAAAATGTTGTATTTATAACAAAAAACAACATTAAAACTTCATAACTATTATTTCTAAATGTATAACAACTAATAATTAAAAAAACGTAAAGATAAGTTTGTGATAATTTGTTTTAGTTTCAATAGAATAAGAGATAAATTTGTAATAAATTAAAAAAAAAGATGGATAAGAAAATAATTTCTACAGCAGCGATTTTCGGAATGATTGCTATAATTCTAGGAGCTTTTGGCGCACACGCTTTAAAAAAAATATTGTCTTTAGAACAACTTTCTACCTTTGAAACTGGAGTAAGGTATCAAACTTATCATGCTCTATTTCTACTATTTATTGGCATTTTAACTGATTTGCCACAAAAAACTAAAAAAACGATCTATTACTTAACAACAATTGGTGTACTATTATTTTCTGGATCTATCTATTTATTAGCTACAAACGACCTTACCTCATTTGATTTTAAGATTATAGGTTTTGTAACACCGATAGGTGGTCTGTTATTAATACTCGCATGGGGAGCATTATTATTGAATTATCTTAACAAAAAATCATAAAACTAAGATAATCAAAACAAATCTTAAATATAATTTCTATTTTTGCAATCGATAAATTAAACTACACAACATATAATTTTATGAATAATAACACACCGTTTACGCAATCGATTTCGCTAGAAGACTTGGGAATTGAAAACGCAAAGATTCATTACCAATTATCAGCCAACGAATTACACGATAAAACAATTGCGTTACATCAAGGAATTGAAACTGCAAATGGCGCTTTAGCAATTAACACAGGCGAATATACTGGACGCTCTCCTCAGGATAGATTTATTGTAAAAGACAGCATTACCGAAAATAAAGTTTGGTGGGGAAAAGTGAACATCCCATTCGAACCAAAAGCATTTGATGCTTTATACAAAAAAGTAACATCTTACTTGTCTAATAAAGAGGTTTACGTAAGAGATTCTTATGTATGCGCAGATCCAAATTACAGGCTTAATGTTCGTGTAGTTACAGAAACACCTTGGGCAAATTTATTTTGCTTTAATATGTTTTTAAGACCAGAAGCAAAAGAGCTTGAAAATTTCGCTGCCGACTGGACTTTATTATGTGTACCAAGTTTTATGGCAGATCCAGCAGTTGATGGAACTCGTCAAAGTAACTTTGCTATCTTAGATTTTACAAAAAAAATAGCTCTTATTGGAGGAACAGGATATACAGGTGAAATGAAAAAAGGAATTTTTTCTGCTTTAAATTTTATCCTTCCTGTTGACAAAAATACTTTACCAATGCATTGCAGTGCCAATGTAGGTGAAAAAGGAGATACAGCAATATTCTTTGGGTTATCAGGAACAGGAAAAACTACTCTTTCTGCAGATCCGCAAAGAAAACTAATTGGAGACGACGAACATGGTTGGACCAATGAAAATACAGTTTTTAATTTTGAAGGTGGTTGTTATGCAAAAGTCATCAACCTTTCTGAAGAAAACGAACCAGACATTTTTAGAGCTATTAAAAAAGGAGCTATTTTAGAAAATGTAGTGATCAACAAAGAAACTAATGAAGTCGATTTTGATGATGTTTCAATAACTCAAAACACACGTGTTAGTTATCCTATTTATCATATTGATAATATTCAACCGGGATCTATTGGAAAAAATCCTAAAAACATCTTTTTCCTTACTGCAGATGCCTACGGAATTTTACCTCCAATATCTAAATTAACTCCAGGTCAAGCTGCTTACCATTTTATTTCTGGATATACTGCTAAAGTAGCTGGAACAGAAGCTGGAATTACAGAGCCTCAACCTAACTTCTCTGCTTGTTTTGGCGCGCCTTTTATGCCTTTGCATCCTACAAAATATGCTGAAATGTTGAGTAAAAAAATTCAAGATGCTGATGTAAAAGTTTGGTTAATCAATACTGGATGGACTGGTGGACCTTACGGAGTAGGTAACAGAATGAAGTTGAAATACACTCGTGCTATGATTACTGCTGCTTTGAATGGAGAATTAGACAATGTTGAATATGTAAATCACAGAGTATTTGGAATTGCAATTCCACAATCTTGCCCTAATGTTCCTGCGGAAATTTTAAATCCAAGAAACACATGGGAAGACGAAAAATTATACGATACAAAATCGAACGAATTAGGTCAAATGTTTAGAACTAACTTCGCTAAATTTGAAGAATTCGCCAATGCTGAAATTATGGCCGGAGCTCCATTAGCATAATTGAAATCATAAATTTATTATTATCGCACAATTATAATCGCAATACTATTAATTCAGAAATAAGAAAAAGCCATTCGTAAGAATGGCTTTTTCTGGCTTAAGTAATTAGCTAATCAAAAACATATCAACTATTTACACTTATTTTTATTTTTTGGCGTTAAATTTGCAATCTTAAGAAAGCCAAATAAATAAAATGGCAAAACAATCAATCAAAAAACAATCAATCATGTTAAAAAATTTTTTTATTCTTTGCTCTGGAGCCGACAAGGACATTCTAGAAGGATGCTCTGAAGGCGAACAAACCAAATATGTTGGAATTGGCGCAACTGTATTTTTTACAGCTGTTATGGCTTTTATTGCAAGTACCTACGCTTTATTCACCGTTTTTGATAACGTTTATCCCGCCCTGCTTTTTGGACTTGTTTGGAGTTTACTCATATTTAATCTAGATCGTTTTATAGTTTCAACTATTCGTAAAAGAGATAAATTTGGAAGTGAATTTTTGCAAGCCACTCCTAGAATTATTCTGGCCGTTATCATTGCCATCGTAATTTCTAAGCCTTTGGAAATTAAAATATTCGAAAAAGAAATTAATACTGTTTTGTTAAAAGAAAAAAATGCAATGGCTTTGTCTAATAAAAAAGAAGTAGCCAATTATTTTAAGAGTGACTTAGACAAAAACAAAACTGAAATAGATAGTCTAAAATCGGATATCACCAAGAAAGAAAAGGAAGTAAACACGTTATACGAAACTTATATAACCGAAGCAGAAGGAACAGCAGGAACTAAAAAATTAGGAAAAGGTCCTGTTTTTAAAGAGAAAATAGCCAAACATAATTTAGCTGCTGCACAATTAGACACGATTCGAAAAATCAACTTGGCAAAAATTGCTGAAAAAGAAAGTAAGTCAAAACTACTGCAAGCCGACTTGGATAAAAAAATAACGGAAACACAACCTATAATTGATGGTTTTGATGGCTTAATGGCAAGAATAAATGCGTTAGACAAATTACCTTGGCTGCCTTCATTTTTTATCATGTTATTGTTTTTAGCCATTGAAACTTCACCTATTATCGCTAAATTACTTTCGCCAAAAGGGGAATACGATTTTAAACTAGAAGATCTTGAAACAGGTTTAAAAGCAACTCTAGAACAAGACAAATACCAACGGGATTTATTGGTAAAAACAAGTGCTGCAATGCATGATAAAGTGTACCAAGATATTGCCGAAGATAAAAACCTCTACGATTTGCAGCGCAAAAAAGCGACTGAATTACTAGAATTGCAAGCGCATAATTTTGTAGAAAAACAAAAGAGAACTTTATAAAAAGCAAAAAGGCAGTCTAATTTTTAGGCTGCCTTTTTTTATCATAAATTATAATTCATTTAAAAACTTGCCAATACAGCATCTAGATTATCTACAAAATCAGCGGCATTTTCTCTACTAAAAATGATGGGTGGTTTTATTTTTAACACGTTATACAAAGGCCCATCTGTACTGATAAAGAAACCCCGATCTTTCATCATTTCTACGATTTGATCAATTTCAGGAACAGCAGGTTGTAAAGTCATTCTATCTTTTACCAATTCGACCCCTACAAATAATCCGTTGCCACGAACATCACCAATGATATTATGTTTAGGTTTTAATGCCTCCAAACGCTCTAATAAATAATTACCAACTTCTAAAGCGTTTTTCTGTAATTCTTCTTCTTCAATTACCTTCAAAACGGCTAATCCTGTAGCCATAGAAACTGGATTTCCTCCAAATGTGTTGAAATATTCCATACCGTTATCAAAAGCATCGGCAATTTCTTGTGTAGTTATTACAGCCGCCAAAGGATGTCCGTTACCAATTGGTTTACCCAAAACAACGATATCAGGTATGACATCTTGCAATTCAAAACCCCAAAATTTTGTTCCTACACGACCAAAACCAACTTGAACTTCATCGGCAATGCAAACTCCTCCAGCCTTTCTTACTTTGGCATATACCTCTTTTAAATAATTGGGAGGTAACGCAATTTGACCACCTACTCCCAATAACGTTTCACAGATAAAAGCGGCAGGTTTTTTAGATTGTATTTCTAATGATTCAATAATGCGGTCCATATCTTTAGCATATTTTTCACCAGCATTATTAACTCCATATTTGAATTCTCCTCGATATATATCGGGATTTTGCGCTTTGTGAATGTATGGCATTTTACCAAAACCACCTTTGCCATCAAATTTGTATGGACTCATTTCGATAGCTGTCGTAGAAGTTCCATGATAGGCATGATCTAGAACAATTACATCTTTTTGTTTGGTAAAATGGCGACTCATTCTAATAGCCAAATCATTGGCTTCACTACCAGAATTAGTAAAATAACACACCGTTAATTCTTTAGGTAAAGTTGCAGTCAGCCTCTTTGCGTATTCAACAATATTATCATTCAGGTAACGTGTATTAGTATTCAATGTAGCAACTTGTTTTTGCATTGCTTTTACAACCGTAGGATGACAATGTCCTACATGACTCACATTATTCACGCAATCCAGAAAAGTGTTGCCTTGATCGTCATATAAATATTGTAATGCTCCTTTATCAATTTTTACTTTTTTGTTGTAACTAATACTTAAATTATTACCAATATATTGCTTTCTTTCTTTTAGAATCGTCTCGTGATTATCACTTGTATTTATAATCGATGAAAATCCACATGCAATTCTAAACTCATTGTGTGCTTTCAAAGGATTGATTCGGATAAGTTGATGTAACAATTTCAAAGCCGGTTTTTCTGTTATAAAGTGATGTTCGTTTGTACTATCCATCGAATAATTAAACGCTGACTGACACAAACTGATACACAATCTCCCAGCAATCAGATAATACAACAAAGAAACTTCCAGCGGTGTTAAAGCCATTTTTTCATGATACCCTCTTACGATTTGAGTTGCAACTTCCAGCGGTTTTTCGCTATTTAACATTGCATAACTGCAAGCAATTGCTAAATTATTGACTAGTGAAGTATGTACCATATCGCCAAAATCTATCAAACCAATAATACGATCTCCATCAACCAAAATGTTATAATCGTTAGCATCGTTATGGATAACAGCAGTTCTTAAGTCCGCGATATTTGGAGTTACTTCCGTTTCAAATTGCAACAAAAAATAGGTTACTAAACGTCTGTTTTCATGTGATTTTATATAATGTAGATTCTTTCTTGCTTCTAATGCATTTTTGATATCCCATTCGTAATAACGGTTGGCGGCCGGATGTTTAAAATCTTTTAAAACAACATCCATTTCGCCTAAAAACAATCCTAAATTCTTGGACAAACTTGAAGACTTTTCTTTTTGATTTATCCAAAAATTACCTTCTAAATAACTTAACATTCGAAAATAAAATTGGGTTTCTTTTAGAGTGATTTGACCAATATCTTGATTGTTTTTCGTTGGAATATAATGTTGAAATTTTTCTGATAAAATACTATTTGAAAGAACTTTTATCATTTTTACCTGCGCTTCTAAAAAGTAAGGATTATGTTCTTCGGTAGCAATTTTAAAAATATATTTTTTATCAGATGAATCGGTTAATAGAAAATTAAGTTCGTCGTATCCATTAAGTATTTTGCAACTCACCTCTAAATTGTAATGTTCCTGAATAAGTGAAATAATAAATGACTCGGTAAATTTCATAATGTATTAAATTTATTTAGATAATTACAATCCAGAACTAGCAAAAAATTTACTTGTATAGTTGTTTCTATTAATTCAAGGATAAAAAAAAGCAGTCTCGAAAGACTGCAATTTAATTTATTTTTGATTACATATGACTTAAAATTTCCTTCTTAAAATTATCATACTCACCTTGCATGATTAATCCGTTATCTAAGAGCTTTTTATAATTCTGTAATTTTTCAAAAAGTTCGTCTTGAGATAAACCACTCAATCCGTTCTCTTTTGAAGTTTCTAATTGTGTACTAAACTCTTCTTTTTCCATATTAAAAACGGGAGGAGTTACAGGCATGATTTCTGCAAAATTAGTAACTTCTTCAGTTTCCATTTCTTCAACAATTTCTTCTTCTTGAATTTCCTCTACCAGAACTTGTTCTATAACTGTAGCAGTAGAAACAGCTCCATTTTTCAGAATATCCAATTGTTCTTTAGCATAAGTAAAAATCTTTCTCGCTTGAATTTTCGGAATATAATCAATAGAAACTGTCATATCAGTTTTGGTAGAAAAAGAGAACTCCGAACCTAGAATATTTTCTTTTACAAAAGTACCTTCAATTTGATCCCAAGTATAATCTGTAAAATCCATAGAAAGTCCTAGATTTTTTGGCTGACAAATAATAATTCTTTTATTTGTCATAACAATACCATCAGGTAAAACTGTTATTGCAGGCTTTTTTTGAACCGCGATGTATCCAATTTCCTCATTCTTCATTAGTAAATCACTCAACTTTGAAGCTATTTTTTCAACTGCCTTTGGATCTTGCTCTTCGTTTAAAAACTTTTTAAATTGTTCCTTCATATTTATGCTGAATTATTTCAGTTGTTGTTTATTATTTATGTTTCATTACCTAACAAAAGTAATACCTAATTTTATAAATCTAAAATTTCATTTTGCAATTTCTTTGTTAAACTTTTGAAAACCAATTCATAGGAATGATCCATTAATTGATTAACCAATACGTCTGAAACTGTTTTATTTATATTGACGGTATTCCAGTGCAATTTGCTCATGTGAAATCCAGGTTTAATGTCATCGTATTCTATTCGCAATTCTGTAGCCCGATCAGGATCGCATTTTAAATTGATTGCTGGCTTGCCTTCTTCCCACTTTGACAAAGAAGAAAGAGCAAATATTTTTCCACCTACTTTAAAGACTAATGTATCTTGATCGAATGGAAAATGTTCTGTAACTCCTTTTTTAGAAAGGCAATATTCATAAAAACTTTCTAGATTCATTTGATGATTTTTTCCATTAATTTTTCTGGATTTGCTAATTCATGAAAACCAAATTTACGATATAAAAAATGGGCGTCACTAGTAGCCAATCTCCAAATTTTAATATTTTTAAGTTTAGGTTCATTCATCATGTTTTCGATCAAAATAGACGAATACCCTTTGCCACGATGCTCCTCTGTAATAAAAACATCCATTAAATAAGCAAAAACAACATAATCTGTAATTACTCTTGCAAATCCAATTTGCTGTTCATCAAGATAAATTCCAAAACAAAACGAATGATCAATTGTAGTTTGAATTTCTTGCATAGTTCGTCCAGCCGCCCAATAAACATTTTTTAAAAATTTTTGAATAAATGGAACGTCTAGTTTGTTTTTATCCGTAGAAACTGTAATCATTTTATTGTTTTTTTATTAAATTTCAATTTCAAATAAACTAAAAGAGCCTTCTTTATAATGTTCTGGCAAATCGGCTGTCCATTCAATTTCACTGATGCCTTTATAGGTAAATCCGCAATTTGTATAATATTCGTTGATGCGTTCATTACCGCTGTGCGTGTCCAATCTAACAAATAATTTTTGGTTTTCTTTGGCATAATTTACTGCCCAATCAACAATTTTTTTAACATAATTTCTACCTCTAAAATCCGGATTTGTGGCTATTCTATGAAGGTAAACAGAAGGTTGCAAATTGGCTTCTTTCCAAATTATAGCATCGTTAAAAGTTAATACAAAAGTGCAAGCCACTGCTTCATTTTCCTTGATTACAAAATGACGTTTTTCGGCAATTTCTTGCTCAATTAAACTTCTTTCAAAACCTCTCCAACTTTTTTTAGCTACCTTTTTTTGATGTGCTGTTGCTGCATCATATATTTTGAAAACTGCATCAATATCTTCGGTCTTGCTATTTATAATTTTCATTTTTCTATAATTATTATATTTTATACAAAATGGGTTTACTCGGACTAGCATCATTCTCAAAAGAAACAATTTGTAGATTTAGCAAATAACTCCCGTCTTGAATTTCATTTGGTACATAAATCATTTCGGTAATTGTGGCTTCCATTCGCACATCTGAATTCAGATTTTGAGTGTCTTTTACGTTCCAAAATGCTTTATGCGCCAATAATTTACCCTCGTCTTTTTCTTTATCAACACTTGGCAAATCGATTAATAAATGCTGAATGCCGTTTTCGCAAATATAACGAGCCGTTTCCTCACTGAGATATGGCGGGTTTGTATTAGAATATTTCTTGGATTTTTTTAAAATTTCATTCGGCAATGATCTAATAATAATCGCTTCAGGAATTTTGCCATTTAACGCTTTTTCGATCTGACTTTTAGAAATTATTCTATCTTCTCCTAACAATTCTGGATCTACAGTTACAAGCTCAGCCAAAAAAAAGAATTGTTTTAATGCTTTGTTTATACTGTGAAATTCTTTTGTAATATGACCCAGACATTCGGTGTGCGTTCCGTGACCATGTGGATTGAAAAAAATAGTATTAAAATTTGTTGAAGCTCCTTTTTCAACACTTCCAATCCATTCACCAAAAACAACTGGTTCTATTTCTGGTTTTTCAATATACCAAGCAATTGGATTTTCGTCAGTATTAGTCAGTGGAATAGAAATATCAATTGGTTTTGATAAATCGACTTTCAGTGTTTTATTTTTATGTTCAAGAGTTACTATCACAAATTATCATTTTTTACGATTACGGATTAAAGACTCAAAGTTACAAGTTAAAAACTCACTCTTTCTTCGTTTCTTAGTACCTTTGTAGCTAAATTATACTATTCCAAATTTAAGTAAAATAAGTCTGACGCAATTCCGTCAGTCAAAAATTTTCCTTTTTTAGTTGGCTTTAAAATATCATTTTCAATAAAAAGTAAATCATCCTCTAGGAATTTGTGACTTTGTTTGTTGAGATAATTAAAATATGGAACACCAAATTCGGTTTTGATTCTATCTAACGAAACACCCCAAACCGTTCGTAAGCCAGTCATAATATATTCATTATAACGATCGGTAACAGATAATATTTCTGTCTCATTTGGTAATTTATCTTCCTGAATAGATTTGAGATAAATAGGATTATTAGCTACATTCCAACTTCTAGAAACACCATTATAACTGTGCGCTGAGGGTCCAATACCAATATATTTTTTTCCTAACCAATAAGCCGAATTGTTCTTGGAAAAATAATTTTCTTTTGCAAAATTTGATAATTCGTAGTGTATAAACCCTTTGGATTCTAAGATTTCGACTAAAATAGCAAAATGTTCTTGAGCGACTTCATCATTTGGTGCAGCAATTTTCCCTGTTTGAATCAGTTTATTTAATGCCGTTTTGGGTTCTACTGTCAAAGCATAACTAGAAATATGAGGAATCCCAAAAGACAAAGCCTTATCAATATTATCTTTCCATTTCTCATTACTCATTCCAGGAATACCATAAATTAAATCGATTGAAATATTATCAAAATATTTCGTGGCCAATTGAAGACATTTTGTGGCCTCCACCGAATTGTGAGCACGATTCATCATCTTTAAGTCTTCTTCATAAAAAGACTGAATTCCGATACTCAATCTATTGATTTTACTTTTAGATAATTCCAATATACGATCTTCAGATAAATCATCAGGATTAGCTTCTAAAGTAATTTCAGGATCACCTATAACCTTATAATTTTCATAAACGGCATCAATCAAAAAATTAATTTCTCTCGAAGTTAATACGCTAGGAGTTCCTCCGCCAAAATAAATAGTTTTAATACTCTCATCAAAGCACTCCTTTTTACGGAGTTTAATTTCTTTAGCCAAAGCCAAAACCATCTCTTCTTTCTTCTTCATTGAAGTCGAAAAGTGAAAGTCGCAATAATGACACGCTTGCTTGCAAAATGGTATGTGGATGTATATTCCTGACATTTTTAAAAGAGATAATTTGGAAAAATAAAGAATTTTTTAGTTGTTGTATTTTATAATTGATACATTATTTTTTCACTCGTTCTTCATTCTGTTTCACAAAAGCATCCCAACCCGTGTAGCTTTTGGTTCCAATCACTTTTCCTGAATTAAAAAAATGACAAACTGCTGCTGCTAATCCATCAGTTGAATCGAGGTTTTTGGGTAATTCTTTGAGTCCTAAAAGCTGTTGAAGCATTTTAGCAACTTGCTCTTTACTAGCATTTCCATTTCCAGTAATGGCCATTTTTATTTTCTTGGGTTCATATTCAGTAATAGGAATATCTCTTGACAAACCAGCTGCCATAGCTACGCCTTGTGCACGACCTAATTTTAGCATAGATTGCACATTTTTTCCAAAAAACGGCGCTTCGATAGCAATTTCATCTGGATGATGCGTATCGATTAATTCAATAGTGCGCTCAAAAATACGTTTCAATTTCATGTAATGGTCATCCATTTTATTCAATTGAAGTTCATTGAGCTGCATAAATTCCATCTTTTTATTGACAATTTTTATCAATCCAAAACCCATGATTGTAGTTCCGGGATCAATTCCTAATATGATGCGTTCGTGTGCCATTTTATTTTTGAAGTTCTTATTGCCGTAGGACTTTAATACACTATTTTTTTATTAAAAGTAAGTCTATAATTTAAAATCAATGAGCAGATATAAAATTGTATCTAAATGCTTGTAAATAGCTATCGCAGTAGATTTTTGCTTTACTTTGCAGCCATGATTTCAATTCCACACAAAACTAAACAATTCCTTGTTCTTATAGTCAAACTTTTGATTGTAGGTGGTGCGTTTTATTTTATTTACAACCAATTAGCTAATAATGACAAATTAGACTGGAATAAGTTTATAGTTTTGTTTAATAAAAATCAGTCGATTATTGGAATTGGCTTTATTTTATTATTGAGTATTTTAAATCGTTTATTCGAAATTTTAAAATGGCAAAATCTAGTTTCAACTTTATCTAAAATTTCTAAATTAGAAGCTACTAAACAAGTACTTGCTGCATTAACCGCTGGATTATTTACACCAAATGGTGTGGGAGAATATGCGGGAAAAGCACTGTTCTACGATAAATCCGAAACGAAACAGATTGTGTTTTTAAATTTGATTTGTAATGGAATCCAAATGGTATTAACAGTTATATTTGGGATTTTTGGTTTATTGTATTTTAATGCCAATTATAATGTGATTACAACAAGAACCGTACTACTTCTTTTTGGAATTTTAATTTTCACTTTTATCGTATTATTTTCAATAAAAGGGATAACGGTTAAAGGATATTCAATCGAGAAATTGATTCACAAGATTAATGAAATTCCAAAATCAATTCATCGGAAAAATATTTTTTTAGCAGTTTGCCGTTACATCGTTTTTTCGCATCAATATTATTTTTTGTTCTTAGCTTTTGATGTTGACTTACCTTATTTAACCTTAATGTCGGCCATTACTAGTGTTTATTTTTTAGCTTCTTCATTACCCACTTTTCAATTTTTAGATTTCGCCGTTAAAGGTAGTGTAGCAGTTTATTTCTTCGGAATTTTGGGAGTAAATGAATGGATCGTAATATTTATTTCTACATTGATGTGGTTTTTAAATGTCGTTCTACCGGTATTAATTGGCAGTTATTATGTTCTCAACTTTAAAACTAAAAAACCTATATGATTGTGGTTTTTTATTTTATTATACTACTATATTGTATAGCAATCTTTTTTTTGATTTACGGTTACAACAAAATAAAGACTGTAAATTATAGCAGTTTACAGCCCAAAACAAAATTTACAATTATTATTCCCTTTCGGAATGAATCCGAGAACTTACCTGTTTTGTTGGAGAGTTTTTCAAATCTAAATTATCCTAATGAGCTGTTTGAAGTTATTTTAGTAGATGACGAATCCAAACAAGAATTTATTCTCCCTACTTTAAATTATGCTGTCAAGATAATTCAGAACCGGCGCCTTAGCAATTCGCCAAAAAAAGATGCTATTACAACTGCAATGCAATATGTAGTTTCAGATTGGGTTGTTACCACTGATGCAGATTGTAGGGTTAATAAAGAATGGCTTGCAACTTTTGATAATTACATTCAGCTTCACGATGTTTCAATGATTGCTAGTGCAGTTAGTTATGCGTGTGAAAATTTATTTTTACATCATTTTCAACAATTAGACTTAACAAGTTTACAAGGAGCCACTATTGGGAGTTTTGGTATAAATAAAGGTTTTATGTGTAACGGAGCTAATATTGCTTACATGAAATCACTCTTTACAAAATTAAATGGTTTTGAAGGAAATGATAAAATTGCTAGTGGAGACGATGTTTTCCTACTACAAAAAGCAATTGCTAATTTTCCAGAAAAAGTTCATTACTTAAAGTCTAAAAATACAATCGTAATCACTAAACCAATAGATGATTGGAAAAATTTATTTTATCAAAGAGTGCGATGGGCTTCTAAAACGAGCTCATATAACAGTCATTTCGGTATACTATTAGGATTGATTGTTTTCGCAGGAAATTTGATTTTAGTTCTTGGTTGGTCGTTTTCAGTTATAGGTATTATTTACTTTAAAGAATTTATTTTTTTGTTACTATCTAAATTCATCGTGGATACCATTTTGCTTCACAAGTCAAATAGCTATTTGAATCAAAAAAGAATACGTTATTTAATAGCGAGCAGCTTGCTATATCCTTTTTTTACTGTTAGTGTAGCTTTCTATTCTTTAGTAGGCAAGTATGAATGGAAAGGAAGAAGTTTTTAAATGACTGTATTTAAAGAAAAAAAACAAATTGCTAAAATAAAATTTAATCATTTACAGAAACTTGAAACAAATCTGAGATCATATTTGATAATATTGTATACAATTGCACTTTTAAATTATTCGACTTTTAATATTACTGGAAGAATAAATTGAGTTTTAACAGGAATTCCACGTTTAATCGCGGGATTTATTTTTGGAAAATCCACTAAACGTTCATTTAAAATACTATCAATTTTTATACGATTATACGCTACAGAATCTTTTGGAAATTGCGGTTCGAATTGTAATGCTGAATTAGCATAAACAGTAACTTTCACTTCAATCGTATCAAGTTTTGGATCCAAAATTGAAAGTGTATCCGTATTTAATTTTTCTTGAATCAATTTTGTTAAAATTTCAAAAAAGCAGTGTTGGCGTTGCACTTTATTTTCAATTTTGTCACAATCTTCTAATGAAGGATATTCGTCAACTTCATTCCAGTTGATTGCTTTTAATTCTTTTTGCAACAACTCTTTTTCCGATGGAACTTGCTTTTCGAAAAAATTACAAGAAGTAAAAAGTATAAATACTAAAAAAAGAGAATACTGTTTCAAAGTTTATATTTTTCTGTTGAACTTAATTGGTATAAAAATACAAATATTTTTTTTAGAATATTTATAAAAAAATACTGTTGTTATTGCACCATCTAGAATTTTTTTAAACACTTTTATAATTACTTCTGAAAAAATTTAGATTTCATAAAACTTTTAAAAAAAGAATTGAACTTTAAAATTATTTAGTATCTTAATAGAAAAGTATGGATTTTGCTCTTCTTATTATTAGCTTTATATTCATGATAATAGGTTTATTTGGAAGTTTTCTTCCAATATTACCAGGTCCAAGCATTAGTTGGATTGGATTACTAATTCTAAACTTAACCACAGCGGTAACAATAAATTATTGGCTTCTTGGAATTACATTAATAGTGACTATTACAATTTCAATATTGGATTATATAATACCTGCAAAAGGAACAAAGGTATTTGGGGGTAGTAGCTATGGTATTTGGGGAACTAATATTGGTTTAGTGATTGGAATTTTTGCACCAATCCCTTTTGGATTCTTAATTGGACCTTTTCTAGGAGCTTTAATAGGTGAGCTTATTTACAATTATAAGGATCATAATAGAGCTTTAAAAGCTGCGATAGGATCATTTTTAGGCTTACTTGCCTCAAGTTTTATGGCTTTTATAATTTGCGTTATGTATTTCGGTCTCTACATTTGGATGATATGGCAGTATAAAACTGAATTATTTTAATGATTTAAAGTACAAACTGTCCTTATTTTGTTAATGAAGACATTATTTGCTTTTTTGTAGAACAAACCAATACTTAACTTTATACATTAGTATTCCTGCTTCTTTAAATTATAATATATCAACATTGAGTTTAGCTCTTAATTTAAAATATCGCCAATAATAATTACTATCTACATTTTTTTGATACTCTATCTCTGATAAAATAATTTACCATTTGCAATGTATCTAAATTTATACTTGTTTTTTTATGCAACTATTGATAATTATCCAATTCTTTTGTAATAATAATTAAAACAGGCACAATAATTCAATTACAAATAAAATAGAAGATTAAAATGGGGATTTGATATAAAACAAAAAACCCTTCATC
>NZ_JACFTC010000008.1:0-112569 GCF_014281985.1 Flavobacterium sp. GP15
GATATTTGGGTTTTAGGCTTAATTTAAAGATGGTTTTGTATTTGTAAAATTTGTGTTTAATGGAAAAATCTCGCATCTTTACTCCCAAACCTCGCCAAGCGCCAAGACGTTTGCGGTTATATTACCCCAATCAACTAAAAAACAACATTCTATGAAATACATTTTAATTCTTTTTACATTTTTCTCAATTAATTTAACAGCACAAAATATTCTGAAATTTGACAAAAAAAATACTGAATGTGAAGACAAATGGATTTCATACCAAATAGACAAAGACAGCACGTATGTTTTCGGATTTATTTACATTGATTCAGAAGCGGGATTAACACTAAACTATGAAGGGAAATTTAAAATTGATAATAATGGTAAATTCAACAGAATAGAAAGTGAAACTAAAAATGAAGTTGGCTTTATTAAGGTTAGACTTGAACCAAGCAAAACTGCAATTGCTGAAATACCTCAATCAAAATTTAAAGAGCTAAATATTGATAAAACACCAAGTTGGTTAAAATCATATAAAACTGATGAGAATTCAGTAAACAGATTATTTCGTTGGGGTTATATGTATAACGGTTGGAACGAGTGTGAAAAAGCTTTAACATTTTTAGAAAAAGCAGAAAAAATAGATTCAAAATTTAAAGGCTTGCAAACTGAATTAGCATTTTCTTATAATGCTTTAGGAAAATTCGACAAAGCTGAAATATCATTAAAAAAATCAATTGCAGAAAACCCAAAAGAATGTTACACATATAAAGAGTTAGCTTACACTTATACAAAACTTGTGAATTTTGAAAAAGTTGTAGAAACATATACAACAATGACCAAAATATGTACAGAGCAAAACTTCATTCAAGAAACCGCTTATAATTTAGCTTACGAATATTTTAAAATAAAAGATAAGACTAAATTTAAAACGTGGAAAACTGAAGCAGAAAAATGGTCGAAATCTGAAAATAAGTACACAAAAAATTTAATTATAATGGAAACTGAATTGGATAAATAAAAATACAACTGCTAACAGCCGTTACAAGATATTTGGGCATTTGGCTGAATTTAAAGATGGTTTTGTTTCAGCAAAATTTATGTTTAATGGAAAAATCTCGCATCTTTACTCCACAACCTCGCCAAGCGCCAAAACGTTATAGCCAACGCCCAAAAAATCGAAATTCTAATTGAAAATATAAAATGGTAGAAAGAATAAAAATAAAATTAGAGCTTACAAAAGTGGACATGGCTTCTGAAATTATTAGTTGGGTTTTAATTATTTCTATTTGGATTTTGACAATTACAAACTACTTAAACTTTCCTGACATAATTGCAACACATTACAATGATGCAGTAAATGCCGACGAACTTGTCGAAAAATGGATTATTTTTACTTTACCATTGGTTATGACAGTTCTATTTGTTGGAATGTCGATCTTAAACAAATTTCCTCACATATATAACTATCCAATCAACATAACAAAAGAAAACGCATTTACACAATATACAAACGCAACACGACTTATAAGATATTTGAAATTAATTGTCGTTGTTGTTTTCGGACTTATTGTGCTTAAAGCAATTTAAAATGGAAAATTAGAAGGACTTGGAGTATGGTTTTTACCATAAATATTTAGATTGATTTTTACTCCGCTAACTTATTTAATAATGTAAACATTTAACACTAGAAAATTAAAATAAGAATAAGCACTGGCTATAACAGCGGTTTTGCAAGATTGCGAATTTTGTGGTTAATTCGTATTTTTCTTTCGCAAGATATTCTATCTTAGCTGAAAGAACTCGGTTCCGAAGTTCGCAACCCCGCAAAGCCACGAGACGTTGGCGGTAATTATTAAAGACGAAAAAACTACGTGACAAAAATCAACAAAATATTTAAATGGATGAACACTTATACTGCTACAATTGCAGCAGTTAGCTTTGGAATGTTTTTCTTTTATCACGAATTTGAAAGACCTAAACTAAATACATCAAATGACATCTTGCAATTAGAAGGGAAAGTTATAAACTATTCATTTAAACTCAAACCAAGTTTCAAATCAACACTCAAACAATATTACATTTGGCTTGAGAATTATCCTTGTGCTTTCCAAATTAAAGCAGACTTCCTTTCATATTTCTATCAAACAGAATTTGAAAATGAAGTTAAAATAGGAGACAAAATAACATTATCTATCCCAAAAGAATTTCAAAGCCAAATTTGGGACAGAAATAAGAATGTTTTTATTCTTTCCACTTCTAAAAATTCAACTACTTTTTTAAGCCTTGAACAAACTATTCCAGAAGAGAATAGCAATTTTGACATTTATGCGGGATTATTCTTTGTAACTGTTGGTATTGGTTATTATATTCTAAAGAAAAAGAAAGTCATAACGTAGAGAAGTTTATAAATAAAAATAACTACCATAAACAGCGGTTATAGTAAGACGACCGTAAATTAAAAGTAAAACGTAAAACAAAATGAAAATGGAAAACGAAATTTTATTCTCAGAAAGACAGAGATTTAAGCAATGGTGGTTATGGTTAATTCTATTAGGAATTAATGGTCTTTTTTTGTTTGGTGTATTCAAACAAGTTATCGGTGGACAACAATTTGGCGACAAACCAATGAGTGACGCAGGGCTTTTAATAGCAACAGGACTTACAATTGCTTTGACAATTTTGTTTGTAAACTTTCGTCTTGACACGACAATTAAAAAGGAAGGAATTTATGTTCGTTTTTTTCCTTTTCACTTAAAATTCAAACATTTTTCTTGGGACACTTTGACAAAATCTTTTGTTAGACAATATTCGCCACTGACTGAATACGGTGGTTGGGGTTTAAGGCTTGGACTATTTGGAAAAGGAACGGCATATAATGTTTCGGGCGACAAAGGTTTACAACTTGAATTTACAAACAATAAGAAATTGCTTATTGGAACAAACAAGCCAGACGAGTTAACCGAAACGCTGAACAAAATTGGACAACTAAAATAATATCAAAATAACCACAAACCGCTAACAGGGGTTTTGCAAAAGTGGGGCATTTGTGCTAAATTTGAGCATTGGAATTCTATTGAACATTTATGCTAAAATGAACATTTGTGGTTAGATTTCCCCCACCTTCGCCAAGCGCCAAGACGTAGTACGACAGTATTGTCCTAGAGAAAAAAATAACCAAGATCATGAAAAAAATCAATGTTCTATTCCTTCTTATTTTCTTATTCGTGAATATGTATTCGCAAGACACTTTAAAAGTTGGTGATAAAGCGCCAAAAATAATCATCACAGATTATATTTTAAATATTCCGAAAGATAAAAATATTGGAGGTAAATTTATAGTTCTAGAATTTTGGGCAACTTGGTGTGCACCCTGTTTAAGTGCTGTGCCGCATTTAAATGAATTACATGATAATTTTAAAAATAGAAAAGATTTACTTTTTCTTTCTATGACTTACGAAAAACCAGAAAAAACAAAACGAACACTCGAAAAAATACCATTTAAAACGGTAGTCGTTTCTGATCAAACAAAATTAAATGAAGCTAATTTTAATGTTGACGAAATACCACATACTGTTTTAATTGATAATAAAGGAATTATAAGATGGATTGGAATACCAACTGAATTAAATAGTTCAGTAATTGAAAACTTTTTGAACGGAACAAACATTTCAAAGGGAAATTTAATTTTACCAACAGAAAAGAAGCAAGAAAAAGTAACCGAAGTACAAGAACCTGCAAACAGTATAGATATCACTTTAGAACTTTTGAAAGACAGCAAAGCTTATTATATTTTTAGTGTAATTAATGCAGCGGAAAATGACGATGTTATGGCATTCGAAGCTTTATGGAAAGGAAAATACATTGACTTAAATAATAATTTAAAGTCCATGATTTCAAAAATCATCAAAAAGCCTGAATATCAAATTAATATTCCAGATGAGTTAGTTGAAAATAAATATAATATTTTCTACAAAAATTCAAATAAAATTGAGATAAACGAACATAGTAAAATATTAAAGAACAACTTATTAAACTCCTTAAACTTAACAGAAAAAGTAGAAATCAAAAAAGTAGAAGTTTATAATCTAAAAGTAGAAAATACTGAAAAATTAAACTTTTCCCTTAACCAAGAAGAGAAACAAAAACATAGTGGCAGCAACACAACACATTTTATTTTTTCAAATTCTAATATTGAAACACTAATTAGAGATGTTGGTAATTATCATAAAATAATAATATTTAATGAAACTAAACAAGATAAGAACTTAGACTTTATAATTAGAAAAGGTACGTTAACCGAATTAATTAATGACTTAAAAGAATATGGTTTGCGCTTGGAAAAAGTTTCAAAAGAAATCGAATTCTATAACTATCAATAATATGCCGAGCGCACAACAGCTGTTTTGAGCTAGTGGAGATTTAGTGGAATTAACGTTTTTTATCATATCTTCGTTAAGAAGAATATACTCTGCTTTAAAGTTCCAAAACTCGCCAAGCGCCAAGACGTTGAGGAGATTTTGAATTCGCCCAAACGTAAATTCAACAACATTTTAAAAATATAAGTTATAATAAAATTTTGGATAATTGCAATATTGATTTTTATTCCTTCAACATATATACTGTCGAAATTTACATTGAAAGAAAATAGAAAAGAAACAGGTGAAAGAATTTGGAGATATGGAAACGGAAGGTCTACATATTGGCGTATTCTCACTTTGTGCAGTTTCGGAATAACAGCTGTAATAATGCTTATTTTTTATTGGATAGGAATTTCTATCGTGTAAAAATAAAATTATTTCACATTTAATATTAATGGAGAAACATTCAAAATTGAAAGTATTTGTAGGTGTAAGTCAACAAAATTAAATGGGGATTATAAGTGAAAAATGAAATTATTTTGCCTGAAAATAAAACTAAATAAAAAAAATACTGCCAACACACGTCTCGCATAATTTGCGGATTTAGCGGTATTACCGTTTTTTATCGTATTTTCATTTAGCCCAAAATACCCTTGTAAATCGCAAACTGCGTGAGGCGCGAGAACGTTATCTGTCATTTTACCAAAAAATCGGGAAATTCAAAAACATAAAACAACGAATGAAAAAAATAAAATTAACACTACTATTTATTTTAATTACAATTAGTTTTCAAGCTCAAAAAATTTCGGGGAAAATTTTAGATGAAAATAACAATCCTATTTCCGAAGTAAGAATCGGAATTGAAAACGAAGAAATTGGAGATGTAACTAACAGCAATGGAAATTATACAATTAACTTAACTAACATTGACGAAAACAAAAATGTAAAAGTTCTAGGCTCTGAATACGATATATTCACTATTAAGATTTCTGACTTTATCAAATCTAAAAATTATAATATTATATTAAAGAAAAAAATATACAGCTTGAAACAGTAGTAATCAACTCTAAAAATATGTTCATAAGAATTTCGGAACTTCAAATTCTACAAAGCGGTATAGCACATTTGATTCAAATGACCCAAATGATGTTAATCGTGAAATTGCCATAAAAATTAAAAACAAAAAGAAATTAATGATTAAGAAACTAAACATTAATATTGTTAATTATAAAATTGAAAAAACGGCAACATTTATTTTTGATATACAAGGTGATAAAAATGGATTTCCAGATGATAAACAATCTTTAATTAATGAAAATCTACAATTAACAGTTACTGAAAATGATATAAAGAACAACAAAGTATCCTTAGATATATCTGACAAAAATATTTGGACTGATAAAGATTTTTATGTAACAGTTAGAATAGCAGAAGACTTTAAAGGCAAACTCACTTTTGCAGGAAATATTTTTGCGTTTTCAAAAGATACTTATTACAGAAATTATTTTGGGGAATGGAAGAAATTTTCAGTTGGAGAACCATCAATAAATGTTGATGTAATTTTACAAAAATAAAAAATACTGCCGTTAACAGCGGTTTGGTAAAATGTTGGGTTTAGTGCTAAAATCAAGTTCATTTTTCCTAGTGAAATTTAGTGCCAAATTGAACTTAAGTAATTATAAATCATAAACTTGACCAAGATGTAACCTATTATGGGAGATTTCAAAAAAAACCGAAAAAATGAAAGAAGAATTTAAAGAACTGTTCGAATATAATTATCATTTTAACGAGAAATTAATTAAAATTATTTCTGAAAACACTCAAAGTGTTTCTGCAAAGATTTTTAAATTACTGAATCACTTAATTAACGCTCAACAAATTTGGAATGCAAGAATAAAAAATGAAAAGGAATTTGAAGTTTGGCAAATAAATAATTGGAATATAATTGAAAATATTAATAAGGAAAACTACTCAAAAACATTAAATATTATTAATGAAATAGATATTGATAACATAATTGAATATACAAATTCAAAAGAAATTAAATTCTCGAATAAAATTAAAGATATTTTATTTCACATAATTAATCACTCAACTTATCATCGTGCTCAAATTGCAACTGAGTTAAAAATTTGCGGAATTGAACCAATTAATACTGATTATATTTTTTACAAAAGGAAATTGGAGTAAAAAGCAAAGTCGCAGGAACCGTTTAGCAAAATGGCGGGTTTAGTGCTAGAATCAAGTTCAGTTTTCCAATTGAACTTTAGTTCAAAATTGGAAGTTTTGTTCTTTGATTTCCGCCATATCGCATAGCCGAGAACCGTTGGCAGTAATTTGGGCAAAAAAAACAGAAAATTGTGAATATGAAAAATCTAATTTATATTATTACTTCATTTATTTTATTCTCTTGCAATGGACAATCAAATATAAAAAAAAATGAAATTATTGAGAATAAAAATGATGAAACTAATATTACAGTAACATTACCAAAAACAAATCTTCGTGAAATTCCTAAAACTTGGAAAAGTTTAAATGCAATTCAAAAAGAATGGATAAAATTGGAAAAAGACAAAGATGGTTATCTAATTTACGAACCTTGTGACGGAAATACTGAAAACATAAAATTTGAAAATTCAAGTATTGTTATAAACTATAGAATTGAAAGTCAGAAATATAATTATGAAAAATTCACACGAATAACTGGCAATGACGCTTTTAGACTTGATGCAGGAAATGCAGAAATGAGAAAAAGCTTTGAGATTCAAGCTAAAATAGTTGATTATAAAAATGGAATAGTTTTATGGGATTTTGATGGAACAAAATGGTTTATGACACCTAAAGAAAATTATGCAAAATTTAGAATAATCAAAAATAACTGTAAAACTGAAAAGATAAAGGAATTAGATTTTTTGCCAATTGAAAATTATAAATAAAAAACTACTGCCAACAGCCTTTACAATATGTCTAGGTTTTAGGCTTAATTTAAAGATGGTTTTGTAGTTGTAAAATTTGTCTTTAATGGAAAAATCTCGCATCTTTAATCCCTAACCTTGCCAAGCGCCAAGATGTTATCTGTCATTTTAAAAATAATCTCGTGAATAGAAATATTTTCATACAAATATTGTTTTTTAATTTCCTTTTTTCATCTCCTAGTTTAACTTTTGCTCAAAAGAAAGAATTCCGAGATACCAAAGTAGATAGTTTGACTTTTTTAAATAATAGAAAACAACTAAATAATTTAAATACCGAAATTTTTCAAAAAAAAATATTCACAAAAGGTTCTGTAGAAATTCCATACAGAATATTGACTCCCAAAAATAACAATAAGAAACAAGAGTTTCCTTTAGTTATCACTTTTCATAATTCATCAAGAATAGGGTACGATAATGAAAATCAACTTGAACCATTTGCAAAAATATGGTTGAGAGATGAAATATATAGTAAATATCAATGTTATGTTATAGCACCACAATTCAATAAACGTTCTTCAAATTATGAGAATAACGTTGATAATATTCAAACTTCAATACCTTCAAATGATGTGACTGAAATATTGGAATTAATTAAAAATGTTGAAAAAGAATATAAAAATATTGATAAGAATCGAATTTATTTAATAGGTTATTCTATGGGTGCTTCAACTGCACAAAATCTACTAAATATGAAACCAAATAAATTTGCCGCTATAGTTTCGGTTGCTGCGGTTCCTGATTTATCAAATTTTAAAAAATATAAAAATAAAAATATATGGCTAATTCACGGAGAACAAGATATTGAAAATCCATACATTGGAAGTGTTGAGTTTTATAATAAATTATCCTCAGATAAAAATTTGACTTTCACAACCTTCAGAAATCTCAATCATAATAATATAGTTATTCCATTCTTGATAACCGAAGAAATTCCAAAATGGCTGTTTGAAAAACATAAATAAAAAAACTGCTACTAACAGCCGTTTGGCGAGATTGGGGTTTTAGGCTGAATTTAAAGATGGTTTTGTACTTGGAAAATTTGTGTTTAATGGAAAAATTTCGCGTCTTTAATCCCAAACATCTTGTAGCGCCAAGACGTTAGCGGTAATCCTGAAAAATCGCAGGAGATAATAAGAAATATCCTCTTATAAAAATATATTAAGAGAAATGTAACATTTTGAACATACTTGTATCTAAAAGGCAAATTAGTAAATTAACCATTTAAATTTTAGAAAAATGAACAAGTACAAAATTACAATTATCACACTCTTATTTACATTCTTAAGCGTAAATGTCTTTGGACAGAATAAAACGTATTTTTTTGAAATTCAAAAAACTGGACAAGGAAAACAAGCTATTATTTTCATACCAGGTTTTGCTAGTTCGGGCGAGGTTTGGAATGAGACAAAAACAGAATTTGAAAAAGAATACATTTGTTATACTTTAACAATGGCAGGTTTTGCAGGTCTAGAACCACAAAATAATTCAACCTTTAAAAATTGGGAAAATTCAATTGTAGATTTTATTAAAGATAACAAAATCATAAGTCCTATTCTAATTGGACACAGTATGGGTGGTGGTTTAGCATTGGCTATTGCTTCAGACTATCCTGATTTAATAAGCAAAATAATTGTAGTGGATGCACTTCCTTGTTTGCAGGCATTATCAAACCCAAGTTTTAAATCAAAAGAAAAAAATGACTGTTCTGCAGCTGCAAACCAAATTACTGCAATGACAGATGAACAATTCTACAAAATGCAAAAATTGTCTATTCCAAGACTTTTAGTAGATTCAACAATGCAAGAAAAAGTGGTAAGTTGGAGCGTGAAATCAGATCGAAAAACATTTGCAGAAATGTACTGCGATTTTTGGAATACCGATTTGAGAGAGAAAATAAAAAATATAAAATGCCCCAATTTAATTTTATTAGAATCTTACTTTGTAAATATAAAACCAAGTATTGAGGAACAATACAAAAATTTAAAAACAGCCAATTTACAATATGCTAATAAAGGATTGCATTTCATAATGTACGATGATAGCGAATGGTATTATGCACAATTAAAAAAATTCTTAACAACGAAATAATGATATTTGAAGAGATATATAATACGTATTGGCAAAAAATATTTCGTTTGTGTATGGGTTATGTAAATGATAATGATATTGCTCAAGATTTAGCACAGGAGACTTTTATAATTGTATGGCAACAATTACCAAAATTTAGAAATGAATCTAATATTGGAACTTGGATATTTAGAATCGCTTCCAATAATTGTTTACGACAAATTGAAAAAGAAAAAAGAATCATAAAAACCGAATTGCCCATAAATTTAAAAGAAGAAAACCAAGAGTCTATTGAACCCAAAATTCAAAAGCTTTACAAATTTATTTCTGAATTGCCTGAAACGGAACGTATCATTATTTCTTTAGAATTAGAGGAAATAAAACAAGCCGAAATAGCTAACATAGTTGGTCTTTCAGAAGCAAATGTAAGAGTGAAAATTCATAGAATAAAAGAAAAATTAATGCAAAAATTTAAAGGAAATGAACAATAATGATATAGACTTCGCAACTATTTGGCAACAACAAAAAGTGAATCAACCTAATATTGAAGAATTATTGAACAAATTAAAACAATTTAAAAAGTCAAGTTTACAAAAACTTATTATTTCTAATATTTTAATTCTTGGAACAAGTGGATTTATTATTTTTATTTGGTATTATTATGAACCACAATTTATAACTACAAAGATCGGAATTGTTTTGACTATTTTAGCAATGGTTGTATTTGTGTTTTCTAACAATAAACTACTTTCTGTTTTTAATAAAATTGACAACACTAAAAACAATAATGAATATCTACAAAGTTTATCTGAATTAAAAACTAAACAAAAATATATACAAACAACAATGTTAAGTTTTTATTTTATAACATTATCACTTGGCATTTGTTTGTATATGTACGAATACAGTTCAATAATGACGATTGGCTGGGCTATTTTTGCATATTTTATTACATTAACGTGGATTGGATTTAATTGGTTTTATATCAGACCAAAAATCATCAAAAAACAACAAATAAAACTTGACGAATTAATAAGTAAATTTGAAACTGTAAACAAACAGCTAAACGTAAAAGAATAAAGGTTTAGCGCTAACAACCGTTTGGCAAAACGTTAGGTGCAATTATAAAAAAATGGAGAATATAAAAGAAAATTTAAAATATATAATATATTGGACTATAATTTTTATTGTTTCAATTTCAATGATTATATATGGAATTGCAAAACCTTTCCAATTTGCTAATTTTACAAGTTCTTCAAATATCAATCTATCCCAAGGTCATAAACTTATGTGGAGTTTTTATTCATACTCCTTAACTTATCCAATTATTATTGGTGTTTTTGAAATTATTGGTGGAATTACTTTACTATTTTACCGCACAAGAATTTTAGGTTGTATACTTTTAACAGTTATACTTTCAAATGTAATTATTCAAGATTTCGTTTATGAAGTAACAGCATTAAATTCCGCAATATTCTACCAAGTTTTAGTATTAATTATAATATTCTTTGATTTTAAAAAGTTAAAAAATATATTAGTAGAACTATTAAAATTTCAAAATAAAAAAAAGAATCTAATCTTAATGATTATTGCATTATGTATTGCTTTAATCATTAAATATTTCGAAACAAAAATATTATAAAAAAACTGCATATAGCCTTTACAATATGTTTAGTTTTTAGGCTGAATTTAAAGATACTTCTGTACTTGAAAAACTTGTATATAATGGAAAAATCTCCCGTCTTTAATCCAAAACATCTTGTAGAGCAAAAACGTTAGCGAAAACTACAAGAAAAATCGAAAAAATGACAGTAAGACAAATAATAATTATAGTTTTCACAATTTCGATTTTAACTAGTTGCAGACGTGGATACAAAATTGAAAATGGTAAAGTTTACTACGAATATTGGAATGAAGGAAGCGGACAAGCAAAGCAATTAATTAAACAAGCTGACGCAAAGACATTCCAAGAATTGAATTTTGACTGTGATTGTGACTTCGAATTTGGAAAAGACAAAAACCACTTATTTATAAACGGAGAAATTATTAAAAATATTGACCCAAAAACATTTCAGTTTATTGGAAACTATATTTTCAGAGATAAAGATTCAGCTTATTTTTTTGGATTTTATGACAATCTTAATAATTGCCTCATAAAAGGAATAAATCCTAATAAAATAAATTTATTAAAATATCCGTGGGCAAAGGCTGGTAATATATTAATTCACGGAAATGATACTCTAAGTATTGATGATATAAATAAATTTATTCCGCTTGATGATGATTGGGGAAAAACAAAAAAATATATAATTAATAAAAATCAAATTGTATTTGGCGCTAACATTGAAACTTTTAAAATTATCAGTAGTTTTGAAGGAAAGGATAAAAATTACAATTACGAATTTGGTTTTATTAATGAAGATGAATTTAAAAAAACAAGTTACAAGACATTTGATTTTGACAAAAAAGATTTTTGCGAGTATGAACCTCTAGTATTTGTTGATATATATGATAAATTTGAATCATATGTAGAGGACAAAAATGAAAGAATTGAAATAGTGGAAAAACTAAAACTAAAGGGATTTACTATAAATAATATTAGACACTCCAATTGGTTAATAGAATCTAAAATTATTAGAGTTTCATTGACAAACAAAAATTGTAATTGCAATGTTGAAAAGGTTTTCCGTTATGATTATTCAAAACCTCCTGAAACTGACAAAATGTTCAAAGTAACAGAAAGAATAAATTGTAAACAGAAAGAAAAGTAGAACGTAAAATACAGGCCATAACAGCCGTTTGCCAAGATTAAAATATACTATTCTTATTTTAAAATCTAACCCTAAATTATGATTAAAAATATAATACTTATTGCAATATCATTGACTGTTCTCTATTTTTCGATAGAAGATCATGGATATATGTTTATTTCAGTACCAACTTTTATGATGCTATCGTATTATTTTTGCGATCTTTCTTTAAAAATAATTTATAAATATACTATCACTCCAAAAAAAGATATCAATATACAGTCAATCCTCTTTATTGGACTTGTTCCGATTATATTTTCTTTTAGAGATTATGATTTTACGATAGAAGGATATTTTTTATTTTGGAAATTAACCTTTATTAGTATACTATTTAGCTTAATTACCATTTTAACGTTGAGCCAATTTTACAATTTCAAAAATGATAAAAAACTTGAGAATATTATAGCTATAAATATTTGTTTTAGTCTATTAATTCCTGCCATCGGAGTGATGATCAACAAAAATATAAGTTATGAAAAAGAAAGAAAACAACTAATAGAAATCTATTCTAAAGATATTAGAAATGATAGATATGGTGAATCATATTATATCAATTTTAAAACGAATTATAATACTGATGAAAGTGTAGATATAAGCAAAGATTTTTATAATTCTATAACCCAAAATCAAATTGTACTGATAACCTTAAGCAAAGGAATACTGGGTTACGATTACATAAAAAAAATAGAAAAGGCAAGAGAATAAGAAATAGTGTTAAAGTTTAATAACAAACCATCTAAAAAATAAAAACCATGAAATTAATTTTTTACACCGTTATACTATCCTTAGTTTTTATAAGTTGTACAAATTCTAAGGAAAATAAGGATTCAATTCCTGTTCATGACGAATTTACAATACAATCTAAAGAGGTTGGAGAAAAAAGAACCATTAATGTTTGGACACCTCCAGAATATAAAACTAACACAGATTCTTTACCCGTACTATATATGGCTGACGGTGGAATTATCGACGAAGATTTTCCACATATTGCTAATACACTTGCGGCCCTTATTCAATCAAAAAGCATTCCTCCAATGCTAATAGTTGGAATTGCAAATACGCAACGTAGAAGAGATTTAACTGGATTTACTGCTGTTGCAAAAGATAAAGAAATTGCGCCAATTGTTGGTGGTTCTACCAAATTTAGAGCATTTATAGAGCAAGAACTTTTTCCTGAAATAAACAAAAGATACAGAACAACGAATCATAGAAGTATAATAGGAGAATCATTATCAGGACTTTTTGTCGTAGAAACATTTTTTGTAAAACCAGAGATGTTCGATAATTATATCGCATTTGATCCCTCATTATGGTGGAATAATGATTACTTAGTAAAAACCGCAAAAGAACATTTAAAAAACTTTCCAAAAACCGAAAAAAAGATTTGGTTTGCTAGTTCAAAAGAAGAAACAATAGCTCCTTTTACAAAAGAATTGGCTGAAATTTTTAAGACTGAAAAAATTTCTAACTTAAACTGGGAATATTCATTTGAGGCTAACGAGCAACACAATACTATTTTTAGAGCTACAAAAGTAAAAGCACTAAAATGGACGTTTGGTAAAAAATAAAATCTTTTAATTAGTAATATACTAGTTACTGGCAATTACGCCAAAAATAACACCTATTTAATGAAAAATCTAAGCTTTGAAAATCTATTGAGAGATGCTGAAAATCTTATGCTTAATGAAAATGATTCTTATCTTCAATCATATAATGAGTTTAAAAATTACTTTGATAGTATTGACGTAATTGAAAAACATAATTTAATAATTGGAAGTCACTTTGTTTATGGCTGGATGCCTACAATCATTCATCTAGATATTAACGAAATCGAAAAAGTTTTAGAGAATTTGAATAAAGCAAAATCTGGAAGTTTACTTACAGAGAACCAATTGGATATAATTAAAAAATGCATTAATAATTCTATTGTGGGAACTTCAAAATTATTGCATTTTATAAATCCTGAAGTTTATGCAATTTGGGATAGTCGAATTTTCAGATATTTAACTGGAAAAAAATCTTCATATGGAATTGATAAGTCAAAAGCTTATGTAAATTATTTAAATGCTTTAAATGAAATTCAAAAGCATAATGATTATCAAATACTTCATAACAAAGTTCAAAAAAATTTTAAATATGAGATTTCATCTATGCGTGCAATTGAGCTTTTAATGTTTGAAACTGACAGACAACGAAATAGCAATAAATAGAAGTAACTGCTGGTAACAGCCATTACACAATAGTTGCGAATTTAGTGTAATTAACGTTTATTGTCATATATTCGTTAAGCAGAAAATAATCTGTTACAAAGTCGCAACCATCGTGTAGCGCCAATAAGATAAGTTATAAACAATATAGAAAAATTCAAAGCTTTTATTTACCAAAAAAGTATTCTTATTTCCTTGAACATATTCCAAAAACTTTAATGAAGAAAGCTGTTTTAGAAAAAAGTTTAGATTATATGCAATTTCAAAATTTGATCATTTTGACATTTTGTTTTGTTATAACTTTACTTGCAATGCTCTATTCATTAGATTTTGGTAGTTATATCCTTATAGAATGTTTTTTATTTTTATTCTCTTTACTCTTTATTGCCATTTTATTTACTAAAAAAGGGCTTATTATAATTGATGAGAATTTATATAGCGGCATTTTTTTATTTGGTAAACCAATCTACAAAAAATTAATTCCCATTATTGGATTTGATTGCATTTCGATAGTAAAGGGAAAACTTTCTACAAACTATGCTTATTCCTATAAAATTGATGTGTTTCATAAATGGGAACCCGATTTAAATGTTTCAATTAAAAGTTTCAAAATTTGTATGATTGAAGAAAATCAAAAGAAAATCAAAAAAATAATAACATTAACCGACTCTAAAAAAGTAAAAATAGCAGTCGATTTTATTATTGAAAATAGTACGCTAAAATATGTTGAATTATATTAATACGTTTCACTCACTACTATAAGATTAATAACCAATTATTATAATTTCTATTTTAAACTTTAAATAGAATATAAAAAAATGATCTATAATGTTTTTCTAAAAATGTAATGTAGAGTAAGCATTTTTATATCCTAAGCTAGAAAACTAAGAAATGCTAAAAGAGGATTGATTGCATTATTTTAATGTAATAGAAAACTATTATTTCATTAATTAAAAGCCCAACTATTAAAATTTTAAGTAGTTGGGCTTTTGTATTTTTTATAATTATTTATTAAGCCTGTCTTTTATCTTTCACCGTTTTTAAAAAACTATTTAAATGCTTATTAAAAACTTCTGGTTGTTCTAAGTTAGAAACGTGTCCTGCACCTTCAATAACTTTTAAAAGAGAACCTTTGATGTTTTCATGCATAAATTGTGATTGTGCAACGGGTGTTAATTGATCTTGAGCACCGCAAATAATAAGTGTTGGAATTGCAATAGCTCCTAAAGTAGAGCACGATTCTGAACGCTCTGCCAAAGCCACTAAACCAGCAGTAATTGATCTTGTAGAATTGGAAACCACTACTTCGCGCAACCTCTCAACAACTTCGCGCTTATTTTGAAAAGAATCAGGATGAAAAACACTTTTAATAAAATTCTCATTAAATTCGGATGTACCTTTTTGCTTAATTTCTTCAACCGTTTTCAATCGTTTTTCTTTAGCTTCATCACTGTCAGCGGTACATTGTGTATCGGCTAAAATTAATGCCTCAAAACGCTCTGGAAATCTTTTTACAGCATTTAGAGCAATGTAACCGCCCATTGATAATCCACAGACAATTGCTTTTTCTATATTTCTCCTGTCCATAAAAGCTATTAAATCATCCGTAAACAAATCAATACCTAAATGTGTTTCCTCGTCAGTTGACTTACCAAAACCACGAATATCAACAGCTATTGTACAAAAAGACTCTTTTAAACTGTCTATTTGCTCTTTCCACATTGATTTATCAAATGGAAAACCATGCAAAAACAATATAGGAACCTCACCTTCACCAGCATAATTATAGGAAAGTGACATACTATTTACCTCTTCAATAAGATCTGAATTTGCACTTGTTGCACCAGTATTATTTACAGATTCAATTACTTTATCAGCATGACTTTCTTCGTATTTTTTTACCAAATTAACCAATGAATCGTAATATTTACTTAAGTTAATTTCAGGATTTTCTTTAGCAGGAATCGTTTCAGTTAGCTCGTTTAAATGCTTTAACAATTCTGGATAATTATTTCTAATTTTTTCAGTTATTTTTAAAATCTTTTCGTTCAATTCTTTTTCGACAATCATACTCTGTTATTTAAAAATTAATATACAATCAACTGAATCATTATACGGAAACAGTTACTTTTTTTTTGAATTTTAATGATTGATCCATTTTATTAATTATTAATAAAAAAGTTTTTAGGATCATTCCATGCTTGTAAAATTAAGAGTTATAGAAATAAAATGTGTTATATAGTTCATATTGAAGCTTATAAAATACGCACATTTAATCCATACTATTTTTTTGATAATACGTTTTATTAGAGAAGCTATTTGCCTGAATAATTTTAAATCAAAATTTAAAAGATTTTATTTTTTGATTTTAAAATTAAGCGTATAAAATGATGTTCAAAAGAAATCAATTTTACACAATTAATACAAATCGTTATATATCAGTACAGTTATAATTTACCTACAGTATTTTTTTTGTAAATTTGAGTTCAACGAGCATTTTAAAAAAACATTCGTTTCGTTGTGATATAAAACTACAATCACAACAATTAATGGATTTAATTCTATCTGTTTTAAGAAATGCTACTATTAGAACTCTTAAAAAAATAAAAATGAAAATTCCAATTTATCCTTTAAAATTTGAACCCATTTATCAATACCGACTTTGGGGAGGCCGAAAATTAGAAAATTTACTTTCAAAACCTTTACCAGATAATGAGCCCATCGGTGAAGCTTGGATATTGAGCGATCGTAAAGACCATTCCAGTTTAGTGCAAGAAGGCGATTTAAAAAACAAAACTATTACTTCCTTAATGGAAGAGTATCGGTATGAAATAATGGGTAAGAACGGTCTCTATTACGATCGTTTTCCGCTATTGCTGAAATTTTTAGATTGCAAAGAGGTTTTATCGGTACAAGTGCATCCTTCTGATCACCAAAAAGAGCTACTTCCTGAAGGCGATACTGGAAAAACAGAAGCTTGGATTGTATTAGAAACAAGTGATGACAGTAAGATTTTTGCGGGTTTAAAGCCAGGTACAAATAAAGAAAATTTAGTAGAATCGATTAAAGATAAATCAGTTTCAGAACGACTTCATAGTTTTATTCCTAAACAAGAAGATGCAGTATTCATTGAATCAGGAACCGTTCATACGCTTGGTGGAACTGTAGTTTTTGAAGTACAAGAAAATAGTGATGTGACTTTTCGTTTGTATGATTGGGATCGATTGGATGCAAAAACGGGTAAGCCACGTGATCTTCAGATTGAAAATGCGATTCAAAGCATCAATTTTAATCAAGGTGAGATTGGTCCTGTAACTCCAGTAATTGATAATTCAATTAAAAATTCCGAAATACTCTTTGACAACAATCACTTTAAAGTATGGCGCATCAAAAATAAAGAGGTTTTTAAAGTTGGTTTTATTGACATGCCTACTATTTTAGTTTGTATTGATGGAAAAGGTAGTATGAATTATAACAATCAAGAATATAACATTAGTAAAGGAGAAGTGATGCTTTTACCAGCAATTATAGGGCAATTAGAACTTTTACCTAATGATGAAATTAACTTATTTCAAATCACTATTCCTGATAAAAACTCCAATTAAATTATATCACTTTTATAAAATTATAATCTGTAAGATTTCAAAAAATGAAAAAATTAATAATATTTGATTTGGATGGTACATTGGCTAAAAGTAAATCTGCTATAGATAAAGAAATGGCAATTCTTTTTAAGGAGCTTTTAGAGGTAACTCAAGTTGCTATAATTTCTGGTGGAGACTGGCCACAATTTGAAAAACAAGTTATAAACCAATTACCAAAAGACACCATATTTACAAAACTCTCGATTCTGCCCACTTGCGGAACAAAATATTATCAATACAAAAAGAATTGGGTTAAATTGTATGAGGAAAAATTCACAGATGAAGAAAGAAAGGAAATCCTTTTTAACCTAAACATTACAATAAAGAATTCAGATATTGAAATTAAAAAAACTTGGGGAAATCAAATTGAAGATCGCGGTAGTCAAATCACCTTTTCTGCTTTGGGACAAGAAGCGCCACTTGAAGAAAAAAAAACATGGGATAATGATTTTGCTAAACGAAAAAAAATTGTTACTCCGCTTCAGAAATCTTTAAAAGAATTTTCGATAGGAATGGGCGGAACAACATCTATAGATATTACTAAACCAGGAATCGATAAAGCTTACGGAATTTTAAAACTCAAAGAAATTTTAAAAATTGGCATTGATGAAATGTTATTTATTGGTGATGCACTATTTGAAGGAGGAAACGATTTTCCAGCTAGAAGCACTGGTGCCAAGTGTATTCAAGTGAGAGATCCAGAAGAAACTAAAAGAATAATAGAAACTATTATTGCTTGTGAAACTAACAATATTTAAAAAATAAAAATACAATGATTCCATTTAAACTTAACCGCATTTGTACCATCATGGAACCCGAAGCAGGAAATGAATACGAAGTAGAAGGCGTTTTAAATCCGGCTGTAACTAGAGGACCTGACGGAGAATTATACATTTTTCCTAGATTGGTAGCAAAGGATAATTACTCAAGAATTGGAATTGGAAAGGTTAAATTTAATACTGACGGAGATCCATTTGAAGTAGAACGTTTAGGAATTGCTTTAGAACCGGAAATGGATTATGAAAAACGTCCTGGCGGCGGCGGCGGATGTGAAGATCCAAGGATTTCTTATGTCAAATCTGTAGAAAATTATATAATGACTTATACGGCTTACGGACCAGATGGACCGCGAATTGCAATGGCTAAGTCGAAAGATCTTTTAAGTTGGGAACGCTTGGGATTGGTTTGTTTCTCGTTATATAAGCCACTTGATTTTAACAACGTAGATGATAAAGATGCTAGTTTTTTCCCGACGGATCTTCCTAGTCCACACAATCATACCTCGATTGCTATGCTACACCGACCGTTATTTCCCGAATCTATTCCAGAGAAAACGGTTAAACTTGATGATAATCGCTCAATAGATCAACATAGAGAAAGTATATGGATTTCTTATTTTAATCTAAAAGAAGGTCAGGAAACTTGTCTAGAACACGCTCAATTTACTTCGCATTATCGTTTGGCACAACCCGTTTACCCTTGGGAAAAATTAAAAATTGGTGCAGGTGCGCCACCCATTTTAACCAAACATGGTTGGTTGATGATTTACCACGGTGTTAGAAAACATAATGATTGCACAGAAGATCAGCCACGATATACTTATTCTGCTGGAGTTATGGTTTTGTCTGAGAATTCACCTCAAGAAATAATTTATCGATCTCCTGAGCCTATATTAGTTCCAGAATTAGAAGATGAAACAATTGGAATAGTTGGTAATGTAGTTTTCCCTACAGGAACAGATCGAAGGGACGATATTGGTCAGCCGGAACGAATTGATGTTTATTACGGAATGGCAGACAATCGAATAGGTGTCGCAAAAATGACAATACCAGATGTATTGCCAAAATATTGGAAGAGTTTGTAAGTAGAATATAATTTTACGTTAGCAAACCTTTTTAAAATAAGTAATACCTAAAAGTTCAATCGATTAAAAAATTTAAATAAATGGTGTGATTTTTATTTGTAAATTAGATCTGTTAAAACTTAAAAATCAATTACTTATGAAAAATAAAAGAAAAATATTTTCGCTATTAATGAGTCTAAGTTTTGTGTTCTTAATCACGCTCCTTTATGCTTTTAAATCAAAGACTATAGAAGATAATAGCTACCAGCCACAACCAAAGTGGAAAAATCTTAAAGTCCTTCCTCAAAACATTTCTAAAGATAGCTTAGACTATTTAATGGACGGTTATACCAATGCCTTAAGCGTAAAATGTAACTATTGTCATGCTTCGCAAAAAGACAATTCCAGTAAATTAGATTTTGCAAGTGATGATAAAATTGAAAAAGAGATCGCTCGCGGCATGATTAAAATGACCAATGATTTGAATAAAATTTATTTTCAACCTCATTTTCCGGACCCAAAGCCAGCTCAGGTACAGGTTGTAAATTGCGTTATGTGCCATCGTGGAGCTCCAAATCCGGAGAAATATCTAGCAAAAATGAGCACAATGTACAAAACATACAATCCTGATAGAGATAACAGAAAAGAGAAAATGCTAAAAGAAATGGGAAAACATTGATAAAATAAATATAATTTAAATACTCTGTTTTTTTATCGATAGTATTAAAAAAGGATTTTAAATAACTACTGTTGTAATAATCTAAAATCCTTTTTTCATTGTTATTTGATATAGATTTTGCCTCTTAATCAATCTATTAAATCAATATATTACCTCCACTTTTTATAAGCATTAATTAATCCATTTGTAGAAGCATCGTGCGAATTTATTTCATCCTCATTACTAAGTTCTGGAAGCACTTTTGATGCTAATTGTTTGCCCAGCTCAACTCCCCATTGATCAAAACTTAATATATTCCAGATAATTCCCTGTACAAATATTTTATGTTCGTAAAGTGCTATCAGTTTGCCTAAAGAAAATGGTGTCATTTCTTTAACTAAAAACGAGTTGGTTGGTTTATTTCCTGCAAATACTTTAAACGGAATTAATTCGTCAATTTGAGCTTTACTCATCTTCGAATCTTTTAATTCATTCGCTACTTCCTCAGCTGTTTTTCCATTCATCAGCGCTTCCGTTTGTGCGAAAAAATTAGATAATAAAATAGGATGATGCTTTCCAACGGGATTATGACTTACAGCAGGAGCAATAAAATCACATGGAATTAGGTGTGTACCTTGGTGTATTAATTGATAAAATGCATGTTGCCCATTAGTTCCTGGTTCACCCCAAACTACGGGTCCAGTACTGTAGGTCACTTTTTTTCCATTTCTATCTACGTGCTTACCGTTGCTTTCCATATTTCCTTGTTGAAAATAAGCTGGAAAACGATGCATATATTGATCGTATGGTAAAATAGCTTCTGTTTCTGCACCAAAAAAATTAGTGTACCAAATACCAACTAAGCCCATAATTACGGGAATATTAGTTTTAAAATCTTCATTTTGAAAATGATGATCTGCAGCTTCAGCACCTTTCAATAACTTCTCAAAATTATCATACCCAATTGTAAGTGCAATCGAAAGTCCAATGCTACTCCAAATACTATAACGACCTCCTACCCAATCCCAAAAAACAAACCTATTTTCAAGATCGATTCCGAAATCCTTCACTCCTTTTTCGTTTGTCGAAAGCGCTATAAAATGTTTAGCAACAAACTTTTCATCAAGTGCTGATTTTAAAAACCAATCACGCGCTGTATGAGCATTGGTCATGGTTTCCTGAGTAGTAAACGTTTTTGATGCAATGGTAAAAAGTGTTTCCTCTGGATCTAAATTTTTTAATGTTTCAACAATTTGAGTTCCATCCACATTAGATACAAAATATGCTTGTATGCCTTCAATCCAATACGGTTTTAATGCTTCGGTAACCATTACTGGACCAAGATCACTTCCACCAATACCAATATTAACGATATTTTTAATTTTTTTTCCAGTATATCCTTTCCATTCTCCACTGTGAATTTTTTTACAGAAGGATTTCATTTTTTCACGAGCTTCTCGAACTTCTAGCATTATGTCGTTACCATCTAAAGTAATAGTTTCCGAAGAAAAATTTCGCAAAGCTGTATGCAAAACAGCGCGATTTTCACTTAAATTTATTTTTTCTCCACTAAACATAGCTTCTCTCGCTACTTTCACTTGAGATTCGTCTGCTAATTGAAATAATAGTTCCAATGTCTTTTCGTTAATAATATTTTTTGAATAATCAAAAAGGATATCATCCAATTCAACTGACATTTTATCAAAACGTTTTGGATCATTTTTAAAAAGTTCTTTCATCTGAACCTGATTCATTTCAGATTGATGTTTATATAATTCTTTCCAAGCGGTGGTTTCTGTAGGATTAATTTTTGGTAACATATTCAATTATTTTATTATTTATTTTCTGAAATAGTTTAAAGCAGTAGTACTAACTTTTTTTATGATTATAATTTTGATGCAGACTCACTATCAATATACCAATGCGTTTTATGTTTGTCACTACTAATTAATCGCGCAGGATATTCATTTATTGTCCCTTTTGAATCATTTAAAACATGATAAATTGCAGCCGCTTTGTCTTTCCCATAAACTAAAAAAGCAATATTTCTAGCTTGATTAATAAGTGGAGCAGTCATAGTTATGCGGTACATATTCACTTCATTTACATAAACAGCCTTAATTGTTGCATCAGTTTCTTCTAATACGGTAGTATTAGGAAAAAGTGACGCCGTGTGTGCGTTATCACCGAGGCCTAAAAGAACAAAATCAAATTCGACTGTTTTTTCTTTAAAATGGTATCGTATAGATTTATCATAACGCAATGCTGCTGTTTCAGGACTTTCTGAAGTATCAACATTAAACACATTAGAATTTTTAATTTTTAAAGGTACAAATAAAGCCTTTTTTACCATTAAATAATTTCTTTGTGGATCATTTTCCGGAACAAAACGCTCATCACCAAAGAAAAAATAGGTTTTATCCCAATCGATCTTATTGCTAAACTTTTCAGAAGCAAGTAATTCGTATAATTTCTTTGGAGAATTTCCGCCTGCTAAAACAAAATTAAATTGTCCTCTTTCCCTAATGGCCGCTTGTGCAGTACTACAGATGTTCTCTGCCAAAGCATTTAATAGTTCATTAATATCCGTGTAAACATTTATTGCACTTATCATTCCTACTTATTTTTTTCTGGAAGGTTAAACCAATGATAACCATCTTGTGCAATGAGCGCTTCTGCATTTTCTGGCCCCCAAGAATCAGCTGGATAATTTGGAAAATCAGCTGTTTTACTGTTTTCCCAAAAATTAAGCACAGGCATAATCAATTGCCAAGCTTCCTCTACTTGATCTGCACGCATAAAGAGCGTTTGATCACCAGATATAATATCTAATAGCAAGGTTTCATAAGCTTCTGGAGATTCTGATTTTGGAATACCCGAATAATCAAAAATCATATTCATTGAATTAAGATTCATTTCGAGACCTGGACTTTTGCTTTGCAACTGAAATTGAATGGCCATATCTGGCTGAATACTAATAATTAATCGATTTTTTTTAGGGCTGTTACCTTCATCAGAATGGAAAATATTATGAGGAATTTCTTTGAACTGAATTGTAATTTGAGAAGCCGATTTAAAGAGTCTTTTACCTGTTCTTAAATAAAAAGGTACACCTTGCCAGCGCCAATTATCAACATAAAGTTTAAGAGCGGCAAAAGTTTCTGTGTTTGAATGTGGATCTACATTTTCCTCTTCACGATACCCAATCACTTTTATACCTTCTATCCATCCCGGACCATATTGACCTCTAGCCGACATAGAATCAATTTCGCTAGGTATAATTTTACGCATTGATTTTAGAATATCAACTTTGCGATTGCGAACCTCATCAGCATCAAAACTTATTGGCGGTTCCATTGCAATGATACAAAGGAGTTGTAATAGGTGATTCTGGATCATATCTCTCAAAATCCCCGCTTGCTCGAAATACTTTCCTCGCGTGCCAATACCTATTTGTTCCGTTACCGAAATCTGAACATTTTCGATATGATTTCTGTTCCAAAGTGGCTCCATAATCGAATTGGCAAAGCGGAAAGCCATTATATTTTGAACTACTTCTTTACCTAAATAATGATCAATTCTATATATCTGATTCTCATGAAATAAAGTTAGCAGTTTTGCATTAAGTGCCTTAGCCGATTCTAGGTCAGTGCCAAATGGTTTTTCGATAACAATTCGAGCTGTTTCAGGGTTGTTATCTAGTTTTGCGATTGAAATATTATGAGCAATGGTACAAAAAAAGTGTGGAGCTACCGCGCAATAATATACTATTGAAGGCGTTTCCTCTTCCCACTCTTTTTTAAATTTCTCAATATAATTTCCAAAAGGCTTAAACGTTGAGGCATCAGTAATATCAGCGGCTTGATGAAATATATTGGAGGCAAATTTTGACCACTCTTCTTTTTTTGATTTTCCTTTTCTTGAAAATTCATCTACCGAAGCAAGTAATTCGCCTTTGTATTTTTCATCCGTCATTTTGGTTGACGATGTCCCAATGATAGCAAATTTCTCGGGCAACCAACCGTCTAAAAAAAGATTATAAAGCGCGGGCATAATTTTTCGTTTGGTCAAATCACCAGTACCACCGAATATGATAAAAATAGTAGAATTTGCTTTTTTATTAGCCGTTTTTCCCATAATTTAAATGTATTGAAAACTTATATTTTAAAAGAATAAATCTCTTTATTCTACTTTATTTTCTATTTCCCAGATCGTATGAAAAACACCTTGTTTTCCTATCAACTCATAAGTATGTGCTCCAAAATAATCCCGTTGTGCTTGAATAAGATTTGTTGGCATACTGGCACATCTAAAATTATCAAAGTAACTTAAAGAGGTTGAAAAAGCGGGTATAGCAATTCCTTGCAAAACAGCATCGGAAACAATAGTGCGAATTCCGGCAATATTTTTTGTTAGGTTATTGTGAATAGAATCATCTAAAAATAAATGTTCTAATTTAGCCTCTTTTTGATAAGCTGTAAAAATATCTTCTAGAAAAGCAGATCTTATGATACAACCTCCGCGCCATATTTTTGCAATTAAATCTAAATTTAAATCATATTTAAATTCTTCATTAGCTTTAAACAACAAATGCATTCCTTGCGCATAAGCAGAAACCATAGAAAAGTAGAAAGCTTGCTCTAACACATCAATATAGTCCTCCGCTTTAGCATCATACTGCAAGTTGTTATTTGGATACATCTTTGAAGCTTTAACTCTCAACTCTTTATAATGAGAAAGATCTCGCATAGAAACGGAAATATCTATGGTAGGAATGGGACAATTTAAATCCATTGCGGCTTGAGAAGTCCATTTTCCTGTTCCTTTGGCTTTAGCCTGATCGCTAATATCGTTTACCAAAGCATCAGTTTTTCCTTCTAGTTTATAGGCAAAAATATCACGTGTTATATCTAATAAATAGGACTGTAATCGGCCTTCATTCCATTTTTTGAATACATCATGAATTTCTACATCACTGTATTTCAATCCGTTTTTTAAAATTTCATAGGTCTCAGAAATCAATTGCATCAATGCATATTCAATTCCGTTATGAACCATTTTTACAAAATGTCCGGCAGAACGCTCGCCCATGTAAGAAACTGTAGCATCTCCATTTACATGAGCAGCAACTTTACTAAGAATTGGCGCTACTATTTCATAGGCTTTTTTATCACCGCCTGGCATCATACTCGGTCCTTTACGAGCTCCTTCTTCACCTCCAGAAACACCCATTCCGATGAAATGATACCCTTTATCCTTTAATGCTAAATTTCTACGCTCAGTGTCTGTAAAATGAGAGTTTCCACCATCAATTATAATATCGCCTAGGTCTAGAACTTGAAGCAACTCATCTATAACATCATCTACAATCTTTCCCGCAGGTACTAACATCATTACTATTCTTGGACTTTTTAAACTCCTTGCGAAAGCTTTTAAATCTGAAAAACCTTGAATTGTATCTCTTTTTAAATTATTTAGACTCTCAACTTTATCGGTGCTATTATCATAACCAGCACAATGGTATCCCTTGTCTGCAATGTTCTGCAATAGATTAGAACCCATTGTTCCAAGACCGATCATTCCAAATGCATTTTCGTTATCTAATTTCATATTAGTTTTATGATTGTATAAAATTTTCAAGAATCTTTTTAGTTGTTTCAAAATCTTGATGAAGAATCGTATTCATTCCAAGTTTTTTAGCTGCATTTACTAGCATTGGTCGGTCATCAAAATAAAGACATTCATTAGGGGCAACTTGAGCAATTTCCATGGCTCTAATAAAAATTCGTGGATCTGGTTTTCTCATTTTTAAGTAACAAGAGGAAAAAAATCCATCAAAAAGTTCCCTTAAATGAAAAGTTTCAATACGAAAATCATTTAGTTCCCTACTTTCATTACTCAGAGCAAATACGGGCAATACCGTGTGTTGTTTCCAAATTTTCAACCACTCTAAAAGCTGCGGCAACTCTTGTGATTGGGCATACATAAATACTATAAATTCATCTTTTAAGAAATCCCTATCAGTATGAAATAAAACCGTGTCTAAATACTCATCAAGCGAAATACTGCCAATTTCAAAAACATTATAGATAAAATTATGCAGAATTTCCATTTCTTGATAATCAAAATCAAAAACTTGTGCTGCTTTTTGGCGTGATTCATGTCCCCAACCATTAGTTAGTAATACGCCACCAATATCCATAAAGATCACTTTTATTTTCTTGGGATCAAAATCGTTCATAGATTTATTTAATTTTACGTTTTTGATTATCGATGCTTTTGATCAATTTTTCATAAGCTTGATTGAATTTTTCAATACCTTCCGCTTCTAGTTTTTCCGTAATAGTATCGATATTGATGCCTATATTTTTCAACTCTTCCATAATTGCGTCCGCTTCTTCAATATTTTGAATCAAAGTTTCCGCTGCCTTTCCGTGATCTCTAAAAGCATCAATAGTCTCCATAGGAAGCGTGTTTATAGTATCTTTTCCAATCAAATTTTCTACATATAAAACATCGCTAAAAGCAGGATCCTTCGTACTAGTACTTGCAAAAAGAATGCGTTGACTAGCTGCTCCTTTTGCTTGCAAAGCTTTAAATCGATCACTCGAAATCATATTAAGATATAGTTGATAAGCTTTTTTGGCAGAGGCAATTGCTACTTTTCCTATCCGTTTTTCTAATCCTTTTTCCTCTAGTAAAGGATCTACCATCACATCATTTCGACTCAAAAAGAAACTCGCAACCGAAGCAATTCCTTCAATCGAATTCCCTTCTTTAAGTCGGTCTTCTAATCCGCCCATAAAGGCTTCAGTAATTTCTATATAACGAGGAATACCAAAAAGCAACGTCACATTAATATTAATTCCTTCGCGCAAACATTCCCTTATTGCAGGCAATCCTTGTTTTGTTCCTGGAATTTTTATCATTACATTTTTACGATTAACTTTTTTCCAAAGTTCACGCGCTTGCGCAATCGTACCATCCGTATCCAAAGCCAAATAAGGCGATACTTCTAGACTTACATAACCATCTTTGCCTGCCGTTTTATCATAAACAGGTTTAAAAAGATCTGCTGCCCTTTGAATATCTGCAATTGCCATATCAAAGAATATAACCGAATTTTCATTTTCCCTTTTTGAAATTTCAGTAATATCTTCATCGTAATCCGAACTGCCACTAATAGCTTTTTCAAAAATAGAGGGATTTGAGGTAAGTCCTCGTAAATCGTCAGTGTCAATTAGGCTTTTTAGTTTGCCTGAGTTCATAATTTCACGATCAAGTAAATCCAGCCAGATGCTCTGATCAAGATTTCGTATTTCATTTAATGGATTCATTTTTTTATTTTTTAAATTATATTTTAAAAATAGAATTCAATATATAGTAGTTCTACTAGCTATTAGAAGCTATTTCCCGCTATCCGCTACAATCTTTAACTACCGTTGCAAAAGCAACTTTAGTGAAAGGATTTTCACTACTATCGGGGCTAAAAAAATAGGAATTCTTCAAGATGATTATGTATTGTGGTCCACCTATTTGGCTAATTATTTTTCTAGTTTTTCAATTTCATGCAGTCGCCTTAAGTGCCGTTCTGCGCCAATAAATTTTGCTTGCAAAAAAGCTAGAATCAATTCTTTTGCAATTTCATATCCAGTAACACGACCACCTAGACAAATCAAATTCATATCGTCATCTTCTACCCCTTGATGCGCTGAAAAATAATCTCCAATTAAGGCAGCTCTTACACCAGAAACTTTGTTCGTAGCAATACATGCACCAACTCCGCTTCCACAAATTGCAATACCTCTAAAAACGGCTCCATTGGCAACAGCTTTTGCAAGCGGAATAACATAATCGGGATAATCATCGGACGTATTTAATTGTTTCGCCCCAAAATCTTTCACTTCAAATTGTTGCTCGTTTAAAAAAGATACAATCTTTTGTTTGAGTTCAAATCCACCATGATCTGATGCTATTCCGATTTTATATTTTTGTGAAGTCATTTTTCTGGGCGCTTTTATTGTCTTTTATTTATTTGAGATCAACTAATTTTAAAAACAATCATCAAATCTCTATTTTGAAGTCATTAAAAATTTATTTTAGTTTTTTTTTTTAAATCATTACGTTTCATTTTTTTTAGGATTTTCTAAAGGCTGAGGATCCATCCGAAGGTTCTCACTTCTTTGTTCCTCATATTCCTGCGGAAAGTTATCATTGCCACTTTCCTTTTCTACTGGTTGATTTTTTTTATCTTTTTTGTCATTAGGATTACTTTCCATGTTCTGATGTTTAAATAATTATACCTTTTATTATTCATTATATTTAATAAATTATAATAGCAATGCTTTTGCTTGTTTTACTACATTTTCTATTGTAAAACCGTACTCTTTCATTACTTGTTCCCCAGGTGCACTTTCGCCAAATTTGTCAATACCAATTACTGCACCATCATCAGTTGTATATTTCATCCATCCAATAGAGGAACCTGCTTCTACTGCTAATCTTTTTCTAATTTCTTTTGGCAAAACTGTTTCGCGATAAGCAGCCTCTTGTTTATCAAACAGATTCCAACTTGGCATACTTACCACACGAGCTTGAATATTATTTTTCTCTAATTCTTTTTGTGCTGCTATGATCAATTGAACTTCAGATCCACTGGCAATTAAAATTATATCCGGCTTACCCTTACAATCTGACAGTATGTAGGCACCTTTCTCCAAATTTTTGGCACTCGCATATTTTTTCTGATCGATAATTGGAATGGCTTGACGGGTGAGCACAATTGCAACTGGTCCTTTTTTGTGTTCAATCGCCACACGCCATGCTTGCGCAGTTTCATTAGCGTCTGCAGGACGAATTACAGTCATATTCGGAACGGTTCGTAAACCTATCAATTGCTCAACAGGCTGATGCGTAGTTCCATCTTCTCCCAATGCAATACTGTCGTGGGTAAAAACTAGGATAGATCGAATTTTCATAATGGCTGCTAATCGAAGTGGAGGTCGCATATAATCAGAAAAAATTAAAAAGGTAGCGCCATACGGAATTAGATAATTACTAAGTGCCATTCCGTTGAGAATTGATCCCATAGCATGCTCACGGATTCCAAAATGGAAATTTCGACCATCGCGATGTTCTACTGAAAAGGATTTAAATGAATCAAGATTCGTATCAGTTGAAGGAGAAAGATCGGCAGATCCACCAATTAATTGAGGAAAAAATGCAGCGATAGCATTTAATGTTTTACCAGAAGCTTTTCGTGTAGCCAATTCTTTGCCAGCTTCAAAAACGGGAAGATTTTTCTCCCAACCCTCAGGCAATTTCCCAGAACTAATAGCTTCATATTCCTTAGCTAAATCGGGATGACGTTGTTTATATATTTTATATAATTCATTCCAATCGTCTTCATTCTTAGCTGATTTTTTCCCAGCTTTTCGATAAAATTCTAAAACGTCTTCTGGAATTACGAAATTTTTGTCGGGGTCAAAACCGAAGTTTTCTTTTACTAAACGAACTTCATCTTCCCCTAAAGGAGAGCCATGTGCGGCAGCCGTATTTTGTTTATTGGGACTTCCATAACCAATATAACTGCGGATTTTTATTAATGAAGGGCGATTATTTTCGTTTTGGGCATTTTTAATTGCCTCGGAAACAGCTTTTAAATCATTAATGTCTGGGAGGTTTTGAACATGCCAACCATAGGCTTCAAATCTTTTGGAGACATCCTCATCAAAAGCCAAATCAGTATTTCCTTCTATTGTAATGTGATTGCTATCATAGAAATAAATTACATTTCCCAATCCGAGATGCCCTGCTATAGAAGCTGCTTCTGCAGTAACACCCTCCATTAAATCGCCATCGCTACAAATCGCATAAATTTTGTAATCAAAAATGTTAAAGTCTGGTTGATTGTATCGAGCTGCCATATATTTTTCGGCAATCGCCATTCCAATACCATTTGCAAAACCCTGACCTAATGGTCCAGTTGTCACTTCTATTCCTGGAGTCAAACCATATTCTGGATGACCAGCGGTTATACTGTGAAGCTGTCTGAAATTTTTAATATCATTCAACGTTATTTCATATCCTGTTAGATGCAAATAACTGTATTGCAACATACAAGCATGTCCGCATGAAAGCACAAAACGATCTCTATTGACCCAATTCGGATTTTTAGGATTGTATCGCATCACTTCAGACCATAAAATATGACCTAATGGAGAAAGCGCCATTGGAGTTCCTGGATGACCTGAATTTGCTTTTTGTACCGCATCTGCTGCTAAAACTCTTACTGTGTCAATACATTTCTGATTTAAATTATCTGATTCCATATTTTATAATTCTTCTAACTTTTATAATTGAACTATTCTTGGAGCAATTACCCATACTAATTACTTTTTTCCATTTCCGGTTTATAAGTTCCAAGATGTGCTGCGGATGCAATTTTGGCACGGCGATAGAGTAATTTTTGAGCTTCGGCTACATTATCTTCATTCCCTTTCCAAGCTTCTAATGCTGGTTGTTGAATGGCTCTTGCAAAAGAAAAAGAGATTTTCCAAGGAAGATGATTCTTAAAATTTTTATTAATTGCATTGAGATGAGCGGCGGCTTTTTCAGGAGATTGACCACCAGATAAATATGCAATGGCTGGAACCGAAGCTGGAACTGCAGAAAGAAAACATTTTACTGTTGCTTGAGCGACTTCATCTACTGTGTTTTGATTTTTGTTCTCTGTTCCAGCTACGATCATATTGGGCTTTAAAATAATACCTTCTAAGTTGACTTTAAAGAGATAAAGATGATAAAAAAGTGATTTTAAAACCTTTTCTGTAACCTCATAACATTCTTGAATAGAATGATTCCCATCCATCAAAACCTCTGGTTCTACAATAGGTACAATTCCTTGTTGCTGGCATATTGCAGCATAGCGTGCTAAATCTTGCACATTAGCATAGATACAAGCATCTGTTGGAATTCCGTCACCTATTGTTATTACGGCGCGCCATTTTGCAAAACGAATACCCATTCCTTTATAGGATATTAAACGTTGTTGTAAACCGTCTAACCCTTCGGTAATTTTTTCATTTTTAAATCCTGCTAAAAGTTTTGTTCCTTGATCTACTTTTACTCCAGCTATAATGCCTGATTTTAATAGTGCCGTTGCCATCGGTTCACCATCATCCGTTTGTTGCTGCAGGGTTTCTTCATACAAAATAGCACCACCAATACTGTCGCTTAGTCCTTCAGTTTTAATAATAAGCTGGCGGTATTTACGTCGCATTTCTGGTGTTTGTGGAATTCCGTTTGCCTCAAAACGTTTGTCGCAGGTTGGTGTACTTTCGTCCATGGCAAGAATACCTTTGCCATTACTAAAAAGTTCTTCAATTGTATCTTTTAAGAGTTGTATTTCCATATGTTCTCTATTTTAAAAAAGTAATTCGAAAAATGAAATTAGTATTTTGTAAATAATTGATAAGTAAACTAATTGTTGTTTCGAAATAAAAATTCACTTTGTTGATGAACGCGTGTTGATGACACATAAAAAAATAGTGTCGAGATACTTCCTGATTGAGAAAGTAGCAAAAGTGTATTTAAAGTAGGAACTTCAAATTATTTTTTAAAACAAAGCTTTCATTTTTTCCATTTTTGTTTTTAGATTTAAATATAAATCGTAAAAACAAAATCCCAAATATTAGGTTGTAGTAAGGTACTCATATTCAATGAGGTAAAATTATAAAAATATCATAAAATTGTGTTTTTATGATAAAGAACAAATCTAGAACCTAAAATAGAAACTGAAAAATTAATATATTGGATGAACTATTTACTGTAAAAAAAAGAGGATTTATAAAGTTGCAATCACTTAAAATTTAAATTTATCTATAGTTTATTTGTGATTTTCTGATTTAAAGATACTACTTCAAGCTAATGAGATTTTTGACATTCTGTAGGTTTACACCATACTCAATTTCTATCTGAACTTTAGAACCACATTTTTCAATTATATTACAAACTGCTTCTATTTTATTATAAGTATATTTTCTGAGATTCAAAACCGCGATCTAATAACATGACAAGCCCTTGTTCAATTCTAACAATAATAACTTCGGGCTAATGTAAAATTAATCGCTCTTATTATTAAGAAAATAAGATTAAATTTTGAACTAAAAAACAAGCTTTTTTTTATGTAGATTTCATTCTTTAATTTAAGAAGCAAATACAATAATGCTAAAAAATTGAGTTTATTAAAGTATATATAAAGAGGTTGCATTAGTGCTAAAATTGTATTTGTTTTGACACAAATTAGTAGCCTGCGATCTGCCTAAAGTTGTTTATGTTCCCTTTTTGAAAAAATTGAATTAATAAAATGAGACCTATTTTACGACTTTATCACCTTTCCAGTAAAAACAAAGACTGTAAAAAAGCAAAAAAATCTATAGCAAAATATTAGGATTCTAAATTGACTAAGAGATTTATAGACAGAATGAAAATCTTATAAATTTAATTTATCGCTGAACCGAATTTATTTAATTGAACTTTTTTAATTTCCAATTATATACGAACCACAAACAAGATCAAAAGCAGCGGTTTTGTTATTAATAGCTTTTGAAGTTTTAATATTGAAAATTGTATTCATATTTTAATTAATGCTCTTATAAAACACAATATATCAATATGGTAGAATTCAATAAAATAAAAAAATTACAAAATTTAGTGCTATAAAATTCTAACAATCACAAATTAATCTCTAACAAGAAAAAAAATGAAAAACAGAACGATTCTAATTTTAATACTATTTATCACCATAATGACAAACGCACAAGAAAAATTAATTCAAGAACCAATACTTACTGGAGAAATGGCATTTAAAATAGTGCAAAAATCTATAACACAAGCAGAAAAAGACGGCCTGTATGTTACGATAACCGTCGTTGATAAATCAGGACAAACTTTAGCCGTTTCAAGACATCAGAATGCTGGAGTGCATACCATACGTGCTAGTTATAAGAAAGCATATACCGCTTGCTCTCAAAAAAGAGAAACGGCTATAATTGCGAAAGGAATAAAAGACGGAACTATTCCAGAAGATATTCGTTTTCTAGATGAAAATATATTAATTATGGATGGCGGAATTCCTATTTATATTAATGGTAAAGTGGTAGGTGGTATAGGTGTAGGCGGAGCTCATGGTAGCGAAGATGTACGTATTGCAAAAGCAGGTCTGTTATAGCCTTAGAAAAAAAATTTAGAGTTTTAAACTTAGTCACTACTTAAGGAAATATTTGCATAATTTGTTACTTTAGTTTTTTCCTACAATAGTAAAATAATTTAAATTAAATATTTTGTTTAATATTTTGTTAAAAAGATGAAACAAAATAATTAAAACACTATATTTGAGCATCTTAATTTATTATAATTTAAATATAACAACTATGAAATTAGTAAAAACAATTAGTGCATTATTATTAGTAGGAGTAGTAACTACTTCATGTGGCGAGAAAAAAACAGCAGATTCGACTGAAATGGCAGATACTACTGCAGTAGCAATGGATACAACTGTGGTAGCAGAAGTACCTACTATTGTGGGAGTGGCATCAGAAAACCCAGATTTCTCTACACTTGTAACAGCTGTAAAAGCAGCAGGTTTAGCCGAAACATTAAGCGGACAAGGTCCTTTTACTGTATTTGCACCCAATAATGCTGCATTTGCAAAACTTCCTGCTGGGACTGTAGATGGTTTATTAAAACCCGAAAATTTAGAAAAATTAAAATCAATCTTGACGTACCATGTAGTTGCAGGAAAATTTGATGCAGCAACTGTGACTGATGCGATTAACAAAAACAAAGGGAAATACACTGTGACCACAGTTCAAGGTGACAAAATTGTTTTAAGTTTAAAAGATGGAAAAGTAATGTTGGAAGACACAAATGGAGGAATGGCAACAGTTATTTTAGCGGATGTAGCTGCTTCAAACGGAGTAATACACGCAATTGATACGGTGATTATGCCAAAATAAATTTATTTATTTTTATACAAAAAAACCGTTATACATTAATGTATAACGGTTTTTTTATTGCAATTTTAATTCGCTTTTGCTAAAAATTAAATCAAGAATTTAATGATTAAAATCTTTGTAATATCTCTTCGTATAAATTTTTAGGATACTGCTTCCTCTTCTTCTACAAACTCCATGTGATCTTCAATTTCTGCTACCACTTCTGGTTTTGAAGCTTTCAGCGCATTGAATTTTTCTAATTGCTCTAACTCCCCTTCTTCACCTGAAAAATAAGGAAAAACATCCATAATTGGTGATTCGGAGATTGCTGGAATGCTATAATCGCCCATTGTCCCTTTCATAATACCTGTGGTATTATCAAAAGCTTCTTTTACGTCATTTGCTTGTACTAGCAAATACATATTTGTCTTGCGTTCTTTTCCGCTTTCTTCATCATATGCTAATAAAGACACTTTAGATTTAAACCATCGGTCTGCATTTTCAAAAGGGTGTATTTCTGCATAATTAGCCATTTTGATATTCGTGATTTTAAACTCTTCACTAATATAAGCAGACATTTCTTCTGTAATTCTACTTTCAGCTTCAGTATAAGATAAAGCATCTACAAGATAGGGTTCCGTTGTAATTTTTTGGTTTCCCGTTTCGTCTGTTTTTCTATATTTTACTTTGCATTCATACCAAATTGTGCTCATCTCTATTTATTTTTAAGGATGTCAAAGATAGATTTTAATGCTGCAAAAAAGTAATTATCTAAAAATAGATATTCACAATTTTAAAAAAATAATTCTAAAATAACTATTTCTAAATCTAAATATAAAGTAAAAAAATAGCCTTTTCGTGACAAAAGGCTATTTTTTTATTTTAATTAATTGTGAATGGACTTAGTCAATAAGCGTAACTAAATCTTCTTTGCTTTTTCTAACTTTTTCTAAATTAACCAACCAATCATTTTCAACATCTCTGTAACCAATAGGGAGAATCACACAACTTCTAAGTCCTTTTGCTCTTAATCCCAAAATCTCATCTAAGGCATTCTCATCAAAACCTTCTATAGGTGTACTATCTACTTCCTCAAAAGCTGCTGCTGCAATTGATTGCGAAAAAGCAATATAAGCTTGTCTTGCTGCATGCTGAAAATTTAATTCTGGATCTCTTTGAGGATATAGTCCTAGAAGCATTTGGCGGTAATTTTCAAAACCTTCGTTTTTGAAACCACGAATTTCATTTGTTAGATCAAAAACCTTATTTATGCGGTCTTCAGTATAATTATCCCAAGCAGCAAAAACTAATAAATGAGAACAATCGGTAATTACTGGCTGATTCCATCCGATAACTCTTATTTTTTCTTTAACTTCTTGATTAGTAATCACCATAATTTCAAAAGGTTGTAAACCACTTGAAGTTGGTGCTAATGAAGCTGCTTCAATGATGTTGTCAATTTTTTCTTGAGACACTTTTTGACCATTCATTGCTTTAGTAGCATAACGCCATTTTAATTTATCTATTAATTCCATTTTTATTTATTTATTCTTGTTTATTTATAATGTGGTAAAATTTTAAAGTTTGATGCTATCCCAAGCCGCTTGAAAAGCATCTTTTAATACAGTATCACCTAGTTGACAAAGCTTTCTATTTTCCATATTCATCAAAAAAGCTAACGGATAAATGGTAAAAGCATACAATAAATAAGGAGAGCTATCTTTTATAATTCTATCTTCTTTTGCCTTGGTCCACAAATCAAAAAGTGGGGTAATAAATTTCAATCCTTCTTGTCTGGTTTCTTCATCAATCATTGGTGTGTTATCACATTGAGATAAAAATGAAGCTTCTTCTTTATGATTTAATTTAAAATCTGCCATATTAAACCATATTTTTTCAAAACGTTCTTTTACACTTTTTTCAGGATCATATTCTTTGAATGCAGCTTCGGCAAAAGAAGCTTTTACGTCTAAATATAACTGATTAACCATATCTTGTTTGCTCTCAAAATATAGGTAAATAGTTGCTGGAGAAACATTGGCAAGTTTGGCAACTTTAGACATAGAGGCACCTTGAATACCACCATTATTAACTAAATTTAGTGTAGCTTTCAAAAGTGCCGTTCGTTTTTCAATACTTTTTTGGAGTAATGCCATATTAATTTTTATTAAAATAGATATTTTTCAATTTCCAAGCTATGCCAATAAACACAAGCTGAATAGGCAAACGAATTAAAGCTGCTTGATGACTTCCAATTGCTGGTGTATCTGAGAAAATATCCCAAATATGAATGGGTAAAAAAACAAGCATCAATACCAATAATGAAAAAGCTCCAACTCCTCTGTATTTTTTAATTAAAAGAAGTAATCCTATACCAATTTCTACAACACCAGAAACATAAATTATTACTGTTTTAAAACCAAGAAAACTTGGAACAAAAGGAATATAAAATTCAGGTTTTATAAAATGATTTATACCTCCATAAATGATAAAAATAGCCATGATAATTACAACTACACTCCATATTTTTTTTGCAACATTTTCCATTAATCTATTTATTTAAGAGTACAAAAGTAAAATAAAAAAAGAATGAACGTTCATAAATTTATATTTTAATTTATTTTCAATAAGATTATTATTTGAATAAAATCAATAAATGAATAATTCTAAAACGATTTTAGGCCTCAAATTTTATTTTTTTTATTCGTTAAAAAACTCATAAACAACAAAATAAAACCTACACTTTCTATCGAACTAATAAAAAATGAATTACGTAAAGCATTAATTCACAAATTAATACAGGGAAATATAAATACATTGGTACGATATTAGTATTGTTAAAAATATGTTAAAATTAAATTAAACGAACGTTTAATTTAAACAGTTGTTTAATTTTGCTCTCCTAAAAAAATCAGTACTTGGAAACTAATTTTAACGATAAACAAATCAAGATACTCGAAGTAGCAGAAGTGCTTTTTTCGGAAAAAGGTTTTGATGGTACTTCGATACGAGATATATCTAAGGAGGCGAAAATAAATATCGCTATGATTTCATACTATTTTGGATCTAAAGAAAGGCTACTGGAAGATTTGATTATTTATAGAACATCCGACTTAAAATTGCAATTAGATCACTTGATACTAGAAAATCTAGAGCCCATTGAAAAAGTAAATAAGCTAATTGAACTTTACATTAATCGTGTCAATTGCAATAGAGGAATTTACAGAATTTTACATTTCGAATTTACTTCAAAAAAGAGAAATTTAAATCACGAGGCTTTCTCTGAACTCAAAAAGGGAAATCTCAAGTCCTTAGAAGCCATTATAATAGAAGGACAAACCAAAGGTGTTTTTAAAAAGGATATTGTCATTCCGCTGATCACTCCCACTATTTTAGGTACATTTTTTCATTTTCAGATGAATAAGCCCTTTTTTGAAAACTTATTAAACTTGAATACGGAAGCTTTATATAATAATTACATCAAAACAATTCTCACAAAACACATTCAACAAACAATAAAAGCACTACTGGTATATGAAAGTTAGTCAAATAATGTTCTTAGGAATCTTCTTCATCGGAATTAATTCTATTGAAGCACAAGAGAGAACGAGTTTTTCCCTTGAGGAAGCCATTCATATGGCTTGGACCAAAAGTAATGAGGTCTCTTTGGCAAACACGAAAGTGAATACCAAAAAATATGAATTACAGTCTGTAAAAAACAATCAGTATCCTGATTTTAAGGTTTCTGGACAGTACCAACGATTAGCAAAAGCTTCTGTCGATTTAAAAATCAATAAAAACAGTGGTTCTACTAATTCTGTTCCAGTTGTAAACCAATTGATGATTGCTCAGGCAAATGCCAACTTACCAATTTTTGCAGGATTCAAAATTCAAAACAGTATAAAGGTTTACGATAATCTCTATCAAGCAGAAACAGCCAATTCTTTGCAAACTAAAGAAGACGTTGCCATGAGTGTTGTAAATTATTATGCCAGCTTGTATAAAGCACAAAAAACGGTTGAACTTCTAAAGGAAAACCAAAAGAAAGCACAACAACGTGTAACTGATTTTTTAGAATTAGAGAAAAACGGGATCATTCCTAGAAATGATTTATTAAAATCACAATTACAGGTTTCTAAAGTGCAACTTTCCTTAGATGAAGCCAACAATAACTTGAACATTGTCAATTTTTCTTTAACAACATTATTAAAATTACCTGCTGATACTAAATTAGAAGTAAAAGAAAGTGATTTTGTTGATTTTAGGATGGATAATATTCCAACAAATGAAGAACCTGCTTTGCAAAATCGTAAGGACTTAGAAGCAATACATTTTCAGGAAAAAGCAAGTGAAGCAAATATAAAAGTTGCCAGAAGTGCTTACTACCCTTCTCTATCCCTTATTGCTGGATATACGATATTAGATGTTAAGAATGTAGTTACAGTTCAAAACGCAATGAATTTTGGTGTTGGAGTTTCTTATGATTTGAGTTCGATTCTAAAAAATGGAACAATGGTAAAACTAGCGGAAAGTAAAGCATCTGAAGTACAAAATTCAGAAGACATGCTTACTGATTATATTAAAATACAAGTTCAAAAATCAATAGAAGATTATCAATTAGCCCTTAAACAAAGCAATGTTTATGGGGAAGCAGTAGAGCAATCAACAGAGAACTATAGAATTATAAAAGATAAATACGACAACGGATTATCAGACACTAATGATTTGCTAGAGGCAGATGTAGAGCAATTAAACGCTAACATTAATAAAGCCTTAGCCAAAGCTAATGTCGTTCAAAAATATTATGAGTTACTTTCAGTAACAGGACAATTATCAAAAACTTTCAACCTTTCAAAAATATAATAATTAATCACATGGAAAAGAAAAAAACAAATACAAAATTTATTATTATCCTAGTGGTATTGGTCGTATTAGGAGGAGGATATGGAAGTTACAAATACATTCACTCACTAGCACATGAGCAAACAGATGACGCTCAAATTGAGAAAAACATGAACCCGATTATTCCAAGAGTATCAGGCTATGTAAACAAAGTATATATTAAGGATAACGATTTTGTAAAAAAAGGTGATACCTTATTTACAATAGATAAAAAAGATTACCAATTAAAAATTGCTGAAGCTACAGCGGCTCTAGCTGCTGCCGAAGGAAACTTTGAAGTTTCAAGAGCAGACATTAGTAGTGCTCTTGCAAGTGTTTCTGCATCAGATGCCAATGTGCAATCTGCAAGCGGAAATATCGAAAGTGCTAAAATTAGATTGGCACAAATAACGAGTGATTATAATCGTTACAGTAATTTATATAAAAGTCATACGATTACTAAACAACAGTACGAACAAGCGTCTACAGCGAAACAAGAAGCAGAAAACCAAGTTCATATTTTGCAACAGCAACAAAAAGCTAGTGCGTATCAAAAATCAGTTATTATAGCAAAATCTAAAGCTTCAGATAAATTAACTGAAGTGGCTGCTGCCAATATCAAAAGAGCACAAGCTTTACTAGATGCTGCAAAATTAAATATTTCATATACTGTTATTACAGCAGCAATTGATGGGCAAGTATCAAAAATTGATATTCAACCAGGACAATTAGTACAACCAGGACAATCGTTATTTTATATTATCAACAACCAAGAAGCTTGGGTAATTGCTAATTTCAAAGAAACACAATTGAACAAAATGGTAATGGGACAAAAAGTAACCTTAAAAGTAGATGCGTATCCAGATTACAATTTTCAAGGAACGATTACTTCTTTTTCACCTGCTACAGGATCTCGATTCTCTATTTTACCTCCAGACAATGCTACAGGTAACTTTGTAAAAACAATTCAAAGATTACCCGTAAAAATAAGTTTAGATGCTTCAAACGATGCTGAAAAAATAAAATTATTACGACCAGGGATGAATGTTGATGTTGACGTACATGTAAAATAAAATGACAGGAACTGAAGACGATTTAGTAGAATATGGCTTTAGAAGAGTAATCATTACGATAACAGCAGTGCTTTGTGCGCTGTTGGAGATTGTAGATACTACTATTGTCAACGTAGCTTTGACCAACATGAGGGGAAGCCTTGGCGCCACATTAACTGATGTAGCTTGGGTAATTACCGCATACGCCATTGCAAACGTTATTGTTATTCCGATGACGAGCTGGCTTTCACAACAATTTGGAAGACGTAATTATTTTGTGGTTTCCATTATTATTTTTACAACTGCATCTTTTTTATGTGGAAACGCCACTAATATTTGGGAACTTATAGCTTTTCGATTTATACAAGGACTTGGTGGTGGAGCTTTATTAGTTACGGCGCAAACCATTATAACCGAAAGTTATCCGATGGCTAAACGTGGAATGGCGCAAGCTATTTACGGAATGGGTGTAATTGTTGGGCCTACACTTGGCCCGCCATTAGGAGGTTATTTGGTAGATAATTTTTCTTGGCCTTATATTTTTTATATCAATATACCGCTTGGAATTATAGCTGCTATTTTAGCTTTTACTTTTGTAAGAAGTCCAAAATATGGTGAAAAGCTAAAAGCAAGTCAAGTCGATTGGTGGGGAATTGTACTTTTATCGGCTTTCATTGGTTCTTTACAATTTGTCTTAGAACACGGTCAGCAAGACGATTGGTTTAATAATACTACAATCACTGCGCTTAGTGTGGTATCGGTTTTTGGTTTGGTATTGTTTATCTGGAGAGAATTGACTTATAAATATCCAATTGTTAATCTAAGTGTTTTAAAGGACGGAAACTTAAGAATTGGAACAATCATGTGTTTTATTCTTGGATTCGGACTTTATGGATCTACTTTAATTATCCCGATTTATACGCAATCTGTTCTAGGGTGGACTGCTACTGATGCAGGATTGTTGCTTATTCCAGGTTCTATTACTACTGCTTTTATGATGCCAATTGTTGGTCGATTGATTCAAAAAGGGGTTCCGCAAGGATATATGGTTGGAGTTGGATTCTTAATTTTCTTTTTCTTTACCTTAATGATGTATAATAATATGACACCAGACACCGGTACTGAACATTTATATTGGCCTTTAATTTTAAGAGGAATTGGATTGGGTTTACTTTTTGTACCAATAACCACTTTATCCCTTTCTACCTTAAAAGGAAAACATATTGGAGAAGGTGCTGCTTTTACAGGTATGATGAGACAACTTGGAGGTTCTTTTGGTATTGCTATCATTACCACTTTTATTACAAGATTCAGTCAGAAGCATCGTGTAGATTTAATCTCTAATCTTGACGGAACTAAACTTGAAGTACAAGAAAAGATTGCCTTATTACAAAAAGGGTTTATGTCTAAGGGTTTTAGTACTAACGAGGCTCTGAAAAAAGCCTATCAAGTAATCGATTATTCGGTATTAAAGCAAAGTACCGTTTTGGCTTACATGGATATTTTTCTCTACTTAGGTATTATGTTCCTTTGTTGTATTCCAATTATCTTTTTTATTAAAAAAGGAAAAAACAAAATCAATCCTGCAGATGCAATGCACTAATTTGATTTTAATAAAAAACGCCGAAATCATTATGATTTCGGCGTTTTTATTTTTATTTTAAATTATTAACGAGTAAAAACAAGCTGATTTTCTTTTGACAAATTAGCATCATATTGATAGCCATCATAATTAAATCCTTTCAAATCCTCAATGGTTTCCGCATTGGTATCAATAATATAACGCACCATCATTCCCCTAGCCTTTTTGGCAAAAAAACTAATTATTTTTAATTTACCATTTTTATAATCTTTGAACTCTGGAGTGATTACTGGAACTTTTAAAGCTTTGACATCAATAGCTGAAAAATATTCATTGCTCGCTAAATTAACAAATAATTCCCCTTCCTGAAGTTCTTTATTTAATGCTTTTGTGATGATTGGTTTCCAAAAATGATATAAATTTTGACTCTGATCAATAGCTAATTTTGTTCCCATTTCTAAACGATACGCTTGCATTAAGTCTAGTGGTTTTAGCAAACCGTATAAACCAGAAAGAATCCTTAAACGATCTTGTAAAGTATCTAATTTATCTAAAGGAATCGAAAAAGCATCTAATCCCGTATAAACATCTCCATCAAAAGTATAAATCGCTGGACGTGCATTTGCTGTAGTAAAAGGTGTTTTCCAGTCTTGATTTCTTTTCCAATTTAAGTCTGCTAATTTATCAGAAATGCTCATTAAACTTGATAATTCAGCAGGTTTTTTATCTTTTAAAATTTTATGAACCTCTCTCGATTCCTTTAAAAAAGACGGTTCTGTATGTTGTGCAGTTGGTAATTCCTTTTCGAAATTTAAAGATTTAGCTGGCGATATAACAATTTTCATATACTCTACTTTTAGTTCTTTTTATTGATTCTATAAAAGTAGTGATAGAAATTAATAAATAGAAACTAATCAAATTGATTTTTATAATAAGACCATAGATTTATTAAGTGCAAACTGGCTTTATTTGCTTATTTTTGAGTTTAAATAAATTTTAATTTTCTGCATAAATGAATCCAATTGAAATCCGATTAGCAACAATAATTGATTTAGAAATCCTGCGAAAATTAAGTATTCAAACATTTACAGAAACCTTTGAATCGGTTAACACCGCTGAAAATCTTGCAAACTATATTGAAAAAAGTTTTAACACAAAGCAATTATCAACAGAGATACTTAATGTTAATTCTGCGTTTTATATTGCTTACTCTAACGAGGAACCTATCGGTTATATAAAAATAAATAGTAATGAAGCCCAAACGGAACCTATTGATATTAATGCTTTAGAAATACATAGAATTTATGTACTAAACCCTTTTTATGGTAAAAGCATTGGACAATTATTACTCCAAAAAGCGATCGATATTGCACGAAATAATAACAGCTCAATGATTTGGTTGGGTGTGTGGGAAGAAAACAAAAGAGCACTTCAATTTTATAACAAACATGGTTTTGTAATCTTTGATAAACATATTTTTAGATTAGGAAACGACGAACAGACTGATTTATTAATGAAGATTAAAATTCAATAAAAAAAGCTTTGAAGAGTTCTTGATAATTTAAAATTTTCTTATTTCGAATCGAGATGAACTAGATTTAATGTATTTTTGTGGAAAGATTATCAAAAAACATGAAACAAGATGTGATTATCATTGGAGCGGGATTAGCAGGACTTTCTGCAGCTGTACATTTACACCGTCAAGGACTAAAAGTATTAATTATAGAAACTACAGAGCGAGCAGGAGGAAGAATAAAAACTGACTCCCATGAAGGTTTTCTTTTCGATCGAGGTTTTCAGGTTCTTTTGACTGCCTATCCAGAGTCAAAATCATTGCTCAATTATAAGGATTTAAATTTAAAAAAAATGTTACCTGGTGCGACTGTACTTTATGATAATGGTCAATTTGAGATTGCAGATCCTTTCCGAAGACCGTCAGCGGCCTTCGCTACTCTTTTTGCTCCTGTTGGTACATTAAAAGATAAAATAAAGACACTTTGGCTAAAAAATAAATTACAAAAATTAACTATAGAAGAAATTTTTCAACAGCCAGAACAAACGACTCGAAAGCAATTATCAGACTATGGGTTTAGCAACAAAATGATTGATCGTTTTTATGGTCCTTTCCTATCTGGAATTTTCTTAGAAAACAAGTTACAAACCTCGAGTAGAATGTTTGATTTCGTGATGAAAATGTTTTCTGATGGCGATGTAGCAGTTCCCGCTTTAGGAATGGAAGAAATTCCAAAACAATTAGTTGCAATGCTTCCTGAAAATAGTATTCGTTACGACACACAAGTAATTGAAATAAATGAAAATAGTGTCATCACTTCCGATGGAACTGTTTTTGAAGCCAATCAAATTCTTTTGGCTACCAACGCTAATCCATTAAGTCAAAAATTTTTTCCTAAACAAAAAATGACTTCACATCAAGTAACTACTATCTATTTTGAAGCTGATAAAGCGCCTACTAATAAAGCCGTAGTAATTCTTAATGCCTCAACTAATAAAAAATGGGTAAATAATTTGACTATAATGTCAAATGTTGCTGAAACCTATGCTCCAAAAGGGAAAGTGCTTATTTCTGTTTCTTACAACGGAATTCCACCTCTTGATGATTCTACTCTTGCCGAAAACATGAAACAAGAACTGAAAAGATGGTACGGTGAAAAAGTAGATTCATGGAAAATGCTAAAAGCATATCGAATTGAATATGCATTGCCAAGTCAGGAAAGTGTACGAAATGACATCAAGAGTTCTGAAATTAAAATCTCAGATACGCTATATATTTGTGGAGATAATTTGCTAAACGGTTCTATTAATGCCGCCTTAAAAACTGGAAGATTAGCAGCGGAAGCCATTACACGATAATTTTTTATTTTAAAACTGATATCCAAAAAGTAAAACTTCACCTGTTCTAATGATATAAAAAAGAGGATAAAGAAGGTGAAGTAATATTTTTTAATTAATCCGTTGCCACCTTATAAGTAGGGTCCTCGATAATGTTTACTTCAATTATTTGATCTGCATTTTTTAATAAGGTTTTGCAATCTGCACTCAAATGTTGCAAATGCACTTTTTTATTTAGCTTCGCATATTTTTCGGTAATTTTATTAACGGCATCAATCGCGCTCATATCTGTAATTTTACTTTCTTTAAAATCAATTATTACTTCATTTGGGTCATTAGAAACGTCAAATTTTTCTAGAAAAGCAGTTGTAGAAGCAAAAAACAAAGGACCATATATTTCATAATGCTTCACGCCTTTTTCATCGATATATTTCTTAGCACGAATTCTTTTAGCACTTTCCCAAGCAAATACCAATGCAGAAATTATCACTCCAATCAAAACCGCTAGAGCTAAATTGTGAAGTAAAATAGTTATTACGGCAACTGTTATTCCAACAAAAATATCATGTTTGGGCATTTTATTGATGATTCTAAAACTTGCCCATTCAAAAGTGCCAATCGCTACCATAATCATAACGCCAACTAAGGCTGCCATTGGCAATCGCTCAATTACAGGAGCACCAAATAAAATAATTAGCAAAATTGTTAATGCTGCTACAATTCCAGACAAGCGGGCCCGAGATCCTGCCGAAAGATTCACCAACGTTTGGGCAATCATTGGACATCCGCCCATACCAAAGAAAAATCCATTTAGAATATTAGAACTTCCTTGTGCTATACATTCTCTATTACCATTCCCTTTTGTCTCCGTAATTTCATCTACTAAAGTTAAAGTTAAAAGTCCTTCTGTCAGTCCTACACAAGCCATGATTAAAGCATAGGGAAATATAATTTGTAGCATTTCTAAATCTAAAGGTATATTGGGAATGTGGAACGGCGGAAAACCACCACTTATAGAAGCAATATCTTTGACAGTTTTGGTTTCGATTCCAAAGAAAAATACTAAAGCAAATAAAACTATAATTGCCACTAATGACGGCGGAATTGCTTTAGTTATTTTAGGAAAAAACACAATGATTGCAATAGTAAGAGCTACTAATCCGGACATGATTAGCAAAGTAGTTCCGGAAAGCCATTCTACTTGACCGTTAACTACTTTCTTGAATTGTTCTAACTGTGACATAAAAATGACAACGGCCAAACCGTTTACAAATCCAAACATTACAGGTTGTGGTACCAAACGTATAAATTTTCCTAATTTAAAAATACCAACTAAAATTTGCAAAACCCCTGCTAATACCACAGCTGCAAATACATATTCTAATCCGTTTGATTTCATTAAAGCAATTAAGACAATTACGGTAGCTCCTGCTCCTCCAGAAATCATTCCAGGTCTTCCTCCAAAAACAGCTGTTACTAAACCTGCAATAAAAGCGGCATATAAACCCATTAAAGGGGGGAAACCAGCTAATATTGCAAATGAAAGTGATTCTGGAATCATTGTCATAGCAACTGTTAAGCCTGCTAAAATCTCGGTTCTAAAATTGATTTTTTGTGAAAAATCAAATAAATTAAATACTTTTTTCATAAATAGTAAGTGATTCTGGCTATACTGGAACAAACAGAAATGATTTCAAAACAAATAAAATTTCTGAAAAAGAAGCTGTTGAATTTAACTACTATAAATTAAAGTAGGTTCTGAGTGGAGCGTTTATTTTTGGAAGAGCAAAAATAAAACTTTTAAAACCGTTCTCCAAACACCTAGTATATATATTAAATTTTCCTGTTAAGATTAAATTATACTATTTACCCTAATAGTTTAGCCTATAAATTTTTAAAATCAATCAAAAATATTCATCTTTGACAAATTTTATTTTTTAGACAACTACATCTCTTTACTGAGGAAGTTTTTTGAAAATAGTAACCTAAAGCACTATGAAATCTCTATATACATTGTTATTCATTTTAATAATAAACACTATCTGTGCGCAAGCCACTAGTGATTATTTTGAAAAAATAAGAGATAATGAAGCGGCATTGACCGCTTTTTTTTCACAAATGCCAAAAGGCGGTGATTTACATCATCATTTTTCAGGTTCCATATATGCTGAGCCCTTATTGGAACATGCAATACAAGATGATTTTTATTTGAATACAGAAACCATGGATGTATTAAAAGAAAAACCAGCAACTGGAAACTGGCAGCAATTCTCCTCTTTAATAAAAAATGGAACGATTGATAGTTACAAGCAAAAAATTATGCAAAAGTGGTCTGTAAAAGACTATAATTTTGTGGATTATCCTTCAGATAAACTATTTTTTGAATCTTTCATGAAGTTTGAACCAGCAATTCAAGGAAATTTTGGTCAAGGATTATTAGAATTAAAAAAAAGAGCACTCTCTGAAAATGTAAGTTATATTGAAACTCAATTATCTACAATTCCTACACAAATCAACACCAATGATTTAACAAAATTCAATCTGAGATTGCGAAAATTAGCAGTTGTAAAAGACGAAAACACAATTCTAAAATCACTGGACTCTCTCTACAACACTTTATTGAAAAAAGGAGCAGAAGCGGATGCGAAAAATTTTAATAATAACTTTGTTGCTCCATTACACAAAGATTTAAAAATGGATGACTCGCAATTTACCATGCGTTATCAGAATTTTGTATTGCGTTTTATGGAACCTGTTGATTTGTTTAAAAATTTAGTAATTGCCTTTATTTCTGCAGATACAAGCCCACTTATGGCTGGTGTAAATATAGTTTCCCCTGAAGACGGTGAAACTTCAATGAAGGATTATTGGTTGCATATGGTGATGTTTAAGTACTGTCATTCTAAATATCCAAACGTAAAATATACGATGCATGCTGGTGAACTTACCCTAGGTTTGGTTCAGCCCGAAGAACTTACTTGGCATATTGGAGCGGCAGTTTATACCGCAGGAGCCAATCGAATTGGACACGGTGTTGCGATGGCTTATGAAAAAGACTCCTACAACTTACTGCGTTATATGGCAAAGAAATCAATTCCCATAGAAATTAACTTAGTGAGTAATGAGTTTATTTTAAAAGTTAAAGAAAGTAGACATCCTTTGACATTGTATAAAGAATTTGGGGTTCCTATTGTAATAAGCACTGATGATGCAGGTATTCTGCGTACGAATATGACAGAGCAATATGTGTTATTAGCCAAAAGATATAAAGATGTTTCCTATGCCGATATAAAACAGTTTGTTTACAACAGTATTACCTACAGTTTTATAAAAGAGGAAAAAGTAAAAAAAGAATTAAAAGCTGATTTAGAACGTCGTTTTAAAACATTCGAAGCTTATTTCCCATTACAATAATAGGGCTACTTCAATATCTTTTCAAATCAAAAAGAGCTTACTTATAGTTAATACTATTTGTAAGCTCTTTTTGGGAACATTTATATAATTGCAAAATAATTATTTTTGTAATAAAAGTCGTTTTACTCTCACCGATAATTCATTTGGAATAAACGGTTTAGTCACAAAGTCATCCGCTCCTAGCTCAAAAGCTTCTAAAACCGTTTTTTCTAATCCTACTGCTGAGAGCATAATTATCGGAATGTTCAAATTTAGTTCCACTTTAACCTTCTTAACAATATCTAAACCACTAATGTGAGGCATCATAATATCCGAAATAATTAAATCTGGATTTTCAGAAACAATTTTGTCTAAAGCGATTTGACCATTTCCACATAAAATAACACGATAGCCTTCTTTAAGCATTTTAAATTCCATCGCTTTAAGCGTCATTTCATCATCATCAGCAATTAATATTGTTTTCATAGCGCAGTTCTTTTTGGTGAATTATAGTAAGGAAATCGATAGTTTATTTTTTATTTTAATCAAATCAAATGTTGTTTAAGGCTTTAAAATTCTTCGATTAACTCTAATTGTTTAATTGCCAATCTACAAATTTCATTCAAATTAACAACTTCTTCTTTTCTTAGGTCTCCTAAAGGATTTGTTAGCATTTCGTTTTCGATAATAGCAACGCTCTCCGAAGCCTTTGTGATACCCAATAAACTTAGAGAAGATTTCAGTTTGTGAATTTCGTCATTTAACACTTTTATGTCATCATTTTGGTTAGAATCTAAAATTGCATCTAATGTTTGTGGTGTATTATTTAAAAAAAGAGCCACCATGTTTTTTATAAAAGCGAAATCTCCCTCCGCTAAATCTTTTAAATATTTAAAATCAAATAGATTTTCCGAAGTGATTTCTGGGTTCTTATAAACTTTTAAAACAGAAGATTGAACCTTAGATGACTTCAAATTTTGATTTAATTTAGATAATAAAACCTCAAAATCATAGGGTTTCGATAGATAATCATTCATACCATTATCAATGCATTTTCGCTCCTCACCTACTGTTGCATGCGCTGTCAGGGCAATTATAGGGGTGTTGGCTTTGACTCCCATGTGCGTTCTAATATAATTTGTAAGTTCAATACCATCCATCTCTGGCATTTGAATATCCATTAAAATAATATCATAATTATTATTAGTAATCTTTTCGATGGCAATTTTTCCGTTAGCAGCTACATCAATTTCTTTATCCCATTTTTTAAATACTTTAATGGCAAGCAATTGGTTCAGTTCATTGTCCTCAACTAAAAGAATTTTGATGTTTTTAAGAAACTCTGGTGATACTTTTTTATGATTTAAATCATTAGTAATACCAATTGTGTCTTGTGCCTTTTTATAGTGTAACGAAAAGGAGAATTCACTTCCTTTTGAAATGTCACTTTCAACTGTAATTTTACCACCTTGCAACTCAACCAGTTTCCGAGTTATGGTAAGTCCAAGTCCTGTTCCTCCGTATTTACGAGTTGTTTCATTAGATGCTTGATTAAAACTCTCAAAAATAGAATCGATTTTATCTTCCGGAATTCCTATTCCAGTATCAATTACAGAAAATTTTAACAAACAGTCTGTTGCAGTTTGCTGAAGTTCAGTAACAATTAATTCTACAAAACCTTTTTCTGTAAATTTTAAAGCGTTACCCACTAAATTCAATAAAATTTGTAAAAGTTTTGTTGGATCTCCAATTAAATTATCATTTATATTTGAATCAATATCGTATAATAACTTTATTTTTTTTTCTTTGGCATTAGAGATTAGTAACTCAATCACAGAAACAACTGTTTTTGATAAAGAAAAATTCACTTCTTCAAAAGTCATTTTATTGGCTTCAATTTTAGAAAAATCAAGAATATCATTAATAATAACCATCAAATTTTGACCTGCTTTTTTAATGGCTTCTACACTTTGCTTTTGGTCATTATCTAATTTAGTGTTTTCTAAAACTTTAGAAAAACCAATGATACCGTTCATAGGAGTTCTAATTTCGTGACTCATATTAGTCAAAAACTGCTCTTTTATGACAACAGCTTCTTCGGCAAGTTCTTTCGCTTTTATCAGCTCCGCTTCAGTTCGTTTTTGTTCGCTAATATCCTGAATAGTTCCTAAAATCTTATAAGGCTTGTCTTTTTCATCATTTAAACATTTGATAAATTGATTGATATATTTTATATTTCCTTTTTTAGTAGTGATGCTATGATGAAATTGTACTTCTTTATTCTTTCTCTTAACTATATTAAGATTTTTTTCAAAAAGGGCTAAATCTTTCGGATTCGTAAAACAGGAATTAATAAATTCTATCGTAGGAGAATTATCTTTTTCAACTTCAAAAATGGTAAAGAATTCTTCAGAAAAAAACAATTCATTGTTGCTTAAGTTCACTTCCCAAGTTCCAATTTTAGCTAATTTTTGTGCTTCTAAAAGTCGGTTTGAATTTACTTTGAGTTCTAGTTCGGTAATTTTTCTAAGCTTTAAACTCTCATGTAATTTAATTGCATTTCTAATGCTTTGTGATACTCCATCTGGAGTCAATAAAGTTTTCGGAATATAATCTGATGCTCCGCTTAAAATGGCTTGACTGGCCACTTTTTCGTCTCCTTGAGAAGTTACGAAAATTACAGGTGTTTCAATTTCCAGATCTCTAATTTTTTTCAAAAAGGAAATTCCGTCTGTATCTGGCATCATATAATCTAAAAAAATAAGATCATATTGTAAAGACAGGATAAGCACCAATCCTTCTTTTGCAGAAAAAACGGTATCAACGTCAGCTATAATTCCAGATTGCGCTATGGAACGGCTGATGGTTATGGAATCGATTTTATCATCGTCCATTATTAATATTTTTAAAACAACTGCCATAGTGGTGAATTATTTAACTTAGAATTCAATCATATTCCAATAGTCATTTAGTACTGAAAAGCAGTAATATAATTCCTGACTTTGAAACGAAGTGGGAATATAACCTGCAATATTCAATTTCAAAACTGCTGCTTTATTTGTTTCTTGAGCAGCATCTGTGATTACAAAAACTAAAATTGATTTTAAATCGGGATGGTTCCGAATGGTATTTAATAAAAGTATGCCTTCCTCTTTTGTTCTATTTACATCAATGAGAAGAATTTTAGGAATTGGATTTAATTTAGAAAAACCTTCTAGCATAGACCATGCATCAATGGTATTGGTGGCAGAATATAAAGTAGGTCTTGTTTCATTTTCTGAAAAAAAACCTTTTATATTTTCTATAATAGTTACTCTATCTTCGACCAATAAGATACTGAAATTCCCCATAAAAAATGAATTAGAACTTTTACATTTCACATAACTGCCAAAAGTTTTTAAGAGTTGCTACTGAAGTCAGAAATTTCTCAAAAGATAATGGTTTAAGAATGTATCCTGCAACATTCAAATTGTATGCGTTAATTTTGTCGGTATCTTCGTTTGAAGTAGTCATAACAAAAACGGATATGTTTTTAAGTTTTTCTTTTTCTCTCATAATTTTAAGAAATTCAATTCCATTCATTTTTGGCATATTGATGTCTAAAATTATGATTTTTGGAAGCGGAATTATTTGATTTTCTAGCATTTCTAAAGCTTCAATACCGTTTCCAGCAACAAAAAGAGGGTTCATTATATTGTTCTTAGAGAATGCTCTTTTTACATTCATCACATCTACTTCATCGTCTTCGACTAGCAAGATATTCACCAATTTTTGGTTCATAAATTTAATTTTTTAAGATTATATTCTTGGGCCAATTTAACGTAAAAATTGAACCATTACTGATTCCCGCAGTGTATCTCAATTTACCTCCAACTAATTTTAAAATTTTACAACTAATTGCTAATCCCGCTCCTGTTGTATTGACAACATCTTTAGAATTTACAGTGTAAAAAATAGAAAATATTTTAGGAACTACTTCTTCGGGAATTCCTGGTCCGTTGTCGGTAATTTCTATAGTAAATTCGTCATCACTTTCTAAAATAGTTACCCTGATTTTTATCTGCTCTTTGTCATTAAATCGTACTGCATTGTCTAATAAACCAAGTATGACTTTTTGGAACTTTGCACCTAAGGTAATGAAGTTTTCAGTAACAATTGTAGTGTCTAAAGTAAATTCTACATGGTTATTACGGTACAAATCAAAACAACTAGACATCATTTTAGGGATATTAACGCAATAAAATTCTAATTCTGCTCGTTCCACACGAGAGAGCTCTAACAACCCATTCATCATATTTTCTAATCGATTTACTCTATTTTTAAGTAATTCGAAATTACTGGTTACATCTTGTGTGAGCCCATTGGATAAATCTTCTTCTATCCAAGTGGCAATATTAGCTATTGCTCTCATGGGCGATTTTATATCGTGAGAAACGATATATACAAAATCATCAAATTCTTTTTTTAAAGCAGCCAATTCCTCTTGGCAATCTTGTTGCGATTTCTCCATTTTTATTTATTTAGGAACTGTAAAAATAAAACTACATCCCTCATTCTCTTTAGATTCAATACGTATGGATCCGCCTTTTTCTTCAATAATTTTCTTTACGATAGATAATCCTACTCCTGTACTTTCTTTTACATCGCGGGCTACAATAGTTTGAAAAACTTTAAAAACTTTATTATGGTAATCCTCTGCAATACCTGGCCCATTATCTTTTACCGTAAATTGATGAAAATCTGGTAATGATTCATAGTAACATTCAATTATTCCTATGGGTTTGTTATTGTATTTAACAGCATTACTAATTAAATTACTAAAAACCTGTTCCAACAGTATTCGCTCAGACAGTATGGTAGGGAAATTTTGGCCAATTATAACTTCAAAATCGAGCTTTGGAACCATAATATCAATAATCTGATCGAGCATCAAGGTCATATCTATTGTTTCTTTTTCAATTGCAACGCGGCCAATACGAGAATATTCTAAAACACCGTTAATTAAATTTTCCATTCGCAAGACTCTTCCACGTAGTAAATCAAAATTAGAACTTACTTCTTCCGGCATTGATGGCATGTCTTCAACAATCCATTCGGCAAGATTATTAATAGCTCTTAAAGGCGCTTTCAGGTCATGAGAAACTACGTAAGCAAACTCATCAAGTTCTCTATTCTTTTTTTCTAAATCTGCTAATGCGTTGTTTAAACTTTCTTCGGCTATTTTTTGATCGGTAATATCAGTACTAATCGAAACGTATTGGTAGGGTTTATTATTTTCACCTAAAAAAGGAACAATTGTCATTTTCTCCCAATAGGATAAACCATCTTTTGATGAGTTTTTAATTTCACCTTTCCAGACCTTCCCTTTTATTATAGTGTTTAAGATCTCCTTGTCTAAAGAACCGGTTATAGTACTTTGATCTTTTCCTATCAATTCTTCTTTTGTATATTGAGAAATTGAACAAAAATTATCATTTACATACGTAAGCATTCCTTTTTTATCTGATATAGAAACAATTGCAGATTCGTCTAAAGCTGCTCTAATATCGTTGATTTCTTTCGACTTTAATATGATTTTTTGTTCGGCAATTGTTATTTCTGTTATATCTTGAACGATCCCTTTTATCTCAATTACTTCATCGTTATCATTTGTAAAAGGTTGACCAATTTCTAGAATATGCTTAATACTTTGATCAGGAAGTACAATTCTATATTTTATTTTAAAGTTCTTTCCCGTTTTTAAGGCGATTTCTGAAGTCTTGTTTAATAATTCTAAATCATCTTTATGAATTCTGCTTCTATAACTTTCAAAAAGTTGTCCTGAAGGCTGTCTTTCTAACTCAAATATTCGATAATGACCATCTGACCAAATAAGGTCATTAGTAATTAAATCAAATTTCCAACTTCCAATTTTAGCAATGTTCTGAGATTCATCTAATAAATTATTACTATCAATTAATTTTTGCTCAACTGCTTTTTCTTTAGTCATGTTTCGAGCAATACAGTAAAGGTTTCCAGTAGCTGGATCGGGAGACGTATTCCAACTTAGAGTAACATATTGTCCGTTTTTGCAACGAAAACGATTTTCAAAACTGATTGTTAACTCCCCTTTTGACAGTTTTTCTACTTGATTTAGTGTAGAAGGCAAATCATCTATATGTACAAAATTGGTAAAAGGAACGCCTTCTAACTCCTCTTTAGAAAAGCCTAAAACAGTTGTAAAAGCAGGATTTACTTTGTAAAACAATCCGTTTACATTTGCAATACAGACCAAATCTTTAGACAAATCTATAAAATTCTGAAGTTCTTTTTGAGATTCAAGAAAATCAAAATGTTTGATTCGAGAGTCTAACAAAGTGACCACTTGATTGGATAATAATTGCAAAGCCTTTTTTTGCTGTTCCGTAAGCACTCTTGCTTTAGTATCAATGACACACAAGGATCCCATATTAAGACCATTTTTGGTTCGTAACGGTGATCCGGCGTAAAAACGAATATTAGGGTTTCCTGTAACTAAAGGATTTTTTGCAAACAAATCATTTTCTAAAGCATTTGGAACTTCAAAAATGTCATCACCCATAATTGTATATTGACAAAAAGAGATATTCCTGGAGGTTTCGCTAACGTCAATACCGACACTTGATTTAAACCATTGTCTTTCTTCATCTATTAAACTAACTAAAGCAATAGGTGTATCACAAATATATGAGGCTAATTGAGTAATTGAATCGTATTCTACTTCTGATAAAGTATCCAAAATTGAATACTTTTTGAGTTCTTTTAATCTTTCAACTTCATTGGCTGGTATAGGATTTATTTTCATTCAATAGTAATTTATATCTTAATATAGGAGAAAGGAATAAGAACAGCACTAGATTCCGTAAAGTAACGTAAAGTCAAATTGGTGAAGTCAATTTTATAGTTAAAATGCTTTCTACAAAAATAAAATTATTTTTGAATTAAGATGCTTTTAATACCATTATATTAAGTGTTTATAAAAATTATAAATTAGAAATACTGAATTTTTAATTTGTAAAAAGCTAAAAATAAAGACCGGAAATGATAGAAACTCGATACTCTTTTTTCTAGAATAAAAAGATATTTACCTGATTTCTAATCCTCATTGTGCAGATTAAATTTATGTTTTTAGTTTATTAATTCAATTTTAAGTACTACACAATTCTAAGAGTAAAACCTAAAAGCTCGATCTCAAAACTTTAATACGGAAATTTGTTTGAGCTACTTTACGCACTAAAAAGAAGTACAATAAAATAAATTCGCCTGTTTTTACATCAAAAAAATGATTAAATTTGGTTTTGTACTTCTACTACTCCTTTTTTTGTACGACAACAAAATCAACTAAACAAAAACAAAATGGCATTCATTGACTATTATAAGGTACTTGAAGTGGATAAAAAGGCAACTGAAAGCGAAATAAAAAAGGCTTATCGTAAACTTGCTCGAAAATACCATCCTGATTTAAACCCTAACGACAAAGAAGCCGAAAGGAAGTTTAAAGAATTAAATGAAGCAAATGAAGTATTAAGCCATCCCGAAAATCGTAAAAAATATGATTCGTATGGTGAAAACTGGCAAAACGGGGAACAGTTTGAAAAATCAAGACAACAACAGCAATACCAAGGCAATAGCCAACAAGGAGGATTTTCTGATAGTGGTGATTTTTCTGATTTTTTCGAATCAATGTTTGGCGGAAGATCTGCTGGTGGCGGTCGCCGAAATACACCCTATAAAGGACAAGATTTTAGTACTGAACTTCGACTTGATCTAAAAGATGTTTACACCACAAACAAAAGAACTTTAACGATAAATGGAAAAAACATCCGAATTACAATTCCAGCAGGAGTCGAAAACGGACAGCAAATAAAAATAAGTGGCTTAGGTGGCGAAGGCTCCAACAATGGTCCAAAAGGTGACTTATTTATCACTTTTTCTATAGAAAACCATACTGATTTTAAAAGAGATAAAAATAATCTTTATGCCAATGTTGCTTTAGACTTATACACTGCCGTATTAGGAGGAGAAATTACTGCAGCTACTTTTGAAGGAAAAGTAAAACTGACGGTAAAACCCGGAACTCAAAATGGGACTCAAGTAAAATTGAAAGGAAAAGGATTTCCTGTATATAAAAAAGAGGGAGAGTTTGGTGACTTGTATCTTACGTATCAAATAAAAATTCCTGAAAAACTCTCAGAAAAAGAAAAGGAATTATTTACAGAACTAGCTAAAATGCAAACCTTATGAATCTAGAAAAACTAATTCCGATAACAGAATTGTGCTCTCATTATAAAGTTGAAATATCCTTTTTTACGAATCTTAACGAAATGGGATTAGTCTCAATAAAAACAATCGAAACTACTTCATATATAGAATCGGATGCTATATATGAAATAGAAAAGATGATACGCATGCATCAAGAATTGGCTGTAAACACAGAAGGAATTGATGTTGTTTTTAATCTTTTACAAAAAATAGACAACCTGCAAAAGGAGCTAGTTTCCGTTAAAAACAGATTGCGTCTTTACGAAAGTTAATACTTGATTTGGCAACTCTTTTTTAAATCTTTTGCAAGGCATCCATAAGACTATCAATATCTTCTTTTGTATTGAAATGACTAAAAGAAATACGCAAACTTGGTTTCTTTAAATCTTCTTCAGAAAGGATTTCTACTAAAACATGAGAGGGTTTGATACTTCCTGATTGACAGGCGCTGCCTCTAGAAACTGCAATTCCTTTCATGTCTAAATGAAATAAAATCATCGCTGTTTTGTCTTCAGAAAAAGGCAATAGAACATTTAAAATCGTATAAAAACCGTTTGTTCCTCCATTAATTTTACACGTAGGAAATGCAGTTTTTAGTTTTGAAATCAGCTCTGTTTTTAATTCTAAAATATGAATTTTATCCTCTTCTAGATTGCTATAGGAAAGTTCTAATGCTTTTGCCATTCCAGCAATTTGATGTAAAGCTTCCGTTCCTGCACGCAATCCTTTTTCTTGCTCACCACCAAAAAATAGAGGTTGTAAACCTGAGTTTTTACGAACAAATGCGAAACCAACACCTTTAGGTCCATGAAATTTATGAGCACTTGCTACAATAAAATCAACTGTTGTTTTTTGTAAATCGATAATAGTTTTCCCTACAGATTGAACCGTATCAGAATGAAATAAAGCATCATGTACCTTACAAATGATTGCCACTCTTTCTAGATCTAAAATAGTTCCTGTCTCATTATTTACATGCATTAAGCTAACTAATGTTTTCTTTTCTTGTGAAAGTAATTCTACTAAATGTGTCAAATCAATTTCACCATTTGGTTTTATAGCAACATAATCAATTTGAATTCCAAATTCTTTTTCTAAAACTAATGCGGTATATAAAACGGCATGATGCTCCATTTTACTGGTAATAATACGCGTTACTTTTAAATCTTTAACCGCAGAACGAAGAATCCAATTATTAGCTTCTGTACCGCAAGAAGTAAAAATAATTTCTTGTGCAGTGGCATTCAAATTTTGAGCAATAGACTTTCTAGAAAGCTCTAAAATACTTTTAGAAGTACGACCAAAACTATGAGTAGAAGAAGGATTTCCATAATCCTCAGTCAAAACATGAGTCATTTCCTGAATTACTTCGGGACGCAATGCTGTAGTAGAAGCGTTATCGAGATATATTTTTTTCATTTTTCTGAAGTATAAATTATTTTGAACATTACATTTTTGAAGATAAAGCATTCTTTCTTTTAGAAAACAAAGCTCTTTCATTAAAAACAACAATTGAAACTAAAATTAAAGAATAAGCAAACAACTGAAGCGAAGTTACTTGTTCATCATAATAGAAAATGGCTACTAAAAACGTTATTATTGGATTAATATAAAGCATAATCCCAACTGCTGAAGAGTTTATCCCTTTGAGTGCATACAAGTTTAGAAACAACGGAATAATCGTAAAAAACACAACTACAAAAAACATACAACCATAAAACAAAGGTTCTGTGGGAACCGGTCCACTATATTTTGGATAAAATGGCAGTAAAACAACTGCAGTAAAAACAAGCTGAATAGTTAGAACAAGAAACTTATCCATCTCACTATTTTTCCTTTGACTAACCAAATAAGAGGCGTATGTTGCTGCTACAATAAGACTATAAAAAATATCTCTAAAATAATTAAAGGAAAGCAATATGCAGCTTGTAAAGCTAATCATTACAGCAACCCATTGCCATTTAGTAAGTTGTTCTTTTAAAATAAAATAAGCAAAAACAGTTGTTAATATAGGGCAAACTAGATACGCTAAAGAAGCAGCCTTAACGCTAATGTGATTAACCACATAGATAAAAACAAACCAATTTAGAATAAGAAAAATTGCGCCTCCAAGGGTCAAGGAAACAATACTTCTTTTTTGTTTAGAAGAGCTATTTTTAAAATGGTTCCAATCTTTGCGAATCACATTTTTTCTAAAAATAAGGTTAATCAAAACCATTGTAATAACGCTAAAAAACACACGGTAAAATAGTATATCTAAAGACGGATAATTGTGTAAAGGTTTTAAAGCAAAACTAAAAAAACCCCAGATAAAAAAAGCTAAAAAAGCAGCTGAGTAATATTTATTAAGTCTCATAGACGATATTAAATTCGCGCAAATATACGATTTTCATTCTGCTTTATAATAGCATAATTCAATTTGAAATCTTAAATGTACCTAGTATTTTTAGTAATAATCTATAATTAATCAAGGCATAACTTAGATCATATAGGCTATTTTTAAACAGGAATGTATTTCGAACAAATTAAAATTCTATTTTTGTTACAAATATTATAAAAATGAAAAAAATCCTAAGTTTATTGGTTTTCACATTAGTCTTAAACAGCTGTGATGATGGAGATTTAACACAAGAAAACATCAGTTTTGATGCTGTTGAAGTTCAAAAATGTACTACGAATCAGTTACTTTATAAATTAAAAGATAACGAATCCTTAATTTTTGAGGCTACTAAAATTGTTTTTCCTACTGAAACAAGTTCTCAAACACTTTTAATTAGTGATACCAATCGTCTTATTTATCGGTTGTATAATGATAAATTAACGTCTTCAACGATTTGCGAATTGATTCCTCCGGCTACACCAATTGTAACAGATCAATGGACTGCTACTGGTGGACAAATAGTGATTAATAGCACTGCAAAAAAAATAGTAAACACAACGGATAACAGTTCGAAAATCACAGGATACAATCACAATATAACTTTTAGAAATGTTACTTTTAGCAAAGCAAACGGCAAACAAGTATATGAAACTTTCCCTTTTGGAGACTATGTTATAAGCGCTACAGCTTTACCATTGGCCTTCACTAAAGTGCTTAAACAATGCTCTAGTTCGAAACAAGTTTATGATAAAAATAGTAGCGAAGCGCTAATTCTTGACATAGATCCTAGCTTAATTGTGAATACAGCTACACCACTAAACACCCCAAGAATTGGTTTGATAAGTGATACAAAAAACAAACTTACCTACCGATTATTCTCTGGATTATTGACCGATGATTATTTTTGCAACAATGCTTTTCCAGCAAACCCACCTGTTCTTGAAGAGTGGATTGCAGTCGCTGGAGTTGCAAATACTAGCGGAAGTATCGAAGTAACAACTACGGTTTTTGGCAACGGTTTTAAGCATACTTTGGTTATCAAAAAAGCAAAATTAAAGAAAGGAAATAGTGATTTTCTATTAGGCGATAATTTCATTTATGGAGAATTATTGACTACTAATTAATGCTATAAAATTGACTAAAAATACGCTAATAAAAAGTACTATTTTAAAATTAAAAAAAGGTTCAATTTTAAGAGAATTTTCAATTTGAAATTCTCTTAAAATCGAACCTTTTTTATTTGGCTTCCGAATCAGAAAAACATTTTACATTGCACTCTGTTTTATAAAAACCTCCGTAGCTCCTTGTCCATATTTTTGATAATTACCTTCTGCAAAAGCAATATTATCATATCGTCCTAACAAGAAATCCAGCTCTGCTTTTAGAATGCCTTCGCCCACACCATGTATAAAAACAATCTTCGGAATTCTATTTCTAATCGCAAATTCGATGTGGCGTTTAGCTGTTTCTGTTTGTAAAGTTAGGATATCATAATTTGACATTCCGCGTTTGTTTGGTACTAATTTTTCGATGTGTAAATCAAACTCTGGAGCAGGAATTTCGTGTCTAGATTTTTTCTCTTTGACAAAACTTCGTGCTTTTGGAATTTCTTTTTCCTTTGAAATCTCACTTACATTTATTCTTCTAATAGAATCTAGTAAGTTACTGGAATCGTTTATTTTAAGTAATTCATTGACAAAAAATGTCATCACGAATCCGTCCTCTGTTTCTATCGTAACTTGGTTCTCCTTGACTGACAACACTACTCCATCCATGGCTTCATCAAGCACAGAAACTTTATCTCCTTTACTAAACATTTTCGTCTTCTTTATCTTGATTTTTACTAGGTGTTTTGGCACTTAACTTCATCATACCAATCATAAAAACTACAATTGCAACAACCATAATGTACACGTTTTTTTCGGCACTCGCCTGTTGGTACAAGGCAACAATTATTGCAACAATCATTATGGGGATTATAAACTTTTTCATCTTTTAAATTATCAGATTCCAAAAGTAATGAATTTAAAATTGCCTATTTATTATTTGAGCCGTTAGTTATTTTTTTGTAAAATTGTAAAAATCAAAACCATTGGATTTAGAAAAATATATGTTCCCTTGTTTAAGTAAAACACTCTTTGGAATAGAGTGTTTGGGCTGTGGTTTTCAACGTAGTTTTTTACTGCTTTTAGAAGGTGATTTTATAGAATCTTTTAAGATGTATCCTGCTCTGCTAACTACCCTTTTTTTTCTAGCAATTTTAGGTTTAAATTTTATTGACACCAACAGAAACTATAAAAAATTAATCGTAGTTTCTGCTGTACTAAATGGCGCTTTTATGGTTGGCGGTTATTTTTTTAAACACTATTAAAAGTGTTTCCTTTTTACTTTTTTTTGAACTGAAAAAAATTATTTTATTCTGGATAAAATATCATTCATCATTTCAATTTGTACTTTTTGAATCTCAATTAATTCTTCTTGTTGATGCATAATCAAATGATCTAATTTTTCATGAAGCATTCTGATTTCGAGTTCCGATTTTAAATTAATCATATAATCTTTCTTTGCTCTTTCCCTGTCTTTTTCTTCCTGACGATTTTGGCTCATCATAATTACTGGAGCTTGTAATGCAGCCAAACATGACAAGATTAAATTCAGTAAAATAAATGGATAGGGATCAAATCCTTTATCTACCAAAAGATAAATATTTGCCATTATCCACAACAGGATAAAAACACCAAACATGATGATAAATTTCCAACTTCCTCCAAACGCAGCTACACTATCTGCGACCTTCTGTCCAAAAGTTCGATCACCTACTTCGTCTTCTACACTACTCACTAATGAAACATCTTTTTTTAGGGATCCAATAACTTTATTTTCTAAATTAGAAAGTTCTCCAATTTCTACCGCTAAATAATTAGAGATGTATTTCTCACGATACATATTGAGTTCTGAAACCGATAGAAATTTATTTTCATCAAATTCTGGAAAGTCAGTCTGAATTAATGCAAAAATTGGATCTCGTACCGCTTTGCCAGAAATCTTATCATCAATTGGAAATTCCTTCTTTGAGACATCACTTATAAAAGTCAAATTATTTTTCATGAAATTGTATTTAATTGCTAATTTAGAAAAAGATCGATTAAATATACTTTTTCATATTGTAAAGTTTTTGAGGTTTCTAAAAATATCTTTTGATGAAAAATTTTTACTTTTTATAAAAACTTCAAAATCTCTAAATAACCGCATTACGATATATCGACAAAGTTCAATATCTTTGATTTTCTTTATAAAATTTACACAATGCCATTCAATTCTAAATACATCCTTTTATATCTTGGTTGTTGCTGTTTATAACAGTTTTACTTTACAAATATTATTCATAAAACAATTAGCACTATCCTCTTCACTATTTGGTGGTGATCTTAAAAAAAACATACGAATACAATACAGAATGAAATCACATAAAATACTAGACCTTATAGGAAATACGCCGTTGGTAGAATCTACGAACTTGGTACAAAACAAAAATGTAAAACTTTTACTCAAATTAGAAGGAAATAATCCTGGAGGTAGCGTTAAGGATCGTGCTGCTTATAACATGATTAAATCAGCTTTAGAAAGAGGTGAAATAAAACAAGGAGATAAACTTATTGAAGCCACTAGTGGGAACACCGGAATTGCATTGGCAATGATTGCACAACTGTTTAATTTAGAAATAGAATTAATACTTCCTGAGGATTCTACAAAAGAGCGTACCCAAACTATGCGAGCGTATGGCGCTACAGTCATTTTAACGCCCGCTAGCACGGGAATAATTGGTTCTAGAGATTACGCTGATAAAAAAGTCGCTGAAGGCGGCTATATCATGCTCAATCAGTTTGCCAACGATGACAACTGGAAAGCACATTATAAAACAACAGGTCCAGAAATATGGAATGATACCGAAGGTACAGTAACTCATTTTGTATCTGCTATGGGAACCACTGGAACAATCATCGGAACGTCTGCCTATTTGAAAGAGAAGAATAGTAATATCCAAATCTTAGGAGCACAACCTAGCGATGGCTCACAAATTCCAGGAATTAGAAAATGGCCTCAAGAATACTTGCCTAAGATTTTTGACGCTTCGAAAGTAGATACAATCATTGAAGTTTCTGAAAAAGAAGCTCGTGAAATGACCAAACGTCTTGCACTTGAAGAAGGTGTTTTTGCAGGAATGAGTAGTGGTGGCTCTGTTGCTGCGGCAATAAAAATAGCGAACACTTTAGAATCAGGAGTAATTGTAGCCATTATTTGCGATCGTGGTGATCGTTACCTATCTTCTGATTTATTTGAATAGATCTTCTTAATACAATACAAAAAAGGCTTGATTGTACTATAAATCAAGCCTTTTTTATATAAAAGAAAATCAGTTTTTAAGCTAAAGTAGCAGTTGTAGAAATAGCTGCATTTAACACCTTAGAAACAGGACAATTTTTCTCTGCTTTCGTAACATATTGTTGAAAAACGTCTTCAGCAATATCTTTTATTTTTGCGTGTATTGTTATGTGAGAAGTAACAATTGTTCCTTCTTGTAAATCAATATCACATTTTGATTCAATACTTTCTACTTCAAAACCATCTTCGCTTAAATAAGCAGTCAATTGCATTGTATAACAACCTGCATGTGCTGCAGCAATCAATTCTTCAGGATTGGTACCTACTCCTTCTTCAAAACGAGATTTAAATGAATATTGAGTGTCTTTTAGCGTTGTAGTTTGTGTTGTTAATTTTCCGGCTCCTTCTTTTAGTGAACCATTCCATACTGCGGTTGCATTTCTTTTCATAATACCTGTATTTTTAAATAAATTTTAATAAATATGTTTTTAATTTAAATTTAGATTTTAAAATATTGAGAGTCTAGTTTTTGTTTCACTTAAAAAAATCCTGTCTCATTAAAAATCTACATTCTCTCAAATTTAGCTCATTTAATCCTATTTTTCTTTTAAAAATACTCTTTTTAACGAAATTTTAAAGCATTAAACGTCGATTAAAAGCTAGTAAAAAGCACAGAAAATGTAGATCCTTTATTAACACCTGGACTTTCTAAAATCAAGTTTCCCTGATACTTCTCAACTATTTTTTTACACAAGTACAATCCTATTCCTGTTGAAGGTTCGTTTGATGTTCCTACCCTACTTCGAGTTGTAAATCTTTTATATAGTTCCTCTTTGTCATTTAGGTTAAATCCAATTCCGGAATCAGAAACTACAAGAGCAATCTTATTGTCAATTTTACTTGCGGTAAATTGAATCTCACTTTCTGGAAATGAAAACTTAATAGCGTTATCAATTAAATTGACCAATACTCTGACCAACAAATCCTCCTCAATTGTCAAAAGCACTTCGTCAATTTGGAAAAAAGAATTTAATATAATTTTTTTAGAAATTAATTTTGGAGCGACTTGTATGCGTACTATTTCAAGAACAGATTGCAAACTAATTGTATTTACTTTCAGAGGACGATTTAAAAGCTCTTCTTGATCTTTCATTAGTTTTATAAATATTTCTATAAAAACAAATTGTTGAATAGTACTTTTTTTAATTAATTGAGCATATTCTTGCACTATTTCTGAAGGACTTTCGTCTAAAATAAGTTCTGCTAAACCTTGAGAGTTTCCAGTGAAGTTTTTAAAATCATGTGAAAGCAAATAAATTAAATCTTGATTATCACTTAAAGAACGCTCATTCTCTAAAATTGATTTTTGTATGTTTCGCATTAGCAAACCTGCTTCGTCTGAAAAATCTGTTGGCAAAGAGGGTACTTTTCGTTCATTTCTATAATTATCTAAAGCTTTAGAGGCTATTTCAATTGGTTTAATTAAATGCTTTAAAAAATATAATGTAATAGCACTCGCTATTAATGTCATGACTAGTGCAACGAATAATATAGTATTTGCAGCTATATTTTTACTGCCATAAAGAACATAAAATAAAATTCCTATAAGCGGAATATGGATGCCAATAAAAGCAACAAATAGAAATTTAAAAGCATAGCTCTTTTTTAAAAAATTAATCTTTGAAAGTTTTTGATACAATCTCATTATCGTTTTTTTTCATAAATTTAAAGATAAACAAATTGTATAATCAAGTTTAAATCTCAATTTTAAAACAATTTTAGTAAATTAACATTCGTTTATTAGAGAGTCTATAATCGAATAATCATTTTGCGTTTAACTATTCTATTAGTACTGATGCAATTAATAAAAGATAAAAGCTCTTAAATTTAAATTCTGGCAGATAAAAGGTAAATTTGTCCAAATTGTTTTTAGAAATTGCATTCTACCTTGCTATTTCTTAAATTGAAATCACAGTAATTACAAATTTTCGTCAATAACAATGGCAACAAAAAAACAAGCTCAAGACTGGCCTAATTTAAGTAAATACCAACAAGAAAACAGTTTGTTGCCAATTCCTGTATTAGAAGAAAAAAGAGTGGTTTTTATGGGAGATTCCATTACCGAGTTCTGGAAAATGATTGATCCGGACTATTTTGTGAATAAATCTTATATCAATCGAGGTATTAGTGGACAAACTACCCCTCAAATGCTTATTCGTTTTAGAGCCGATGTGATTGCCTTACAACCAACTGTAGTTATTATACTTGCCGGAATTAATGACATCGCTGGAAATACTGGTCCATCTAGTCTTGAAATGATACGAGATAATATTTTTTCGATGGTAGAATTAGCTAAAGCCAATCAGATTGAAGTAATCCTTTGTTCGGTTTTGCCCGCTATTGATTTTTCTTGGAAACCCAATCAACAACCTATTGAGAAAATAAAAGCATTGAACGAAATAATTAAAAATTATGCTCAAAGCAATGAAATTGTTTATATCGATTATTATTCCGTTATGGTTGATGCACATGAAGGTTTAAAAAAAGAATACTCAAATGATGGCGTACATCCCAATAAAATGGGTTATCAAGTAATGAGACCTCTTGCTGAGAAAGCTATAGCATTTGTTTTAAAATCCGATAAATAACACTTCTTTGGAAAGCCATTTCTAAGATGCAGTAAATTATTCTAATTTTTTTTGAAATTTTACCAATTGACACTTAAAATTTTATTCGACTGTTTTTACATTTCCAGTTCTTGTTAAAACTCCCCAGCCTTGACTTTCTCCTTTGATTGCTTTTCCTAAAGCCTTGAATAAAATAAAATACATTATTTGTCGGTACACAAAACGTTGTGGAATGAGCCAGATTAATTTTCCGAATTTTTCTTTTTCGAATCCAAAAGCAATAACGCTCACTAGTATATCTACAGCCATAAAGACAAGATAATATATTCCTATTTTACTCATGCTTTCTAAACTATTATAATTCCATAATAAACTAAAAATAAGAATCAAGTCTGCTAAAGGAGCAATCATTGGAAGAATAATTTGAAATAAGAGGATGTTAGGGAGTGAAACCATTCCTAATCCTTTGTATTTCTTATTAAAACAAGCATCTCTATTTTTCCAAAAGGCTTGCATAATACCATAAGTCCAACGAAAGCGTTGTTTCATAAATTCCTTTATTGTTTCTGGAGCTTCAGTGACTGCAATTGCCTCTACACAATTGATAATACGATAACCGCTTCTTAAAATTCGAATAGTTAAATCACAATCTTCTGCGAGCGTATCAGTGGTAAAACCACCCACATTTAAAATAGCTTCTTTTCTAAAAGCGCCAATTGCACCAGGAACAACGGCTATGCCATTTATTAAATCAAAGGCACGACGGTCAAAATTTTGTGAAGTTGTATATTCAATACTTTGCCATTTAGCCAGCATTGTGTTTTCGTTACCTACTTTCACATTTCCAGCAACAGCACCTACTATTTCATTATTTTTTAAAGGAATGTAAAACCTTTTCATCAATTCTAAAACGGCATCTCCTTTCAGTTGTGTGTCTGCATCGATACAAACTACAAAGTCATTTTTTGTTTTGCCAATTCCAAAATTCAAAGCCGAAGCTTTACCTCCATTTGATTTAGAAAAAACTTTAACCTGATGATTTGTACCAAATGCTTCAAATGCTCTTTTATAAGTTAAATCTTTAGAACCATCATCTACCACAATAATTTCAAAACTAGGATAATCTTGACGTAATAAATTTTGTATTGTTTTTACAATGTTCACTTCCTCATTGTAAGCAGGTACAATTATACTAACGCAGGGAACATTCACTAATGGTAAATTAAAAAAATCTTTAGTTTTTGCACTTCTTCTTTTTTGAATAAATGCCATTATTGCCATCGCTATAATTCGTAATAATCCCAAAATAATAGCAATCCAAAAAGCAGCTGAAAGAAAATTACCAAACCAATATCCAAAACTAAATATAGTATTATCTAATGCTATCAAATTACTATTTACTTTTGGCATCACCTCATTTCTAGTTTTTCCTATTAAATGTGCAACAGTTGTAAACTGCACTCCTTTATTTTTAAAATAATGAATAATACGAGGTAATGCATCTACTGTGGCTTGGCGATCGCCTCCAGCATCATGAAATAATATTATTCCTCGTTCAGGATTCAACTCATAGCTACGAACTACACGATTGTAAATACTATCTGCAATAACTCCTTTTTGCCAATCATTGGGATCAATACTTTCTCCAATTGTATAATAATTTTGTTTTTTACTAAGCGCAATTGGTTTTAGTTCCGCTTCGGTAGTAGGTTCTGCATCTGCATTATAAGGTGCTCTAAAAAGAATCGTGCTTCTGCCAGTAACAGCTTCTATAAGCAATCGAGTAGTTTCCATTTCAGCTTGAGCTCTTTCAGAACTGACTAAGGCGATATTAGGATGCGTAAAAGTGTGATTTCCTATTTCATGTCCTTCTTGGTATACTCGATTTAAAAGTGGCAAATTACTTTCTGCTTGTAAACCCACTACAAAAAAAGTAGCAGGTACTTTCTCTTTCTTTAATATATCTAAAATCTGAGGCGTGAAATCTGGATCTGGTCCATCATCAAAAGTCAGAATCACTTGGTTTTTTACATTCCCAAATTTTTTAATTACATATTTGGTAGGCAACTCTACATATTTTTGTTCGGTAATGATCCCTTCCGCTTTATTAACCTCTAAATAAATTCTGCCAGGAGACGGCTCCGTTACCACATCTAAAACTTCACCTTCCCCAATATAATCTGGTGTTGCCTTTGGTGTTTTAACTATTTTTAATTTATTAAAATCAAAAGGATTTTTAAGCAAACTTTTGTTCGTTAAACTGCGATTATAAAAACTCCACAACCTATCGTCTTCACTACCCAAACGCCATAACGCAGTACCTGCAGTTCCGTACTCATCTGCAAACCGAATGGTGTTATAATTAGTAGCCGCATCAGTAAAATAAACATCGTGTTTAACAGTACCATCTGTATACTTGTAAAAATTATTATAGGTGTCATTATTGAAATCTATAACCGAATTAAATTGTTTGGCATTTGACAGCGCTTGCTGGTAAGTGACATTTTTAGCTTCCATATTGGCGGACCAATCATATCCGTAACCTGCAAAACACAAGATTATCTTACTAGGAGAAATACCTTTTGCGGTTTCATCTAATACTTTTTCGATCCAGCGCTGACTACTTATTGAACCTGGAACACTACTCCCAAAATGTTCATCATACGCCATCAAAAAAAGGTAATCATTATACTTTGACAACTCCTTTATATTAAAATCCTCATTATAAGGCATTATATCCTGAGAAACGATGTAATTTAAAGGATGTAATTTTTCATAAAGTTCTTTCTGGAAAGCAATCAATGGCTCATTCGTTTTTTCGATAAACTCTTCAAAGTCGATATTGACTCCTTGTAAATCATATTTTTTTAAGGCAGCTACAATATCATCGATCAGTAACTTTTTTTTGGTAGGATTTGTAAGAATACGATGAATGATTTCTCCATCAAATTCACCAGCTCCTTTTTCTCTATTGACATTATTGATAAGAGGTATTATCTTGATATTATGCTTTTTCATTAATTTTAAAGCAGTCTTATCGATATCCATTTTTAAACGGTCTGTTCTAGAGTCAATAAAAAACCACTCAGGAACTACCATATTCAACTTTCCGATATTTTTTTGCAAGGAATAATAACTCTGCGGATCCCAATCTACATAAAAAGCAGCTCGAATTTGTTCTGTATTACGAATGTCTTTACCCGTTTTGAATCCATTAATTTTTTCACGTGATTTTATATAAGCTTCAAAGCCCTTGTATTTCTCTAATTCTTTTTTATCCATGATGGCAGGAATAATAGGTGAATTAAGATGATTCAATATTTCTATTTCATTAGTTAATAGAGGCAAAATTGGCTTTATTCCTCTGGCTAAAGTTAGGATTAGTATAGGAATCATTAACAGAACAAAAAAAAGAAAAAACCTTCCCGTCCATTTAAATGTTAACCATCTTTTTTGGGTATCGGTATGAAAAACTTGTTTTTTATCGCTCATTTTGCTGTACTTATAAAAAGGAAGAATATTTAATTTCTATAGATTATAGTCTAAATGTTAAAATCATTTTTTTTATGAAATTGATTTATTGTGAGTAAAACGAAACAAAATTTGATTGCAACTCTAAAAAAAATATTATTGAATAAAATTGAGTGTTATCAATAAGATTATAATCAAGATTCCGATCAATGCGACAATAAAAAACAAATCAGCAATTTTTTCTAATTTAACTTTTCGAGGAGTAAATTTTGATCGAATTGAAAAAAAGGAAAACAAACAAGAGAGCACTAAAAAAACTGCAATCACAGAGGTAAATTCATCTATTTTACTCCCTATAATACTTCCATTCATTCGCAAAGAAGTGATTACAAAAAGACAAAAACCTAATAGATTAGCCGAAGTATTCACAATATGAGGAGCAGTTTTCTTAGCCATATTCAAAGACAATGTTAAATACATAGTAAATTTATAAAGTTGTTACTTAAGAAAATTATAAATTATAGAACTTTAACTTTTTATTTACTTTCTATTCATTAATTCACAATGTTTCCATCTTTTAAGAAAACCCATCCTAAATAAAAACATCTGATCTTTAAAAAACTAACACTCTTAATATTACCATTCCTACAACATAATTATTAAAAGAATTTCTTAAAGAATTCTCCTCTACTTTTATTTTTTATTAGCACTAAAATTGCATTTTATAGCATTTTATAGCATCTTGTCAGAATAAATTAGATAGTTTTTGAAAATATTTTGAAATTTGAATTTATAAAACCAATCAAAGGCTTATTTTTGCGCTATGGCTAAGAAAAATACAGACAAAGTTGTCTTTCATCAAATAAAAGTCCTTGATGCTGGTGCAAAAGGCGTTTCGGTAGCAAAGGCTCCCGATGGTAAAGTAGTTTTTATTCCTAATGTCGTTCCTGGCGATGTAGTAGACGTGCAAACATTCAAAAAACGCAAAGCCTATTACGAAGGAAAAGCAGTTCATTTTCATGAATTCTCAGAACATCGTGTAACTCCTATTTGTGAACATTTTGGAGTTTGTGGTGGTTGTAAATGGCAAAATATGAAATACAGCCAACAACTGTATTACAAGCAAAATGAAGTATTAAATCACTTACAGCGCATAGGAAAAGTAGAACTTCCTGAATTCGAACCGATTTTAGGTTCAGAAAAACAGTTCTTTTACAGAAATAAAATGGAATTTTCCTTTTCAAACAGCCGTTGGTTAACTGAAAAAGAAATCGAAAGCACCGAAGATTTAGGAAATAGAAATGCACTTGGTTTTCATATTCCAAAAATGTGGGACAAAATTCTAGACATTAACAAATGTCATTTACAAGAAGATCCATCGAATGCCATTCGCAATGAAGTTCGCGCTTTTGCCAATGAACATGGATTAACTTTCTTTAATCCTAGAGCACATGAAGGTTTGTTACGTACTTTGATGTTGCGTACTGCTTCTACTGGTGAAATCATGGTTTTAATTCAGTTTTTTGAAAACGATAAAGCCAACAGAGAATTACTTCTTGATCATCTTTACGACAAATTCCCTCAAATTACATCTTTACAATATGTTATAAACAGTAAAGCAAATGATACTTTGTACGATACGGACATCAAATTATATAAAGGTAGAGATTATATTCTGGAAGAAATGGAAGGATTAAAATTTAGTATTAATGCTAAATCTTTTTACCAAACCAATTCAGATCAAGCATACGAATTATACAAAATAACAAGAGATTTTGCAGGATTAACAGGAAATGAAATTGTATACGATTTATATACCGGAACCGGTACAATTGCACAATTTGTCTCTAAAAAGGCTAAGAAAGTAATTGGTGTAGAAAGTGTTCCAGAAGCCATTAAAGATGCCAATTTAAATGCTGAACGCAATGAAATTACTAATTGTGAGTTCTTTGTAGGTGATATGAAAGTGGTATTTAATGATGATTTTATCGCTCAACACGGTCATCCAGACGTAATTATTACTGATCCTCCAAGAGATGGTATGCATAAGGATGTTATTGAACAAATTATGAAAATTGCTCCTGAAAAAGTGGTTTATGTAAGTTGTAACTCTGCTACACAAGCGCGCGATTTAGCATTAATGGACGAGAAATATAAGGTAACAAGAGTGCGTCCCGTAGATATGTTTCCGCAAACGCATCACGTAGAAAACGTAGTGTTACTAGAAAGAAGGTAATATTAAGTAAACGTTAGAAGATGTTGCTCTGAAGTATTAATTTTAAAAGTACGATTGTCTTTTATCATTATCTTTTGCTAGTAATTTTTGAATTAAGGATTTATGAAAAAAATAATTTTATTGGTATTGGTTTTCGCCTTCACTTTCTCCTCTTGCGAAAAAGATGATATTTGTGATGCAAATACACCTACAACACCTCGTCTAGTGATTAGTTTTTATGATTTTTTGAATCCTTCGGTTTTAAAAAATGTAAATAATTTAAAAGTAGTAGGTGAAGGAATGCCAAATGGTATTCTTTTTGGCGGATTACAAACCACAAGTGCCAACACCATTTCTATTCCTCTAAAAACTGTAGGTACGAATACAACCTATAGGTTTACATTAAATTTTGCAGATTCAAATCCAGCAAATGTGGATGAAGACATTATACGATTTGATTACAGTACTAAAGAAATCTTTGTTTCTAGAGCGTGTGGTTATAAAACTAATTTCACATTAGATCCTACAAATCCTTATACACATACCGATCCAGTAGATCCTAGTAAAAGATGGATGAAATTTATATCGGTTGAAAAAAATAATATAGAAAACGAAAATGAAACACACATTAAGATCTTTTTTTAGTTTTTTTCTCGTTTTAGCGTTGACTGTAGTTCAGGCACAAGAAACTAGCCCAAAACCCAAAACACCAAAACAAAGCCTACCAGAGAAAAATATTCCTGCCACTGAAAAAACAGAACAGGAAATCCCTAGTACGCCAATGCCATTGGTAGAAATAGAACCTGTAGTGAAAAAAGAATTAACAACGACACAGAAAACAGATCGGTATGGTGTGCGAGTTGGTCTAGACTTATTTAAACTTACTAGAGCCTTATATGATAAAAACTATAAAGGAATTGAACTCGTAGGCGATTACCGATTAACAAAAAAATACTTTTTGGCTGCCGAATTAGGGAACGAAAATAAAACGACAGATGATGATCGTGTAAATTTCACTACAAAAGGTTCCTACATAAAAGCTGGTTTTGATTACAACGCTTATGAAAACTGGCTAGATATGGAAAACATTATCTCTATTGGATTGCGATATGGTTTTAGTACTTTTAATCAGCAATTAAATAATTATAGAATTTACAATTCTAATCCGTATTTTGGAGAAACTCCTATAATTTCTTCAGGGAAAAGTTTTGATGGATTGTCTGCAAGTTGGATTGAAGTGGTTGCCGGGGTGAAAGCAAAAGTATTTAACAATGTTTTTATGGGGTTTACCCTTAGACTAAACCGACTAATTACTAATAAAGAACCTGAAAACTTCTCTAATTTGTACATACCAGGTTTTAATAGAACTTACGATGGTAGTTTTGGAGTAGGATTTAATTACACCGTAACTTATTTTGTACCAATCTATAAAAAGAAAATAAAAATACCTGTCAAAGAGAAAAAATAACTTGGAGATGATTTCATAAAAAAGGAGATAAATTCATAATGAAAGTATCTCCTTTTTTTTATTTTCTGATAAAAAATCTATCCTATTTCTTTAATTCCTTTCATAAAAATCCACTTCATGTAGAATTTTTCACCATCCTTTGTTCTTATCGCTTGAAATTTTGGTGATAATAATGTTCCAATTGCAAATGCTGTTAATGGAATCCAAAATCCAGTTAAATTAGTGTACTGTGCCACCAAATATCTTGCAGAAATAAATAATATTGCAAAGCATCCCAGTTGATAAATAAATGCTCGTATTTGTAATTTAGTCATCCGATTTCTAATTTTGAGTTATATTAATTTAAAAACAATTTGAAATTATAAACTAGCATCTGGTGTGGTAGAATTATCTTCCGGAACCACCTGAAACTTTGTTCTCTTACTTCCTTCGTACATTTCGTACTTTACCAAACGGGCTTCTAATCCGGCATTAAAAAGTTTAATTTTTCTAGAAGGCTTTAATCCCACATATTTTAATGCTTCTAAATTGGCTGTAATCATCCAAGCATTGGTACCTGGATAATTTTTCTTCAAGGTGTCACCAATACTTTTATAAAATTCCTCCATATGTATATCCAATCGTTCATCATAAGGCGGATTGAACACTAAATGCAATTTCCCTTCTGTTGTTTTTTCAGTATCAAAAAAGTTATTTTCCTCGATAGTTATATAGTCATCAAGATTCGCATTTTTTATATTGTCTTTTGCTTTCTGAACGGCACTTGGTGCTTTATCATATCCTTTAATCGTATGATGAAACTCACGAACGCGTTTCAATAAACTATCAGATATAGCGTCAAACAAATTATTATCCCAATCATTCCATTTTTCGAAAGCAAATTCTTTACGATTAATGTTTGCTGGAATATTACAAGCAATCATCGCCGCTTCGGCAAGAAAAGTTCCAGATCCACACATTGGATCTAAAAAATCAGTTTGTCCGTCCCAACCCGAAAGCAATAAAATTCCTGCAGCCAAAACCTCATTTATAGGAGCAATATTGGTAGCGGTTCTATAACCACGTTGGTTCAAAGCATTACCAGAAGTATCAAGCGCAACAGAAACTTGATCTTTATCAATATGAATATTAATTCGCAAATCAGGATGCACTTTATCAATACTTGGTCTTTGACCTGTTCTTTCGCGAAATTGATCCACAATGGCATCTTTACACTTTTGTGAAACAAACTCAGAATGATTAAAATATTCAGAATGTACTGTTGTATCAATCACAAAAGTTTGATTGGCACCAATTAACTTAGACCAATTCACTCCAGAAATACCTTTGTATAAAGCTTGTTCATTATTGGCTTTGAAAAAATAAATCGGTTTTAATATTTTCAAAGCAGTACGCAAAGCTAAATTTGCTTTGTACATAAATCCTTTGTCTCCCTTAAAACTTACCATTCTCACGCCTTGCTCTACATTTTGCGCGCCTAACATTTGCAATTCTTTTGCTAATATCTCCTCAAAACCAAAAAAGGTTTTGGCAACCATTTTAAAATTATCTTCCATTTTTCTATAAATTCCAACAAGTAAATCCTAACTGTATCAGCAACAAAAAAACATTTTTGAGAGGTACTCTAGTAACACTACTTTTTATCGGAGTAAGTATTAAAAAAATATATGCTTTTGTTCTGTTTGTATCGCAGGGAAATAGTTCTTTTTCTGCAAAAATACACTAAATTTGCATCAATCGAATTAATTGAAAAAGAATAAATGTCTGAAGCTCAAAAACTGTCAACAGAAAATCAAGTAAAACCAGCAGAAAAGTGGTACTCTTCCTGGTTTGACACACCATATTATCACATTCTTTATAAAGAACGCAACTATAGAGAAGCGCAAGTTTTCATGGATAATTTAACACATTATCTAAACCTTCCTGAAAAAGCAAAAGTATTGGACTTAGCTTGCGGAAAAGGTCGTCACTCTATTTATTTGAATCAACTTGGTTTTGATGTACTTGGTGCAGATCTATCCGAAAATAGTATTGCCGAGGCGAACAAAAATGCAAACGAAACCTTACACTTTAAAGTGCACGATATGCGAGTGCCTTTTGAGGAAAAATACGATGCGATTTTCAATTTATTTACCAGTTTTGGATATTTTGAAAATGAAGAAGACAATTTAACGACTTTAAAAGCCATCAAAGAAAGTCTATCTGAATATGGATTTGCAGCAATCGATTTTATGAATGTGCACCAAGTTGTTAACACTTTGGTTCCAGAAGAAACCAAAACTGTTGATGAAATTGATTTTCACATCAAACGTTATTTGAAAGACGGTCACATATACAAAGAAATTGATTTTGAAGATAAAGGGCAACAGTTTCATTTTACCGAAAAAGTAAAAGCATTAACGCTTCAAGATTTTGAACAATTGATGGAGGAAGCCGGAATCTACTTATTGGATATTTTTGGTGACTATAAATTAAAAAAATTCCACAAAACAGAAAGCGAGCGATTAATCATGATTTTTAAATAAATGAATTATCTTTTACCCTTACTTTCGGTCCTTTTAGGATATTGTATTGCTTTGGTTTTAAGACCAAAAAACAAAACCAATCTAAAGCTACTTTTGGCTTTTAGTGGTTCCTTCTTGCTTTCCTTAACCGTAATGCATTTGTTGCCAGAAGTGTACGCAGTACATAATCATGACGTTGGTGAAGTCCATAATGATACTGCAGGAATCTTTATTATGATAGGAATTTTATTCCAAATTATTTTAGAGTTTTTCTCCAAAGGTGCAGAACACGGACATGTTCATGGAAATCCAAACCTTTCTCATATTCCATGGTTATTGTTCATTAGTCTTTGTATCCATGCGTTTTTAGAAGGTTTCCCTGTTGGTCATGATCACGGAAAACTAGCATTAGGAATTGCTATTCATCATCTTCCTATAGCTATTATTTTAACTACTTTTTTCATCAATTCGCATTTAAACAAGAAAGCAATTTTTGCTTTTATGCTCACATTTGCATTGATGACGCCTTTAGGAACATTGGCATCAGAATATCTTACAGGTTTAAACGAGTATCACAGCCAAATTACAGCTATAGTAATTGGAATATTATTTCATATTTCTTCTACAATTATCTTTGAGAGTAGCGAAGGACACAAGTTTAATATCGCCAAAGTTTCTATGATAGTAATTGGAATTGCATTAGCCTATTTTTTATAAATTTATAATTTGAACGTTTTATTGAAGTTAAAAAGCGATTTATCACAAACCTTCCCAATAGAAATTAATTTTTATTATTGCTTATAATTTACTCAAATATATCATTCACAGATCGCAAGTTTCCCTATATAATTTAGAACCGTATTTAAAATGACCTTCACAAAGACTACAGAACAGCCTTCAAAGTACCAACATTTAGAAAAAATGTCAGTTAAGGATGTGATTTACAATATGAATCAAGAGGATCAAACTGTTCCACTTGCTGTTGCAAAAGCATTACCTCAAATTGAAAATTTAATAAATGCAATTGTAGCCAAAATGAAATTAGGCGGCCGTTTATTTTATATTGGAGCGGGAACATCCGGTCGTTTAGGGATTGTAGATGCCTCAGAATGTCCTCCTACCTTTGGTGTTCCATTCGATTTGGTTATCGCAATTATTGCTGGCGGCGATACTGCCATTCGCAAAGCAGTAGAAAACGCAGAAGACAATACCACTCAAGCTTGGTTAGATTTACAACAACATAACATAAGCGAAAAGGATGTTGTAGTAGGAATTGCTGCATCAGGAACAACGCCTTATGTAATTTCTGGTTTGGAAGCATGCAATAAAAGAAATATTATTACGGGAAGCATTTCCTGCAATTTAGGAAGTCCGATTTCACAAACTGCAAAATTTCCCATAGATGTAGTCGTAGGACCAGAATTTGTTACCGGAAGTTCTAGAATGAAAGCAGGAACTGCACAAAAGCTTGTCCTTAATATGATAACAACTACTACAATGATTCAGTTAGGAAAAGTAAAAGGTAATAAAATGGTCGATATGCAACTAAGCAATAGTAAGTTAGTAGATCGTGGTGTAAAAATGATAATGGATGAAATTGAAGTTCCTTATGAAAAAGCTAGCGAACTATTAAAAGAGTTTGGTAGCGTAAGAAAAGCAGTCGATTATTACAGTGTAAATCAACATTAATTCAGGTACATTTACTACTTGAAATTTAATTTTAAATTCAAAAAATGGCAACTAACAAACTTCTTTTAAATAAAGGACTAAAATATTTAGCTGGTGCTTTACCGCTTTTGTTTTTAGGACCGGCAGTTATTTATAATGCTTTTATTAATAAACAAAATGTATGGCATTATCTTGTATTGGCTGTAGGAATTATATTTTGTGGTATTGGAGTTTATCTTGCATTTTTAGGTTTGAAAACAATGGTAAAAAGTTTATTTAACGACTAATGGAAGACTTAATACACATTCAGAAAACATTTGAAAAAGTAGACTGGATCAATAAGAGAATTAATCATCGAGAATTTGAAGATTGCACTTTTAAAAATTGTGATTTTTCGAATAGTGATTTTTCGAATAATAGCTTTATGGATTGTGAATTTATTGATTGTAATTTATCAATGATTGACCTTACAGCTACAAGTATGAAAACGGTTGGTTTTAGGAACTGTAAGTTATTAGGAATCCATTTTAATAAATGCACGGACTTCTTATTTACAGTTACTTTTCAAGATTGTGTTTTAAATTATTCGTCATTTGCCAATAAAAAAATGCCCAAAACAAAGTTCAATTCTTGTTCGTTGAAAGAGGTAACTTTTACAGGCGCAAATCTTACACAATCTAGTTTTGAAAATTGTAATCTTGACAATGCTATTTTTAATGATACGTTATTAGCAGGCGTTGATTTTACATCAGCATACAATTACAGAATTGATCCTGAATTTAATCCTATGAAAAAAGCTAAATTTTCGATGCAAGGAATTCCTGGACTTTTAGATAAATACGATATTAAAATAGTATAATTGTACTGCCCCAGATGGAAGTGAAAATCCCGCAGGGAATAAAACTATTTTTTCTGGACAAAAAAGAGCGACTGGAAGAAGCTCCTTTATTGTCATTAGAAAAAAAGTTTTATAACCGAGGAATTGCAACGTACAGCAGGAATAGGCCCTAATAATAAAAAATAAAATATGAAAAAGTTAATTTTACTTCCCCTACTCTTGTTGCTAATTTCGTGTTATGATGGGGAACGCAATTGCAAAGATTTTAAAACTGGAAAATTCAAGTTTGAACATACGGTTGATGGAGTAAAAAAAACAACTGTTTTTGAACGCAATGACAGTATTGAAATTGAAACTTATGAAGGAAAAACAGATACGGCATCGGTACGATGGATTAGTGATTGCGAATATGTGTTAGTTAAATTACATCCAAAAAACAAAGCAGAAGAAAAAGCTATCAACATGAAAATTTTGACTACTACGAAAGATTCTTATACATTTGAATTTGGGATGATCGGTTCTGATACCAAACAAAGAGGAACTGTAACTAAAATTTCAGATTAATTTTTCTATAAAATTATAAACTATAACGAATAAAAAATGGAAGTATTTTTAAATCCAGATGCATGGATTGCTTTGTTGACCTTAACTTTTCTTGAAATTATATTGGGAATTGACAACATTATATTCATATCAATTGTAACCGGTAAATTACCAGTAGAAAAACGTAAAAAAGCGACACAAATCGGTTTGTTTTTGGCCATGTTCATGCGTATCGCTTTGCTTTTTGGAATTACGTTGCTAATTGCTATGAAAGAGCCTTTTTTCAGTATAAATTGGACTTGGTTTAGTGCTGATTTTACGGGTCAAGCGATGATCTTATTATTAGGAGGTTTATTTCTAATTTATAAAAGCACCAAAGAAATTCACGAAAAAGTAGATCATAAAGGGGAAGAAGAAAAGGATTTAAAAACTACTGCAGCAAAATCATTTGGAAATGTAATTTTCCAGATTTTATTAATTGACCTTATTTTCTCTGTAGATAGTATTTTGACCGCTGTGGGAATGACCAATGGTGTTACTGGTGCATTGTATATTATGGTAACTGCTGTAGTGATCTCGGTTGGAGTGATGATGCTTTTTGCGGTTCCAGTAGGGAATTTTGTAAACGCCAATCCATCGATACAAATTTTAGGTTTGGCTTTCTTAATCTTGATTGGTTTTATGTTGATTACAGAAAGTATGCACTTATCTAATGCTGCTTTAGTGGGAGAACATGTAGGTGCAGTTCCTAAAGGCTATTTATACTTTGCCATCGCTTTTTCATTAGCTGTGGAATTCCTCAATATGAAAATGCGAAAGAAAAATTAATTTGATTTTATAAAAAAAGCGCTCAATGAGCGCTTTTTTTTATTCTAAACTTAAGGTTATTTGACCATCATCATCTAATTCTAATGCTGTTTCGTCTAGATTATCATCCATTGCAATTTTCTCTGGAACAACCTCAACGGGAAGTTCATAATGCAGTGGCTCTAGAAGGTTTACCTGTTTTAATTTATCAGTTGTTAGTTGATTCCCTAATGCTTTAAATCCTTTCACAGCAATGTAGGATTCAATATCAACCGTGATGCTTTCTTTCTGAACTCCTTTTATTTTCGGGAAAATTAGTTCAGCAACTGGTCGGTAATCCGTTGACACAATTTCTAATTGTGAATTGGGATGCTCAGTAATAAAACTTTCTTCTTTATTTTCTGTTTCGACTAAGAAACGCTTTATGTAATACCGTTCTTTTTCACCATCGTAATAAATGGCAGAAATTGGTTTCTTTGGAACCCATTTTTCCAAAACGACCATATCTTGATCAAAATGCGTAGCTAATTCTGGCGTGATTACTTTTAATTTTCCTGTTTGGGAAATTATCAAAATTTTATCACTCGGTCTAAATTCGCCAAGTAATTCTCCTCTTCCATCCACATTCAATCGTTGTACTGTATCATCAAACCAAACTTTTCGAGGCAACAAAGTAGAAATTCCTTTCTCTTTCAGTTCGATTTTTTTGATGGGATATTTGGTAACCAAGTTTCCTTTTGAACTTCTACCTTTTATCGCAAGATTAGCAAAATCAATATCGAATTTCAGTTTTTTAACCGTTCCTATTTGGCGTAGCAAAATAGTAATTACCTCAGCTTCTCCATTTGGATTACAAGAAAAATACACTACTTGTGATCCTGCGGTTTCATTAGTTAAATCATACGCTTTATCGCGTGTTACACCTGAAACATTAAAACGTTTTATATACGAAGGTCCCGATTTTCCATCACGATAAATCATGTTATAAATCGTTCGTTTATCGCTTTTGTCAAAAATGGCAATGTGAATAATATCTTTCCCCACAAAGGTTTTAGCATCTACTTTTGTAATCATCATTTTTCCGTCTCGAAGAAATACAATTACATCATCTATATCGGAACAATCGGTTACGTATTCATCTTTTTTCAAACTTGTTCCTACGAAACCTTCTTCTTTATTTACATACAATTTCGTATTACGCAATACTACTTTTGTAGCTTCAATATCATCAAAAATACGAAGCTCCGTTTGACGTTCCCGACCTTTGCCATACTTCTCTTTTAGTTTGGTAAAATAGGCAATCGCAAAATCAATCAAATGCTCTAAATGGTGTTTTACTTGTTCGATATCACCTTCTAGCGCTTCAATTTTATCCTGCGCTTTATTGCTGTCAAATTTAGAGATACGCATGATTCGAATATCCAATAAACGTAAAATATCTTCTTCAGTAACTGCTCGCTTTAAATGTTTGATATGTGGCTTTAAACCATCATCAACCGCTTTTAGTACGGTTTCCCGAGTGGTCATTTCTTCAATATCACGATAAATTTTATTTTCGATAAAAATACGTTCTAAAGAAAGAAAATGCCATTGCTCCTCTAGTTCACTTAATTGTATTTCTAGTTCGCTTTTCAGTAGTTGTACCGTTCTATCGGTTGAAATTTTCAACATGTGAGAAACACCTACGAATAACGGTTTATTATCTTCAATCACACAACCCAGTGGTGCAATTGAAGTTTCACAGCCTGTAAAAGCAAACAAGGCATCAATTGTTTTATCCGGAGAAACTCCTGGAAAAAGGTGTATTAAAATTTCTACATCTGCAGCGGTATTGTCTTCAATTTTTTTGATTTTGATTTTGCCCTTATCATTGGCTTTCAAAATACTATCAATTAAAGTCGTTGTATTGGTGGAAAACGGAATTTGGGTAATGACCAATGTATTCTTATCCAGTTGCGCAATTTTAGCACGCACCCGAACGCGTCCACCACGCAAACCATCATTATAATTAGATATGTCAGCAATTCCTTGTGTCATGAAATCCGGATACAAGGTAAACGGTTTTCCTTTTAATATTTTGATGGAACAATCTATTAACTCATTAAAGTTATGAGGCAATACTTTCATCGACAGTCCAACCGCAATTCCTTCAGCTCCTTGCGCTAAAAGCAACGGGAATTTTACAGGAAGATTATTGGGTTCTGCACGACGACCATCATACGAAACACCCCAATCTGTAATTTTTGGAGAATATAAAACTTCCAAAGCAAACTTAGACAATCGCGCTTCAATGTAACGAGAAGCTGCTGCTCCATCACCAGTTAAGATATTCCCCCAGTTTCCTTGACAATCAATTAATAATTCTTTTTGGCCTATTTGCACCATTGCATCACCAATACTCTGATCCCCGTGAGGATGGTATTGCATGGTATGACCAACTACGTTTGCTACTTTATTATAACGACCGTCATCCAACTCTTTTAGCGAGTGCATGATTCTGCGTTGTACTGGTTTAAAACCATCTTCAATCGCAGGAACGGCTCGCTCCAGAATTACATAAGAGGCATAATCCAGAAACCAGTCTTTATACATCCCCGTAACTTTGGTAATGGTATCGTTTCCGTCTTCTTGATTATCGTAAAAATGCTGTCCGCCTGAAGTTAAGATATCGTCAAATCCTTCGTCGTTTGACTCGTTAGAATCATTCGTTTCGTTTTGCGATTCGTCTTCGTTTGGTATGATGTTATCTTCGTCTTCGTCTTTCATAAAAATGCTTAAAACTCAAATTATGGCGCTATAATAACTCCATTTAAATCCTTCTATATTTGTTCAATCAAATGGATCAATTCCTCTTTACTTGGCAACACCATTTTATATTTACTAGCAAAAATTTGTTCATTATTTTCAGGTAATGTGTATTCTACAACTAAATCACTTTTATTCTGACAAAGAACTAAGCCAATTGTTTTGTTTTCTTCTTCTAAACGCATTTCTCTGTCATAATAATTCACATACATTTGCATTTGACCTAAATCCTGATGTTTTAATTCTCCTATTTTTAAATCAATAAGAACGAAACATTTTAATATTCGGTTATAAAAAACCAAGTCGATTCTAAAATGTTTATCATCAAAAGTGATTCTTTTTTGTCTGGCAACAAACGTAAAACCGTTCCCTAATTCTAACAGAAAGTGTTCTAATTTATTGATAATTTCTTCTTCAAGTTCATTTTCCGAATATTGATTTAACTCGGGTAAACCAAGAAATTCAAGAATGTAAGGATCTTTGATTATATCTTTTGGCTTCTCTATAATTTGTCCTTGTTGAGAAAGTTTCAAAATCCCTTCCTTATCCCGGCTTAAAGCCAATCTGGTATATAAAGCAGTATCATATTGTCGTTTTAATTCCCGAACGCTCCAATTATTTTTTGCAGCTTCAATTTCGTAGAAACTTCTTTCTTTTGCATCATCAATACGCATTAAGAATATGTAATGAGTCCACGTAAGATTGAATGAATTATTATTTTTAAATAACGTAGTCAGTGACTGTTTTTTTCCATCCTCAGAATTCGTCATCAGTGATGACGAATTTGAATCATCAGAAATCCGCGTCAACGATGCGGAAATTGAATAAGTTAAATAAAACTTCCTCATTCTCTCCAAATTATCTATTGAAAATCCCTTTCCAAACTCTTGATTCAGCTCTTTTGAAAGTCCTTTTAATAATTGCTTACCATACTCAGCGCGATCTTTTCCATTTTGTTCTTCTTCTACAATCATTCGACCAATCTCATAATAAGTATAAACCATAGTTTGATTTATAGCTCGCACTACTTGTTGCTTTGATTGCTGAAGCAAATTGACAACTTGAGAGAATAACGAATTATTTTGAAGATTTTCTGACATCAATTATAGTATTCTTTATTTCTATTTAAAAATCTAATTCAATCTCGATTTTTTTTTAATTTTTAAAAATCATAAATGCAGTAGCAAGTCCAACAACAAAAGCAATAACCAGATAAAACAACTCTTTTTTACGTATCATATAATTATATTATTATTAGTTCTTTTCAATCACATCCAATTCCACTTTCAAATTCTTAATGATAAATTCTTGTCTGTCAGGCGTGTTTTTACCCATATAAAAAGACAATAATTGCTCAATCGACGTGTTCTTATCCATCATTACAGGATCTAAACGAATAGTTTCTCCAATGAAGTTTTTGAACTCATCTGGCGAAATCTCTCCCAAACCTTTAAATCGGGTAATTTCTGGTTTTGGTTTCAATTTTTCAATCGCTTCTTTTCGTTCGTCGTCTGAATAACAATAAATCGTTTCTTTCTTGTTTCTAACTCTAAAAAGTGGCGTTTGCAAAATATACAAGTGTCCTTCTTTTATCAATTCAGGAAAAAATTGCAAGAAAAAAGTAATTAACAACAATCGAATGTGCATTCCATCGACATCGGCATCAGTTGCAATTACAATATTGTTATAACGTAATTTTTCTAATCCATCTTCAATATCTAACGCCGCTTGCAGCAAGTTGAATTCTTCATTTTCATAAACAATTTTTTTACTCATTCCGTAAGAGTTCAATGGCTTTCCTCGTAAACTAAAAACGGCTTGCGTATTAACATCACGGGATTTTGTAATCGATCCCGAAGCAGAATCTCCCTCAGTTATAAAAAGCGTGCTTTCTAAATTTCTAGGATTTTTTGTATCTGGTAAATGCGCTCTACAATCTCTTAATTTTTTGTTATGCAAATTGGCTTTCTTGGCACGATCGGTAGCGAGTTTTCTAATTCCAGATAATTCCTTACGTTCTCTTTCGGCTTGCAAAATTTTGCGCAATAATGCTTCTGCAGTAACCGGATTCTTGTGTAAATAATTATCTAATTTTGTTTTCACAAAATCATTTACAAAAGTACGAACCGATGGCATTCCTGGATCTGAACCTATATCTGTAGAACCCAATTTAGTTTTGGTTTGTGACTCAAAAACAGGTTCCATTACTTTAATACTAATCGCACTTACAACCGATTTACGAACATCAGAGGCTTCAAAACTTTTATTGTAAAACTCTCTAATGGTTTTTACAATTGCTTCACGGTATGCTACTAAATGGGTTCCTCCTTGAGTGGTGTTTTGACCATTTACAAAAGAGTGGTATTCCTCGCTATATTGTGTTTTACTATGCGTTAATGCCATTTCGATATCCTCTCCTTTCAGGTGAATGATAGGATATTCTAAATCTTCAGCGTTAATCGTAGCTTCTAATAAATCTTTAAGTCCGTTTTCAGAATAGTATTTTTCTCCATTAAAAATAATCGTCAAACCATTGTTTAAGTAACAATAATTTTTGACCATTTTAATAACATACTCTAAACGGAATTTGTAATTTTTAAAAATAGTTTCATCGGGCGTAAAAGTAACTTTGGTTCCTTTTCGCTTAGTGGTTTCGATTATATCTTCTTCTAAAACTAAATTTCCAGCGGAGAATTCTGCTGCTTTTTGTTTTTCGTCACGAACCGATTCCACACGAAAATAATCAGACAAAGCATTTACGGCTTTGGTACCAACACCATTTAAACCAACTGATTTCTGGAAAGCTTTAGAATCGTATTTTCCTCCCGTATTCATTTTAGAAACGACATCAACTACTTTCCCTAACGGGATTCCACGACCATAATCCCGAACCGAAACTGTTTTATCTCTAATAGTTACTTCGATGGTTTTTCCAGCTCCCATCGCAAATTCATCGATACAGTTGTCTAAAACCTCTTTTAAAAGAATATAAATACCATCATCTGGCGAGGAACCATCTCCAAGTTTCCCGATATACATTCCGGGACGCATGCGAATGTGTTCTTTCCAGTCGAGTGACCGAATATTATCTTCGGTATATTGATTTTGATCGGACATTTTCTATTTTGTGGATTTTAACTTTGTTCTATTAGCCTTAGCTTTTTTGTATGGTATTGAGTGTGCTAATATAGGATATCTCAATATATTTTAAAAGAGCTACACTTCAAAATTATTAAAAATGATTTGACCTTTATAAAATCGATTCATTTAAAGATTCTATTCCTAAAACTTGTTGTGCCAAAGCAATCATTTTTGGAGTTCCTGTATGCTTATTTTTTTCATCTGATAATTTCACAACAGCTTCCCAATGACTATTTTCAGGTTTGGTATCAGTAAGTTTAATTACCATATTCATAGCCGGTAAACCTACATCATTACTAAGATTTGTTCCAATCCCGAAAGACATTTTTATCTTTCCTCTACAAAAATCAGCAATGACTTTTACTTTTTCAAAATTCAAAGAGTCGGAGAAAACAATAATTTTTGATTTCGGATCAATTCCCATTTTTTCGTAATGCTCAATTGTTTTTTTGGCAAACTCAATTGGATCGCTACTATCGTGTCGAACACCGTCAAAAAGTTTGGAAAACTTTTTATTAAACTGTTCAAAAAACACTTCGGTTGTGTATGTATCCGTTAAGGCAATCCCTAAATCTCCTTGGTATACTTTTGTCCAATTTTCGAGACTAACCGCATTCGCAACTTTAAATCCGTATTCCGAAGCATGATACATAAACCATTCGTGAGCATGTGTTCCCGATGGTTTTCTGTTTTGTAACATGGCTAAATGCACGTTACTTGTTCCTAAAAAACTATTTGCACCAAAAGTATCTAAGGTTTCGTTAACCAATTTTTGGACTTTATAAGAATGACGGCGACGCGTTCCAAATTCTAAAATTACAACTCCTAAATCATTATAATTCTGTATTTTTTCTTTTGTGATTCGTTTTACTTCTTCATCGTCCACACGAATTAAATTTTGAGAAGTATAAAAAAGCTCAGAAATTAAAGCCATCAAGGGAACTTCCCATAGAATCGTTCGGTACCAATATCCTTCAATAACTACTTTCAAGTCGCTTCCCTCCTGCTCAATGGAAACTTCGGTAGGATCGTATTGATATCCTTGCAAAAAATCTAAATAAGTTGGATCCAAATAAGGACAATTATCAGCAAGGAATTTTTTTTCGGTTACTGTCAGTTTCAAATGAATCATTTGATCAACTGCTTTGCGAAGTAAGTCAGCGAAATGAGTTGGAAATTGATGTTTACCACGATTAATAAATGCGTACCGAACTTTAGCCTTAGGAAAAAGTTTGATTACAGCGTGCTGCATCGTAAATTTGTAAAAATCATTATCTAAAATGGAATGTAATCGTACTGAAATCATATATTTTTAAAAATTATCTGCTATTATTGTTTGAAGTTCATTTCGCATCTTATCGTTGTTAATTTCTTCTTTTTCAATATCAAAATTAGCCTCAAAACTTGGTAAGGAGAATGTCGCTTTTACATTTCCTCCATAAAAAGGAAATGCATTTTTAGCAATTCCTAAAACGCTGGTTGCACCATTTGCTCCTGTAGAAGTTGACATTAAAAGCATTGGTTTGTCTTGAAAAACATCTTTTCTAATTCTGGTGCACCAATCAAAAATATTCTTAAAAGCCGCAGCGTAATTTCCGTTATGTTCTGCCATGGAAACTACCAAAATATCAGCAGTATTAATCTTGTCTAAAAAAGCTTGTGCCACACTATGTTTTCCTGTTTCTTTTTCTACATCAATACTAAATAGCGGAATCTGGAAATCGTTTAAATCGAGTATTTCTACTTCCGCATTTTTGAATAAGGAAGCTGCGTAAGTGGCTAATTTTTTATTAATAGAGTTAGTACTTGAACTTGCGCCAAAAGCTATAATTTTCATAAAAATTTATTTTTCTTAAATGTACTAAAAAATAAATTGTAGCAATCCCTTTTTACCCCAGATTGTAGTGGAAAGCATTTTTCAAGAAAGCTTATTTTTTTCTTGACCAGAAAGAGCGACTGGAAGAAGCTCCTTTATGGTCTTAGAAAAAAAAGCTTTCTAGGAAAATCTTGAAACGGAAAGCTGGAAATAGGTACAAAAAAAACTGCTAAATTTCTTTAGCAGTTTCTATTTTTCTTTGTAAAATATCTTATTATACGTTAAAACGGAAATGCATTACATCACCATCTTTTACGATATATTCTTTTCCTTCTACTTTGAATTTTCCTGCTTCTTTACATTTAGCTTCTGAACCGTAATGAACGAAATCTTCGTAAGCGATAACTTCTGCACGGATAAATCCTTTTTCGAAATCAGTATGAATTACTCCTGCTGCTTGAGGCGCAGTTGAACCAATATTGATAGTCCAAGCGCGAACTTCTTTTACACCTGCGGTAAAGTAGGTTTGTTGTTTTAATAATTTGTAAGCTGCACGGATTAAAACAGATGCACCTGGCTCGCTCAATCCCATATCTTCTAAGAAAACTTGACGCTCTTCGTAGCTTTCAAGCTCCGTGATGTCAGCTTCAGCTCCTACAGAAAGTATAATAACTTCAGCATCTTCATCTTTTACTAATTCGCGAACTTGATCTACATATTTATTTCCGCTAACTGCTGAATTTTCATCTACATTACAAACATACAAAACTGGTTTTGCTGTAATTAATTGGAAAGATTCCATCAAAATCTCTTCATCATTATTTTGAGGTGTAATGGTACGAGCTGATTTTGCTTGTAACAGCGATTCTCTGATGCGATCTAATAGTGCTTTTTCGGTTTGCGCTTCTTTGTTTCCAGTTTTAGCAGCACGATTTACTTTTTCTAAACGTTTTTCAACCGTTTCTAAGTCTTTTAATTGCAACTCAATATCAATCGTTTCTTTGTCTCGAATTGGGTTTACATTTCCATCAACGTGAACGATATTATCGTTATCAAAACAACGTAAAACGTGAATAATAGCGTTACACTCTCTAATGTTTCCAAGAAATTGATTTCCTAAACCTTCTCCTTTACTAGCTCCTTTTACCAATCCTGCAATATCTACAATATCAACAGTAGCCATTTGAACACGCTCTGGTTTTACTAATTCTTCTAGTTTTTCTATTCTTGGATCTGGTACGTTTACAACTCCTATGTTTGGCTCGATAGTACAAAAAGGAAAATTAGCACTTTGCGCCTTTGCATTTGACAAACAATTAAATAATGTTGATTTTCCAACATTTGGTAACCCTACAATTCCTGCTTTCATACTATTTAAGTTTACAAATAGCAGTTGCCCGCTACGCGTTTTTTTATAATTTCTTTTTAAAGTCTGCAAATATAAGATTTAATAAATGTTTGGTAGCATAATCATTAAATTAATGCTCTTGTTATTTATTTTTAAAACATTTTGCATTTAAAATACGTTTTTTTATAACAATTTATTATTTTGATAATTTTATAGCTTAATAAAAGCTAATTGATAAATTATTTATCAAAATACTTCCGTTTACCAAAATTATGTTAAAAAAATATTATATTGCAGTACTAATTACTTCTAACCAAAACCAAAACTAACTGATTATGAAAAAATTTATTCTACTACTTTTTCTGTTAAACGTCTCGTTTCTTTTTGCCCAAAAAGAAATTTCAGGGATTGTAAAAGACAATACAGGTATTGGTTTACCTGGTGTTAATATTATCGAAAAAGGGACTTCTAATGGAGTTTCAACTGATTCAAACGGAGCATATAAAATAAAAGTGAACGAAGGTGCAACACTAGTTTATAGTTATGTTGGATTTTCTAATACTGAAAGAGCTGCAACAAATTCTACGATTAATGTTACCCTCTCTGAAGAAGGCGGACAAGTTTTACAAGAAGTTCAAATAGTTGGTTCCCGAAATACTAAAAGAACGGTTGTCAATTCTGCCGTTCCTATTGACATTATAAGTGTAAAAGATGTAACCACTCAAAGTGGTAAACTAGAAATTAATGAATTACTACAGTATGTAGCTCCTTCCTTTAATGCTAATAAACAATCAGGATCTGATGGTGCCGATCACGTAGATCCTGCTTCGTTAAGAGGTTTAGGTCCCGATCAAACCTTAGTTTTAATTAACGGAAAAAGAAGACATCAATCGTCTTTAATCAATCTTTTTGGAACACGTGGCCGTGGAAATACAGGAACTGATTTAAATGCTATTCCTGCCTCTTCTATTAAAAGGATAGAAATTCTTAGAGATGGAGCTGCGGCTCAATATGGTTCTGATGCTATTGCGGGTGTTATCAATATAGTACTAAATGACGATGTTAACGAACTAACAGGAACAGTAACTTATGGCGCCTTTAATACCAATGCAAAAGGAGACTTTCCTACTGGAACAGCAAATACAAAAGGATATCGTTTGGATAAAAATGGCAACGGAAATACTTTTGGAAAAAATCAATCTTTTGATGGAGGATCTGTAAAAGTAGCCGCAAATTATGGTGTTGCTATTGGCGAAAAAGGTGGTTTTGCCAACTTTACTACGGAGTATATCAACAAAAATAAAACATTACGTCCAGGATTTGATTTTAGAAAAGGGTTTGGTGAAGCGGCCATTCAAGGTTTTAATATTTTTGCAAATATGGTAATTCCTATTTCAGATAAAACAGAATTCTATGCTTTTGGCGGAAGAAATTTTAGAGATACTGATGCTTATGCATTTACTCGTACTGACGGATCTCGTGTGGTTGAGTCTATATATCCAGGAGGCTTTACACCTAGAATCACGTCAAATATAATCGATAATTCTATGGCTGCCGGTTTCAGAACTGAGACTGCTGGTGGTTGGAAAATTGATATTAGTAATACGTATGGAAAAAATCTTTTTCACTACTATACCAAAGGAACAATCAATGCTTCGCTAGAAGGCGCTTCACCAACGGAGTTTGATGCGGGAGGACACAGCTTAAGCCAAAACACTACTAATTTTGATATATCGAAAAATTATAGCACTGTAATGAATGGCTTAAACTTAGCTTTTGGAGCTGAATTTAGAACGGAGAAATTTAATATTTTTGCTGGCGAAGAAGGATCTTACGCAACTTACGACATCAATAGAAAGCCAATAACTGATCCTTTGACTCAGACAATTCCATCAATCCCAAATCCTGATTATGACCCAGCGGATCCAGACTCTCCAATGACCTTGCCAAGACCAGGAGGATCACAAGGATTTCCAGGTTACAGTCCGATTAACGAAGTTGATAGAAGTAGAACTAATTTATCTTTATATACGGATGCAGAATTAGACATTACAGAAGCTTTTTTATTAAGTGGAGCGGTTCGTTTTGAAAACTACAGTGATTTTGGCAGCACTTTAAATGGTAAATTGGCAATGCGATTAAAAGCGAATAAAAATATCAATATTAGAGGTTCTGTAAGTACGGGTTTCCGCGCACCATCATTAGCACAAGTATATTATAATTTACGTTTTACAAATTTCAGTTCCGCTGGAGCAACAGAAGTTTTGCTTTCTCCAAACAATAGTCCAGTTACAAAATCATTTGGAATTCAAAAATTAAATGAAGAAAAAGCAGTAAATGCTTCATTAGGATTTACAGCTAATTACGGTGATTTTACTGCAACTGTAGATGGTTATATCATTAATGTAAAAGATAGAATTGTGTTAACTGGTTATTTTGATGCAAAACCTTTAGGGATCGGAGTTGACAAAGCGCAATTTTTCGTAAACGGAGTAGACACAAAAACAGCTGGTCTTGATGTAGTTTTAGCTTGGAAAAAGACAATTAATGACAATAAATTTGGTATAACGCTAGTTGGAAATATCAATGATATGAAAATTGACAAAGTAAAAAATGGCAATTTACCAGCAAATGCATTTTTTGGCGAACGTGATAAAGGATTTTTATTAGCGTCTGCTCCAAATAATAAATTTGGTTTAAATTTCAATTACAATAGAAAAGCTTTCGACGCAGGATTAGCCTTTACCAGATTCAGTGAAGTAAAATTACTAGACTACCAAATGGACGAAGATGTAGCCGATTATGGTTCTTTCGCAAATCAAGTAAAAGCAGCAACGGATACCTATAGCGCAAAAATCGTTACTGATTTAACATTAGGATATAAATTAAGTAAATCAGCAAAAATTACTATTGGAGCTAACAATTTACTAAATGTTTATCCAGATCAACAAGATGACTGGGTTGAAGGTGGAGGATATTGGGATGCTGTTCAAATGGGTTTTAGCGGAGCATATTATTACGCGAGACTAGGATTTAGTTTCTAACAAAATTTGATTTTTTTTCTAAAAGGGCTGTTTTATAACAGCTCTTTTTTTTATGGTGAAAAATAAATTAAAAATATAAATCCGTGAATGATATAACTTTTTTAGAGAATTATACAATAGTTAACTCATTAATATACAGTATTTTTACTTAATATTAATCACTAAAATTATACATTATGAAAACGATAATACTAGGAATAACTGCAGTTTTATTTTCTTTAACTATTCAGGCACAAAATAAAAATGTAAAATCAGAAGTAAAAACTACTGTAACTACTGTAAAAGACTCTCAAGGTGAAAAAAAAATTGTAAAAACTGAAAAATTAAAAGAAGTTCAAAATATCGAATTAAAAGATGCGGACTCTAATGCATTAAACAAAGAAATACAACAAACCCCTGTTCAAGTAATTTCAACTACAGCAGTAACAGCTGATGGAGTAACTAATATGGTAGACATTGACCGATCTGCCTATTACGAACTTAATGGACAAAAATATCAAGTTGCTCTAGATCAAAAAGGATATAACTTTATTTTTCCTGGAGGAAAAGAAAAAGGAGTTTTAAGAAAAACAAAAAACAACAATTATATTTATAAAACAAAAGACACGACTTCATTTGGTTACTTTAATAGTAATGGTGATCTAGTTTTAGAAACATACGATGACAATACAGATCAGGTAAAAGTTACTACTTACATCATGGTAAAAGAATAATTATTATTTTAAGACATAAAAAAAACCGGAGTTTATTGCTCCGGTTTTTTTTTATGTCTTAAATGAATATAAAATTATTCATTATGCAAAAATGCTTGTCTGTTTAGTAATGTTTCTTCTGACTCAACATGATTATCATCAGGAATACAACAATCTACAGGACAAACTGCAGCACATTGTGGTTCATCATGAAAACCTTTACATTCCGTACATTTACCTGGAACAATATAATAAACTTCATCAGAAATAGGAGTTTGAGCCTCATCAGAATCAACTTCAGTACCATCTGGTAAGATAATTTTTCCTTTTAGTTTGGTTCCATCTTTATATCTCCAATCGTCTGCTCCTTCGTATATTGCTGTATTTGGGCACTCTGGTTCACAAGCACCACAATTGATACATTCGTCTGTTATAATAATTGCCATTGTTCTTTGTTTTAAAGTATAAATAAGAATGTATAGGATTTGATTTTAAAACTTATGTTTTTTTTACAAAGCCTACTACTTTATCCTTATTTTTGTGCAAAATTACAATCAAAACTTTTCATAAGCAAACATTATGACATTAGAAACAAAAAAAAGTGTTTTTGTTGAATTAGGAAAATTCTTAAATCAATTTTCAGAAAATCAAACTTTAAAAAATCCGGCTGTATTACACAATGAAACCTTTTTTGATGCTTTTGTTGATTTGATCCAATTATCACAGTCACATAATGGATGGTACACTCCCGAACAAGTTTATTTTTCGATACAATCTTGGGCAGAAGCGCTTACCGAAGAAAATTTAAGCCAATGGCTTTCTGCTTATGATTTACAAAAAAATAAAGTTAAAAATGTTGCTTTAATACTAGCTGGAAATATCCCTTTAGTAGGTTTTCACGATTTTCTTTCGGTTTTAATTACAGGAAATAATGTGCTCGTTAAAACATCATCAAATGACCAACATTTATTGCCTTTTTTAGCAAAATACATAATAACTGTCGAACCACAATTGGCTAATAAAATAAAATTTATTGAAGGCAAATTAGAAAATTTTGATGCCGTAATTGCTACCGGAAGTAACAATACGGCGCGTTATTTTGAGTTTTATTTTAAGGACAAACCTTCAATAATCAGAAAAAGCAGAAATTCTGTTGCCATTTTAAATGGTTTTGAAACTAAAGAGCAGCTTTGTGCTTTGGGTGAAGATATCTTTAGATATTTTGGATTAGGATGTCGAAACGTATCTAAACTTTTTGTTCCAAAAGACTACTCGTTTGTAGCTTTTTTCGAAGCCATTTTTGAATATCAAGACGTGATTCATTATGAAAAATACGCTAATAATTACGATTACAACAAAGCCGTTTTCTTAATGAGTAATTTTAAATTACTAGATAATGGTTTTTTGACTTTAAAGGAAGACCCAAGCCACGCCTCACCTATTTCTAGTGTTTTTTATGAATATTATAATAACATAGAAGAATTAGAAGCCAGAATAGAATTAGAAAGTGAACAAATACAGTGTGTGGTGAGCAATGATTTAGTAAAAAACAGTATTGCTTTTGGTCAAACTCAAAAACCTGCATTATGGAATTACGCAGATAACATAGATACAATTTCGTTTTTGATAACAACGTAGTATAATTATGTTTAATAATTTCGAAATAAGTAGCGATTTTTTGAGTCCTATTTGCGAAATTTGCACTTTAATTTTTCGGATACAAACTACACCATGAAAAAACACAACTACAGCGCAGGACCCTGCATTTTACCACAAGAAGTTTTTGAAAAATCAGCACAAGCAATTTTAAATTTCAACGTTTCGGGATTATCTCTTTTAGAAATGTCACACAGAAGCAAAGATTTTGTTGCTGTTATGGAGGAAGCTCGAGCCCTTGTTATTGAGCTTTTAGGCCTAGAAGGAAAAGGATATAGCGCCTTATTTCTCGCTGGCGGAGCAAGCTTAGAATTTTTAATGGTTCCTTACAACTTAATGAAAGAAAACGGAAAAGCCGCTTATCTTGATACCGGAACTTGGGCGAGTGGAGCTATTAAAGAAGCCAAACTTTTTGGTGAAACTCTTATTGTAGGTTCTTCAAAAGAGGAAAGCTACAATCACATTCCTAAAGGATACAACATCCCAACAGATGTCGATTATTTTCATTGCACCAGTAACAACACTATTTATGGTACTCAAATGAAGGAATTTCCTTCTGTAGATACACTTTTAGTATGCGACATGAGTTCTGATATTTTTTCTAGACAATTAGACTTTTCTCAATTTGATCTTATTTATGCGGGAGCCCAAAAAAACATGGGACCTGCTGGAGCTACTTTGGTGGTGATCAAGGAAGAAATTCTAGGTAAAAATGGAAGAATAATTCCAAGTATGCTAGATTATGCTAAGCATATTAAAGCGGAAAGTATGTATAATACACCTCCAGTTTTTCCTATTTATGCGTCTTTATTGACGTTGCAATGGTTAAAAAACCTTGGCGGAATAGCAGCAATTGAGAAAATTAATAATGCTAAAGCAGCTTTGCTTTACGCAGAAATAGATAGAAATCCATTATTTAGAGGTGCAGCAGCGGTTGAAGATCGTTCTAATATGAATGCTACTTTCTTGTTGAATGATGAAGCGCATGCAGCAACATTTGATGCGATGTGGAAAGCTGCGGGAATTTCTGGCCTACCAGGACACCGTTCTGTAGGTGGCTACAGAGCTTCTATGTACAATGCTCTTCCGTTGGAAAGCGTTCAAGTATTAGTTGATGTAATGAAAGAACTAGAGTCTAAAATTTAAATTCAAACTCTTTGAAACAAGGAGTAAATAAAATTTAAAAAATAGACTAATTTACGAAAACGCTAGCCCTGATAGTAGTGAAAATCCTTTTTGTGAGCCTTTTGGCGAATAAAAAGATTGCAGCGGATAGCAGGAAATAGCTCCTAATAAAATAACAAAATTAACTATGAGAACCAAATCACTTTGTTTCTCGCAATGATATAAATAATGAAAGTATTAGCCAATGACGGAATTTCGAAAAGTGGAATTCTAGCTTTAGAAAAAGGTGGTTTTGAAGTAATTACTACAAAAGTAGCGCAAGAACAAGTCGCTAACTTTGTAAATGACAATAATATTGATGTTGTTTTAGTGCGAAGTGCGACTAAAGTGCGTCAAGATATTATTGATGCTTGTCCTGGTTTAAAAATAATTGGTCGCGGTGGTGTTGGAATGGATAATATTGATGTGGATTATGCTAAAAGCAAAGGAATTCATGTGATAAATACACCCGCTTCATCCTCAGAATCTGTAGCGGAATTAGTTTTTGCTCACTTGTTTTCTGGTGTTCGTTTTTTGCATGATTCTAATAGAAATATGCCTTTAGAAGGGGACACGAATTTTGATGGTTTGAAAAAAGCGTATGCAAACGGAATCGAATTAAGAGGAAAAACGCTTGGTATAGTAGGAATTGGACGCATTGGTCAAGCGACTGCTAAAATGGCTCTGGGATTAGGAATGAAAGTTATTGCGGCAGACAGTTTTATCCCTAAAGTTGATATTAAAGTTGAGTTTTTTGATGGACAATCCATAACTACTACAATTGTTTCACAATCATTAGAATCTGTATTTAAAGAAGCTGATTTTATTACGTTACACGTTCCTGCTCAAGACGGCTATATTATTAGTGAAAAGGAATTAGCGATCATGAAAGATGGCGTAGGAATTGTTAACTGTGCTCGCGGTGGTGTTATAGACGAAGTTGCATTAGTAAAAGCATTGGATAGCGGAAAAGTATTATTTGCTGGATTAGATGTTTTTGAAAGTGAACCTACTCCAGAAATGGCCATCTTAATGAATCATAAAATCTCATTGACACCACATATTGGTGCTGCAACAGGAGAAGCTCAAGATAGAATTGGTACTGAACTTGCTTCGCAAATTATTAGTTTATTGAAATAGTTTTTACATTATTTCTTAAAAAAGGATTTATTAACTCGATTAATAAATCCTTTTTTTTTATTAAATTTGAGTCTAATCTAATCCTAAATCTCATGTTTGAACAATTAACACAGTTAGTACAACAGTATGGTAATGATGCCGTTGTTAAAAATAACGCGATTCCAAACGAACAAAACGAAGCCGTAATGAACGAAGCGAGTAGCTCTATTCTTTCCGGGCTACAAAAAATGGTTTCGGAAGGTGGAACGGAGCAGTTTGCAAGTTTGTTCAGCGGAAATAATGCGCAGGACAGTTCTAATCCAGCCGTTCAAAAGCTTACAGAGCAACTCACAGGAAACCTGGGCAACAAATTTGGTTTAAGCAATGAAGTAGCATCAGGAGTAGCCGGTAGCATGATTCCTAAAATCCTTGGATCGTTGATTGGCAAAGCTAAAAACCCAAACGATTCTAGTTTTGAGATTTCAGATTTAATAACGGCCATTTCGGGTGGATCGGGACAAAATTCCGGAATTATGGAGGCTATATCTAAATATGGAGGACAATTTGGTTTAGATCAAAATGCTGATGGAAAAGTAGATATGTCTGATGCAATAGAAGCAGTTACTAAAAAAAGTGGTAGTATGGGATCTATTTTGGGGAAACTATTCGGTAAATAAAACAGATTAAAATAAATCCATAAAAAGTCATTTATCACAAGTAAATGACTTTTTAATGCCTTAAAAAAACTGACAATCAGTCCTTTATAATTCGTAACTTTATGGTCTTAATTCTCAAGTTATGAAAAATAGTATTTATATTTTGACAGTTATCATTTGTATTCTAATTGGCTGTACTAGTTCAAAGTCTATCATTCCTGCTAAAGAAAAAACAACAGCTTCATCTGGTGATACTATTAGGATTGCCAATGACAAACTAGAATACGAAGTTTTGATTATTGACGCTGGTTTTAGTTCTTGGCTTCTCACCAATGCTTATCCAAGAGATTATCATTCCCAGACTTATTTAGAAAGTAAAAATAGAATTTGGGTGAGCGAATGGAATAATCGTGCCGCACAGCCGTTACGCTATAATCCTAATTTATATGAAATGTCTATAAATTACGATCCCAATATTGATTATGGATATGAAGTAAATTATTTAATTTATAACTATATGGTTTATTTTCAAAATACCTATAAACAAAAACTTTTTGGCTATGTACCCTTACGATAATCTTCTTATATTTGTATTCATTATAAATAAAGATGAACAATTTAAAAAAGCGTTGGGGAATTGAAACCAATTTACAACTTACAGTAATATTTATTGTTTTTGCGATTACAGGATCAGCTTCGGCATGGTTGTCAAAACCTTTTTGTATATGGCTGGGAATTAATCATGAAGATTTAGGGTACTTGTTTACCCCTATTCGCTTGCTTTTAATCTTTCCTATCTATCAAGTGCTTCTAGTAACAATTGGTTTTTTATTTGGTCAATTCCAATTTTTTTGGGCTTTTGAAAAAAAAATGCTAAAACGAATGGGTTTAGGATTTCTTTTTAAAGAATAAAAAAACGCCCTAATTATTGGGCGTTTTGTTTTTTTATTAAATAGTTGTAAATCCAAGTTAATGTAAACGTAGGAATAAAATCAGTAAATGGTAATATCTCCTCAAGAAAGGCGATAGTCCCTCCCACTTTCCCGATAGTTCCTTTATACATCCAGGTCATTAAAAAACCGGCTAAAGGTGCCCAAATCACATCTGAAAATTCTCCAATTAAAGGAACTGTAAATGACAGCATTCCAATGGCATCAAATAGAATTCCCAAAACTAGATCTCTCTTTTTATTATCAACTGCGATAAATTGCGTTTGTTCTCTCATATTTATTTTAAAATTTCACAGAACAACTAACAAAACTAATGCCAATTATTTTTTGAGTTTCTCTTGATACAATTTTTTTAACTTATCAATTTTAGGAGTAATTACATAACTGCAATATCCTTGGGTTTTATTTTGATTGTAATAGTTTTGATGATACTCTTCGGCTACATAAAAAGTAGTTGCCGGAGTAATTTTAGTGACTATTGGTTTTCCAAAAGTATTTTCAGTGGTCATCAAAGCAATATAATCCTCTGACAATTGTTTTTGATCGGGATTGTTGTAAAATATCTCACTACGGTATTGTGTGCCTATATCATTTCCTTGTCGATTTAAAGTCGTTGGATCGTGGGTAGCAAAAAAGATTTCTAATAGTTCACCAAATGATATTTTCGCAGGATCATAGGTAATTTCGATCGCTTCGGCATGACCTGTGTCGCCATTACTAATTTCTTTATATGTAGGATTTAGCGTTTTGCCACCGATGTATCCCGAAACAACAGTTTTTACACCAATTAATTCTAAAAATACTGCTTCTGTACACCAGAAACAGCCACCCGCAAATGTTGCTACTTCCATTCTATCTTTTGTTTCCATATTTTTTGATTCTATACTTTTTGGCACTAAAATATTCTTTTGTTTAGCACAAGATGAAAGTGAAACTGATGCCAAAAAAGTTCCAATTATTTTTTTCATAATTTGTGTTCTATCTCCAAATTTATTCAATAATTAAGATGATTTAGGTTTCATTAACTAAAGTTTATAGTTTGTCAAAGTAAAATAGTAGGTGATGGAATTCATAATCATTAAAATCTTTGTTTCTTTGTATAAATAGTTTAAAAATGATACAGACTAAAAATCTACATAAATATTACGATCAACTTCATGTTCTAAAAGGAGTGGATTTACATATCCAAAAAGGGGAAATTGTTTCTATAGTTGGCGCATCTGGAGCAGGTAAAACGACTCTTTTGCAAATCCTTGGAACCTTGGACAAACCTACTGCAGAAAGCGGCATCGAATTACGAATTAACAATGAAGATATTCTAACGATGAATGATAAGACGTTATCAAAATTTAGAAATCTTAATTTAGGTTTTATTTTTCAGTTTCATCAATTGCTTCCTGAATTTACTGCTTTAGAGAATGTATGTATCCCTGCGTTTATTGCCAATAAACCTAAAAATGAAACAGAAATAGAAGCCAAAAAATTGTTAGATTATCTTGGACTTTCTCATAGAATTAATCACAAACCCAATGAATTATCTGGTGGTGAGCAACAACGTGTGGCTGTAGCGAGAGCGTTAATTAATAAACCTGCCATCATTTTTGCGGATGAACCATCTGGAAATCTAGACACTGCTTCGGCGGAAAACTTGCACCAATTATTTTTTAAGTTAAGAGATGAATTGGGCCAAACTTTTGTGATTGTAACACACAATGAAGATTTAGCAAATATGGCTGATAGAAAATTAATAATGGTTGACGGACAAATAAGCAATTAGGTTTCTAAAAGTTGAAACACTATTTATTTCTCGCTAACTAAATTCTAACAATGACACAATCGGAGCTTAAAGATTTTTTAGACGAAAAAGTACATCAGTACAACACACTTGATTTTATAGAAAGCGATCCTGTGCAAATTCCACATTTATTTTCACAAAAAGAAGATATAGAAATTGCTGGTTTTCTGAGTGCTACTATTGCTTGGGGAAATCGTAAAATGATAATTAAAAATTCACATCGAATGATGGATTTGATGGGAAATGCTCCGTATGATTTTGTAATGTCTCATAGCCAAGATAATTTAGAGGCTTTAGATGCTTTTGTACATCGCACTTTTAACGGAGCTGATTTTTCTTGCTTCATTAGAAGTTTAAAACATATTTATCAAAATCATGGTGGTTTAGAAGCCGTTTTTAGCACACATCAAGAAAAGGATTCCATGCAAAAAACCATCCATGAATTCAAAAAATTGTTTTTTGAGATTCCACATCAAAATAGAACTCAAAAACACATTTCAGATCCACTGAACAATTCGGCAGCAAAAAGAATTAATATGTATTTACGGTGGATGATTCGCCAAGACAATAAAGGAGTAGACTTAGGAATATGGAAAAACATTTCTCCCGCCGCGCTGTCCTGTCCTTTAGATGTACATTCTGGAAATGTGGCTCGAAAACTAGGTTTGCTCACTCGCAAACAAAATGACGGAAAAGCAGTAAGCGAATTGGATCTAGCACTTCGGAAATTAGATAGTATTGATCCTGTAAAATACGACTTTGCTCTTTTTGGATTGGGTGTTTTTGAAGGTTTCTAGTATTCTAAGGCTTATTTTATAATTCTTATTAATATTATCTTTATATTTAGACAACAATAAAAGTAGTAAAATCCCAATACCCTTTTATGCACTTCAAATATTAAAATTTTATCTAAATATTGTAAAACATGAAAACCTACTTCTGTCTTAGCAAAAAAAACATTCTTATAAACTTCGATTTAAGAAAGAGATTAATGCGCTTTAAGAGGTCTTTGTAAATTTACTACGACTCAATTTTATTCAATTTTCATTTGATTCTTGCGTTTCTATTTATTGGGTTTAATTCAACATTCTATTAAACTGTTTTCAATGAAATATAAGAGATTCTAAAGGCTTAAAAAAAAGGCTAATAAATATTAAATAAATACAATAATTTATAATCTCCGTTGCATTCTTAAAAGTAATATCTAAAAAATTAAAATTTAAAAAATGCTTAATTGTATCAAATAAATGTTTGTTGTAAAAATACTAAACCGCTGTTACTAATTTTACGTATGTAAAATGCCTTTCAATGTTAAATTAATTATAAACAAACTCAATTATAAAATAAAGTATAGATTGAATCGTTGATGGATTAACTAATGTTAAAATTACAACCTAAACGGATATAATTTACCAAAAACACCTAAGTAAAAAGGGTATAAAATAATAACTCTCCTACAGAAAATACAAAACTAATATGAACACTAATAAAAAAGTTTTGATAGCAGAAGACAATTCTGTTTTTTTGTTATTGCTGAAGTTTAGATTGCAAAAAGAGGGCTATACTATACTGACAGCAACAAATGGAAAAGAAGCAATTGATTTGATTGAGGATCAAGAACCACATATAATTTTGACTGATATTATGATGCCTTTTATTAGTGGATTAGAATTAATTAGTTATGTGCGAAATAAATTAAAGCGCTCTACTCCTATTATTGTTTTTTCAGCAGCAGGTCAAGAAGAAATTGTATTGAAAGCATTTGATTTGGGTGCAACTGATTTTATGAGTAAACCATTAAGTCCAAATGAATTAATAATTAGAGTAAAAAAATTACTTCGTTAATACAACTGATAAACAGTGCCAAGTTGTCCTATGAGTATACATCAATCTCTTTTTAATTACATTAACGAATCTTCGCTAATTATTCAAGTTACCTGGATAATGTCAGCGTTTTTCATGGTTGTAATTATTCCGCTTACTTTTTATTTTAGATATTTAAGAATGCATTTGAGAAAACAAGAAAGAACGGTAGCATTGTATGAACAAAAATATGAATCGTATCTTATCAACTATTTATATTCTGGAAATGAGCAAGAAATTATTAGTCCAGAACAACAAGTTATTATCAATCAGTTAAAAAAATCAACGAGCGAATCATACAAAAGAAAAATATTAATTTCAGTATTGATCAAACTACAAAATGAAATTTCAGGTGAAATTGCAGAATCTATTCAGACACTCTATTTTCATAGTGGTCTTATGCAATATGCTTTGAACCGATTGAACCATAAAAAGTGGTATGTAATAGCCAAAGGAATAAGAGAATTAAAACAATTTCACATAAAAGAAGCATATGATCAGGTAATTCTTCATATTAACCATCCTAGAAGAGAAGTGCGAAAAGAAATGCAACTTTATATGGTTAGTTTATTTCATTTTGAAGGTTTAAAATTCTTAGAACTTTTAGAAACTCCGCTTTCAGAATGGGATCAAATACAATTGTTGGGAGTTCTAGAAAGATTAGAAAGTAAGAACATTTCAAATATTAAATTATGGTTGCGTTCTAACAATAAATCAGTTGTGTTTTTTGCTTTGAAATTAGCTAAAATATACAATCAATTTGAATGCAAAGAAGAAATCATTAATCTGCTTAATCATATTAATAAAAAAGTAAGATTAGAATCTATTCAAGTCCTTAGCTATTTAGATGTGATTGAGGCTAAAGAAATATTAAAGGAAAATATTGAAAAACGTACTTTAGAGGAACAAATTGCTTTTTTTAAAATGATGGAAAATCTTTATGAAAAAAGTGATGAATCATTTATTATAAATTTCATTCATTCAGAAGTATTTGAAATTAAAGTTTCTAGCTTAAAAATTTTAAAAATACTTAATAAAGATAAATTTACCAAGCTTAAAGTAGAGTTTTCTAATCCTGATTTTTTAAAAATTATTAATTTTTTAGAAAATAATTAATTATGATAACGCAAATTATTATTGATATTATACAATACTTGTTTTTCATTTATAGCATAAGTGCAATTCTATCTTATCTTGTATTAGCTACTATTTCGGCAATAGAAACAATCGAGTATAAACACAAAAATAGCTTTGTAAACTATAAGGAAATCATGTCCTCTACTATTTCGCCCTCCATTTCGATAATTGCTCCTGCTTATAACGAAAGTTTAAATATTGTCGAAAATGTGCGATCATTATTGTCCAACCATTATGTAAATTATGATGTAATTATAATTAATGACGGAAGCAAAGATGATAGTTTAGAAAAATTAATTACCGTCTATAATCTTGTACCTGTAGATTACTTAATGAATGAACAAATCGTGACGCAACCGCTTAGAAAGGGAATTTACAAATCGACAAATCCTGCATTTGAAAAATTAATTGTAGTCGATAAAGAAAATGGTGGAAAATCGGATGCATTGAATATGGGTTTAAATATAAGCAATAGTAAATATGTTGCTTGTATTGATGTTGATTGTTTGTTACTAGAAGACTCTCTTCAAAAAATGATAAAACCTTTTCTTGAAATTACCGATAAAAAAGTAATTGCAGCAGGCGGTGTTATTAGAATTTCAAATTCTTGCATCGTTAAAGATGGGAAATTACATGATGTGAATTTTCCCATAAAACTAATCGAACAAGGACAAATTCTAGAATATATTCGCGCTTTTTTATTAGGCAGAATGGCTTGGAGCAGACTTAATGGACTTTTAGTAATTTCTGGAGCTTTTGGTTTGTTTGACAAAAAAATTGCCATACAAGTGGGTGGTTATGACAAGAATACGGTAGGTGAAGACATGGAGCTAGTGGTGCGAATGAGAGGCTATATGGAGGAACAAAATAAAAAATATAAAGTCGCCTATATTCCAGATCCGTTGTGCTGGACAGAAGCACCAGACAATTATAAAATATTTATTTCACAGAGAAACAGATGGACTCGTGGTACTATTGAAACTCTAAAAAAACATAGAAAAATTGGTTTTAATCCAAAGTATAAAACTTTAGGGATTTTGAGTTATCCGTACTGGTTTTTTTTCGAGAGAATGGCTCCCGTGGTAGAATTTGTGGGTATTATCTATTTTGCCACACTAGTTATAAGCAATAAAATAAGATGGGATTATGCATTTGCTTTTATTGTTTTAGCCTATTTATTCACCGTTTTCTTTTCGTTGATTGCTTTAATTACAGAGGAATTAACCTATCATCAATATAAGAAAAAGGGAACAGGATTTCGATTACTACTTATTGCTTTTCTTGAGCCTTTAGTCAATCATCCCTTTATTTTATATGCAGCAATTAGAGGAAATATAGATTACTATTTTAACAAAAAAAAGAAATGGGGAGAGATGACACGAAAAGGAATGACAAAAGCATAAATAACAGCTAAATGAATATTAAATTTAATTATAAAAACGGTTTATTAGATTACCTCTATTCGACCGTTTCCTTACTACTTATATTTTGTCTTTTGAGTTTCATTGAAATTTTTAAAAATTTTGATGCAGCGCTTTTTGGCTATAAACTATTGAATGATTTTTTTACAGCGATACTAATGGGTTTAGTGTTTTTGCCGGTTTTCCTTCTATTACAAATTATTAGTAGTAAGTTAGGAGTAGTTGTTGTAAAAATTTTGTTTTGTATAATTGCTATCGTACAAATGGCCTTGATAGGCTATAGTATAACTACTCACCTCAATCTTGGAGCCGACCTTTTAGGATATTCTTTTAATGATATGTACACAACGGTTACGGCATCTCTATCGATATCGTTTTTGACTTTTTTACCTTTTATAATTTTGCCTCTTTTTTACATAGGAATTATTCGATTACTCCATTTTTTAGGAAGTAAAATAAATTATAAAATAATACTCTTAGTTCTATTAATTATTGGCTTACTGAATTTAATAATTCCCGGTACTAAAAAACCAATTACTCAAAATAAATTAAATTTCTTAGTTAGCGATATAATAAGAGCAAAAAATGATAATGCCAACGCTACAGATGGAAATATATCATTTAAAAAAGAATTCCCTTTAGATGAAAATGCTGAAATGAACAAGGATGTATTAGGTTCTTTTTTTACAATTAATAAAGAACAAAGTCCAAATATTGTATTCATTATTATTGAAGGACTAGGTAGAGATTTTACAGATGATGGAGAACATAGTGGCTTTACTCCTTATTTGGATTCCTTGACTAAAAAATCTATTTATTGGAGCAACTTCGTGAGTAATGCAGGACGTACTTTTGGTGCTCTTCCGTCATTAATGGGATCGTTACCTTTTGGGGAAAATGGTTTTATGGAATTAAATCCCCTTCCTAAACACAATTCGTTGATTAGTATTTTGAAATCAAATGGGTACGCAACCAATTATTATTGTGGTGACGAATCTACATTTGATAGAAAAAGTAATTTTTTAGAATATAATGGAATTGATAAAATTATTGATATTAATAAATTTGGTCCAGGATATACAATGACAAAAGCAAATTCTGGCGGATTTTCGTGGGGTTATCCAGATGCTGAAATATATAAAAAAACTTTATCAGAACTCAAAGACAATAAACAACCGCGGTTGGATATTATCATGACACTTACCAATCATGAACCGTTTGATTTTCCAACAAAAAAGGAATATTTGGCTAAAGTAGAAGACATTCTTAATACAAAGACCAGCTCCGAAAAAAGTAAAATAAAAGATTATAAAGATATATTAGCTTGTTTATTATACACTGATCATTCTCTAAAAGATTTCATGCAAGCTTATTCTAAAAGAGCCGATTATAAAAATACTATTTTTGTAATTACAGGAGATCACCGATTAATTCCAGTACCTCAAAAAGATAATTTGTCTCGTTTTCATGTGCCTTTTTACATTTTTAGTCCATTATTAAAAAAAACAGCTATTATAAAATCTATTTCTTCGCATACAGATGTAACCCCAAGTTTAGTTTCTTTTTTGACGAATAACTACAATATTAATAAGTTAAAAAAAACAGATTGGATTGCTCAAGGATTAGATACTGTTAGACAATTTAGAAATGTTCATAATATTGCATTAATGCGCTATAAGGGAAGTATAAATGATTATATCTACAAAGAATACTTTTATTCTGACGGAACTTTGTTTAAAATCGATGAAAATTTCAACATTAGCGAAACTAACGATGGCATTAGAGAAACGATTAGCAATTCCTTTTCTAATTTTAAAAAATTAAATTCATACTTAACCACAAAAGATAAAATTACAAGTACAACTTCTAACTTTAACAAGCCTGCTTATGAATTTACTGATGCCGAAATGGCAAACATTAAAAAATTAACAAAAGGACTTGATCATGATCAAATTTTCTTTTTGGCTAGAGAATTAGCTTTCAAAAAAGAACGTAAATCAGCAAAATTGTTGTGTAATTATATATTAAATGACATGCCTAATTATGGTGATGTAAGAACTCTGATAGGCAGAATACTGGCTTGGGAAGGTGACTATAAAAATTCAGAAAAAGAATTGCTTGAAGTCATCAATAGAACTCCTTTTTATGGAGATTCCTATTTGGCTGTAATGGACATTTATTGGTGGTCTGGACAAAATAAGAAAGGAATAGCAATAGGTAAAAAGGCTTTGAGTAATCAGATTAACAATCCAGAAATTGGATTTAAATTGGGTCAAGCATACAAAAGAAATCGTAATTTAAAGGATTCTAAAAGAATAATAGATAGCCTTTTAATACTTTATCCTGAAAATAAAGAATATTTAAATTTTAAAAAAAATCTTAAGAAATGATATTGAAAATAAATATAAAACTGACTTTTGCATTTTTGTTCTTTACTTCAATAATAGTACGTGGACAACAGAATGAGTATCATGGAAATCCTGATACTTCATTTCAAACTGCTCGAAATTTAGCCTTTAACCAGCAACGTAAACAAGCGCAAGATACATTACTAAATATTTTGAGTAAATATCCTAATTACCATGAAATTAATACCTTTTTGGCAACAACATATTCTTGGGATAGTGATTATAAAAAAGCAAGAAAATTATTTGCTTCAATTTTAGAAAAAGATTCAAGCAATAAAGATACTTGGATTGCTGCTATAAAAAATGAATTGTGGGCAGACTTGCCTTATGCGGCATTAGATATGACCAATAATGCTTTGAAACTATTTCCAAATGACTCAGAATTACTTTATCTAAAAGCAAGCGCTCAAGAAAACACTAATGATCCATTAGAGGCATTAGTAACAATTGAAACGGTTTTAGATAAAAATCCCGAGGATCAAAAAGCTAAAGATTTCAAAATGTCTTTAGATAAATTACTTAGAAAAAATAGTATCGGTATTAATGCGGCTGTCGATCTGTATTCCTCTGTTTTTGATCCGATGCAATATTATTCCTTAAAATATAGCAGACAAACGAAATATGGAAGTATTACCCCAAAGCTAAATATAAATAGACGCTTTGGTGAAAACGGAGCACAGTTTGAAGTTGATTTATATCCTAAAATTAGAAAAGGATTGTATGCTTATGTAAATGTTGGAATAGCAAATTCTTTTCTATTTCCAGATTTAAAATATGGTGCTGAGTTGTACCAATCATTGCCTAAAAGTTTTGAGATTTCACTTGGATTTAGAACATTAAAATATTCATCTACCACAAACATTTTTACTGGATCATTGGGCTGGTATACAGGAAATAGTTATTGGTCTTTTCGCCCTTATTTTACTCCAGGTGACACAGGAACTAGTAAATCTGGAACCTTAACTTATAGAAAATATCGAAGTGATGCTGATAATTATTTAGGCATTTCTATTGGAATGGGATTCTCTCCAGAAATTAATCAATTTCAATTTAACCCAAATGACGCAGCAATAGTAAATCTTGAGTCCCAAAAGTTAAATGTTGGTTATTACTTTACGACAACTAATAAACAAAATGCTTGGGGAGCACAATTTGGAGTAGCACATCAAGAAATTATTTTTGATCAAGGAAATTTCTTTTGGATTTATTCTCTTGCTTTGTCTTGGGAATTAAAGTTCAAATAATAGAAACTTAAATTCCTATTTTATTTAAATCAGTTGTTTTTCTTGAACTTTTACAAATAGTCATCTTACATAAAAACACTATTAGATATGACTAATTATAACTGAATAAATTTCATAATAAAAAGGCTCCGATATAAAATCGAAGCCTTTTTTTTCAACTTAAACCTTTTTAGGAATATGTCTGTATTTAATTAACAAATTGATCTAACCACTGACATTAATAAAGTTGAAAGTTTTTATATTATATAGATATAATAGTGTTACTTTTTCTTAGCCTTAACAATAAACTCACTACGTCTATTGGCTTGGTGTTGCTCTTCAGTACAATTTGAATTACTAGTTGGTTCACAACCACAATCATTAACTAATTGTGATTCTCCATATCCTTTACTTGATAATCTAGATTTATTTATACCTTTTTTCACCAACCATTCCATTGTCGATTTAGCTCTTCTTTCAGATAAAGCTAAATTATATTTGGCTGTCTGACGACAATCTGTGTGAGAGCGGATATCAATTTCCATCGTAGGATTTTGCTCTAAAACATCAAGAATTTTTGCTAATTCTACAGTTGCATCTTTACGAATAAATGATTTATCTAAATCGAAATAAATACTATTTAAACCTATCATTTTAAATAAATCGTCACCTTCTTTAACTGCTTTTACAGATTTATCAAGAGCAATTGTAATAAAAGTTTTTCCAAATTCATTTGGAATACTTACTGTGGTTTCGATAATTGTATAAGTTTCTTTTTCTGTTTTTATATAAAATTTTGAATCACATGTAACTTGCCCAAAGTCAAATTTACCGTCTAAAGCTGTAGTATATTCTTTTAATAGTTTGAAATTGGCGTCTAATAAAGTTACTACTGTATTTGCTAGAGGTAAAGTTGTTTCTTTATCAGTAACAATTCCTACTAACATTTGCTCACATACTGCTTTTTTAATTTCTATTAATTTGTATATATCATCACCCCCTTTTCCACCTTCTCTGTTAGAGGTGAAGTATCCATTACGTGTTACCTCATTAATTAAAAAACCAAAATCATCTTTAGAACTATTTAATGGTTCTCCAACATTATGAACATTTTTATAAGTTCCATCCGAATCTATTTTTGATACAAAAATATCTAATCCACCTAATCCGGGATGACCATCAGAGGCAAAATATAATTCGCCTGTAGAAGTAACCATAGGAAAAGTTTCTCTTCCTTCTGTATTTATTCCTTTGCCCAAATTTTCAGGTTTACCAAAGCTACCATCAGATTTGATTTCAACTTTAAACAAATCAGACTGACCCAATGTTCCAGGCATGTTTGATGCAAAATATAAAGTCTTTTCATCTCCACTAAGAGCAGGATGAGCTACACTATATTCATTACTATTAAATGGTAATTCAGTAATGTTTGACCATTTATCGCCATCTAAATTCGCTTTATACAATTTTAACAAAGTTATCCTTGCCGAGTCTTTACCTTTTTTTCCGTTTAGGAAATTATTCCTTGTGAAATAAACCGTTTTTCCATCTTTTGTAAAAATGGGTGTAGATTCATGAAATTTAGAATTTAATTTTTTTCCAAATCTTTTTGGAGTAGACAAAACACCCTGATTGTCGATATCAGATTGATATAAGTTAGTAAAACCTTCACCTGTCCAGGTATGCTTCATGTTTCTTAATCCGCTGGTATCTCTAGCTGAAGCAAAAATTAATTTATTACCATAATAGGCACTTCCATAATCTGAATATTCAGAGTTAATACCGGCATTTTCGATAGTATAGTTTCCTGAATTTTTCTTAATTTCTGCAAGGTAATTTTTTTGAGAACTCGCTAGATTTGCTCTTAAATCATTTCCACTTTTTTTGTTAAACATTGCTAGCATTTCATCTGCTTTCTTATAGTCTTTTATCGCTTTCAAACATTGTGAATAGCGATAATAATATTCCGGAGCAATATCTTTTGCGAAAGCAAATAATTCTTTATACCATTTTGCAGCGTTATCTAAATCTGCTTTGAAATAATATGAATCTGCTAGTTTTTGTAACATGTCTTGAGATTTATATCCCTTAACAGCAATTCTCTCATAAGTTTGAATAGCATCTACATACGCTAATTTCTCATATTGATCATCTGCTTTAGTCTCTTTAGAGGATTGCGCAAACATACATGTTGAAGTTAATAACACTATCATTAGCGATACAAAGCTACTTTTATGTAAATCTTTAGTAGTACTTAATTGGCTTTTTGGAATCTTTGATTTCATTATCATGATTTTTAGAAGAATCTAGGTGATACTATTCGAGACTGACGACTGAACAATTCAAATCGCAAAAATATTTCGTGTGAACCAGAGTTATAGTTGTTTAGTTTTGTGGTTTCTCTATCATAACCATAACCTATATATATTCCATCAGAAACCTGAAATCCAACCATACCACTCAAAGCTGCACTCCATCTATAGGCAACACCAACGGTGAATTTTTCACTAAATAAAAAATTTCCTGAAATATCTACCTGAAGAGGTGAACCAATAACTAATTTAGAAAGAACAGCAGGTTTAAATTTTACTTCACTACTTAAATCGATCACATAACCTGCCATCAAATAGTAATTTATTTTCTCTTTAAAAATGGCTACTTCATTATCATCATAACGATTCGATTCAATAAAATTTGGAACCGAAAATCCAACATAAGCCTTGTCTGAATGCAAGTAAATACCTGCACCAACATTGGGAGAAAATTTATTCTCTACATTTTGTATTGAAGGATCAATATCAACTGGATTTAATTTTGAAATATCAAGATTAAACAAATTTGCTGTCCCTTTTATACCAAACGAAAGTTTATAATTCTCTGACATAGGAACTGTGTATGATAGATCCGCAGAAAGAGTATTTTCATTAGTTGGACCAATCTTGTCATTGATAAAAGAAACACCTAGCCCCACTCTACTATCACTTATTGGTGTATTTATTGAAGCTACATTTGTAATTGGTGCACCATCTAACCCTACCCATTGCGTTCGATGCAAAGCAAAAATACTCATGACACCTCTTGATCCTGCATAAGCTGGATTTACATTTATGGTATTATACATATATTGTGTATACTGAGCATCCTGTTGGGCAAAACTAGTAAAAGCTGTAGACATCAAAATAATTAAAAAAAAATTCTTTTTCATAGTAGGTTTTTTATTACGACACTATTCTATTAAAAAACGAGTCGTTTAGCTAAATGTTAATACTGTAATCCTAAATAAAATTATATTTTTTATCCTGAGGACAATTGATTATCCTCAGGAATTAAAATTATTTAGTAAGATATAAATATCCATCCATTTTATTATTTCGAAGATCTCCATTTCCGTCTACGAAAGTGTAATTTAAGATGTAAAAATAAGTTCCTGTAGGTAGTCCTTCAGACTGACTTAGAGTTGTTCTTCCTCTTGATATACCTTCAAAATTATTAGTTTTATTGTCATAATTTTTAGTTTCAAAAACCAATACTCCCCAACGGTTGTATATTTCGACACTATTTTCAGGGTAACATTCTTTACTATCAATGTTATCGATTACAAAAACATCATTTATATTATCACCATTTGGAGAAAAAGCATTGTGAACTACTATGCTTCCACAACCTAATACTAATGATTTATCAATTACCACTGAATCTGTAGCACTAATTGTAATGTTCCCTGGAGTTAATCCACTAGCAGTAGCTGTATTGGTTACTGAATTTTTCACCAAGTCTGCTTTAGTTACTGAATAATTTTCGTTAAACAACTTAGAAATACCTGGAGATAAACTAGCAATAGTAGTATTCAGACCTGTCAATGGGTCAGTTACAACAACTTGATAAAGAGTTGTATTACCAGTATTTTTCACTTCTATAGTATAACTGATTGTATCACCTACTAAACTATACCCCGTTGTAGAAGCTGTTTTTATTACTTTCAAATTAGGAGTTTGCGTTAACAAAGTGATAGTACAATCAGTACAGTTTGGTTTTGGAGAACAATCCGTACAAGGATTTGGATCAGTAGAACTAGCTGTTACTTTACTACCAAATGGAGTTGTACCCGTAACACTAGCTAAATTGTAAACAACACCATTATCTATATCAGCTTGAGTTATAGAATAAGTTCCTACAAAATTAGTAGAATTAGAAGTACCTATATTTAAATTTATAGGAGCTCCAGATAGTATTACTCCTGGTAAAGGATCGCTGACCGTTACATTTGTTAATGTCACGTTACCAGTATTCGTTACAACAAAATTATATCTTATCTTATCACCAACATTCACTACTCCGTTATTATCACTGTCAACATATACTCCATCTTTTGTAATTGCAACACTTCCCTTTTGAGTTAAGAAAGTAATTGTAGGTGTATCATTATTTAGATCAGTACCAGATATATCTATTACCTCATTTCCTTTAGGATCTTTACCTTTTACAACAGCAGTATTCGTTACTTGACCAGCATCAATATCAGTTTGAGTTAATACATAGATTCCTGTAATAGAATTGTCTGTCATACCTCCAGCAAGAGATGGAATCATAGTATTAGAAACTATCAAACCTACCATTGCATCAGTAACATTGATCGAATTTACAGTCATATCTCCAGTATTAGTAACTGAAAAAGTATACATTATTTTTTCACCAACTTGTGCAAAACCATCATTATTATCATCCATAAAAACGCCTGTTTTAACAAGTGCAATACTTGGTTTCTTAATAACAGTCAAAATGGCATTAGTAGTAACAATTGTATAGTTTGGATTACTGCCTAAAGCCACTGCAATTGGATAGCTT